>DATIXO010000303.1:0-24276 GCA_035518495.1 Streptosporangiaceae bacterium
GGCCCGCTGTCGGCCAGCAGCTCCAGGCTGCCCAGGTACGGGTGCTCGATCCGGGCGGACGTCTCGCCGGCTGCCTCCATGACCGGCTTGGGGGCGCCGAAGTCCCAGGACCAGGTGTTGCGGAACCACGCGGTCGGCAGCACGTGCAGGGTGGCGGCGTCCGGGCCGGCGTTGGTCACGGTGATGTGCATCAGCAGGTCGGTGGGGTCGGCCTTGGCGTAGTGGACCTCGGTGATCCAGTAGCGGTCGCCGTCGAACACCCCGGTGTCCATGAGCTCATACTCCGGGTCGAGCTTGCCGCGCCTGCCGTTTTCCTCCAGGAGGTTCTCATAGGGGAACGCCGCCTGCGGGTAGTGGTAGCGCCAGCGGTTCCAGGCGTGGCTGGGGATGTTGTCGAGGTACCACCAGTACTCCTTGACGTCCTCGCCGTGGTTCGCCTCCGCGCCGGTCAGTCCGAACATCCGCTCCTTCAGGATCGGGTCACGGCCGTTCCACAGCGCCAGCCCCAGGCACAGCCGCTGCTCGATGTCGCAGAAACCGGCCATGCCATCCTCCCCCCAGCGGTAGGCCTGCGAGCGCGCGTGGTCGTGCGGCAGGTAGCCCCAGGCCTCCCCGTCGGCGCTGTAGTCCTCGCGGACCGTGCCCCACTGGCGCTCGCTCACGTAGGGCCCCCACAGGTACCAGTCGCTGGCCTGGCGGAGGCCATCTTCCAGCCGCCCGAATCCGGCCACTCGTTCACTTTCTGTACCCATTGAATTCTCCTGGATTTCGGCGACCGTTTGATTCGCATATGCGCGGCGGGCCTGGAGCCCGGCGTACTGCATCAATATCCCTCCTGGCGCGCTGGCGCGCGTCACTCAAAACGGGTGATTCGGCGATTTCGCACCAGGCCCGTGATCTATACGTGATAAAAGAAATGATCTATACGTGATAGGAGAAAGAAGTGAGGAGCGAGTTACCGTCCGGCACGCGCGGGTGGACTGAGCTACCCGGCCGGCGCGGGCGGGTGGACCGAGTTACCCGGCCGGCGCGCGCGGGTAGACCTCAGGAGTCTGCCGCGGGCGGCGCGGGCCGGGCGCCGCCGGCACAGGCCGGCCAGCGGCTGTGCGCAGGCAAGTGCTGACGCGGACAAGTGCTGACAAGGAGGCCCGCCGGTGACGGCCTACCCCCCGCTCGTTACGGCCTGCCCGCCGCGGACGGCCGGTCTGCTGCCCGCCGTCCGCCGGCGGTATCCCGGAACTGTTCCACGGACCGACTCACGCCAGGGACCTTCGGCCCTTCTACCGGCCCGCGGCCTGGGCGAGACTGGAACCGCGGCGAAAGGGGTGCCGCGATGATCTCTGCTCGTGGGAATCCGCGCATTGTCGTCGGTGTCGATGAGTCGCCAGCCTCCCTGGCCGCGCTGCGCTGGGCGGCGCGGGAGGCGGGGCTGCGCTCGGCCCGGCTGCAGGTGGTGCGCGCCTGGGAGCGCGCGCGCTGGCGGCTCGCGCCGTATGCGTCGCATGTCTGCCTGCCGCCGGGCAGGGACGAAGATCGTGACGCGGCAGGCGCCCGGCTGGAGAGCGCCGTGCGGGCCACCCTCGGCCCCGCCTCGTTAATCCCGGTCACCGTGGAGATGGCCGAAGGGCTGGCCACGCAGGTGCTGCTCGACCGGGCCGCCGGCGCCGAGCTGCTGGTGCTCGGCGGGGTGGCCTCCACGGGGCGGGATGCGATCGGGCCGGTGGCGCGCGACTGCCTGCGGCATCCGCCCTGCCCGATCGTGGTCGTCAGCTGGGAGCCAGCCGACATCCCCGTGCCGGTGTGACCGGCCGGGTTTCAGGCCGCCACGAAGATGCAGAACGGGTGCCCAGCGGGATCGGCATAGACACGCAGCGGCTCTTCCAGGTCGTCGGAGCGGTCGTAGAGCAGCCTGGCGCCGAGCGCCAGCGCCCGGTCGTGCTGGGCACCGAGATCGCCCACGGTGGGGACCGTCAGGTCCAGGTGCAGCTGCTGCGGGACCGGGCCTGCCGGCCAGGTCGCCTCCGCCATTCCCGGCACCTGCTGGAACGCGATGCCCGCGGGGCCGTCCGGGTCCCGCAGCACCAGCCAGTCCTGGCCCCGCGGGTCCGGCTCACCGGCGGCGGGAGGCTCGTCTCCCGGCCGGTATGCCAGGCCCAGCAGCTGCCGGTAGAACTCCGCGAGCGCGCGCGCGTCCGTGGTGTCGAGCACCACCTGCCGGAACCGCGGGAATCGCAGCTCCGCTGCCATCGGGCACCCCCCTCGTGAGGCTTACGGCTTGCGGGCAACCCCGCCGTACACCGAGACGGCGGCGTCGCTGGGGACGGCCTGCCCGCCGATCTCGATCGGGTCGGGGCGCCAGTGGGGCAGCGGCACCACGCCGGGGTCGACCAGATCCAGGCCGGCGAAGAACCGCTCGACGTCGGGACGGGGACGGATCCGCATCGTAACCCCGCTGCGCCGCAGCACCGCGACCACCCCCTCCCACGCCGCCGGGTCGAAGTCGCCGGTGAGGTGGGACAGCGCCAGGAAGCTGCCGGACGGCAGCTCCGCGACCAGCCGGGTGGTCAGGTCCCAGGGGTCGTCGTCGTCGGGGATGAAGTGCATGACGGCGATTAACAGCAGCGCGACCGGCTGGCTCGGGTCCAGCGTCTTCCGCAGCTCGCCGGAGCCGAGGATGGCGTCGATGTCGCGCAGGTCGGCGTCGATGTAGGCGGTCCTGCCCGCCGGGCCGGCCGTGAGCAGGGCGCGGGCCTGCGCGAGCACGATCGGGTCGTTGTCCACATACACGATCCGCGCCCGCGGCTCGATCTCCTGCGCGATCTCGTGCACGTTCGGCGAGGTCGGGATGCCGGTGCCGATGTCGAGGAACTGGCTGACGCCCGCCTCGGCGGCCAGGTAGCGCACCGCCCGGCGCAGGAAGGCGCGGTTCTCACGCGGCGGGATCCGCGAGTTGGGGTTGGCCCGCAGGCCCGCCTCGGCGGCCTCCCGGTCGGCCTCGTAGTTGTCCTTGCCGCCCAGCAGGTAGTCGTAGACCCGCGCGGGGTGCGGCCGGCCGGTCTGCAGATCGGCCGGCCGGTGGCGCGGCTCATCCGGGCCTGGACCGGCCCAGTCCATGTCCGCCACGCCGGCTCCCGGCTAGTGGCTGGACCGCCGCAGGAGGCTGCTCAGCCGCAGGGCACCGACGATGACCAGGGCCACCACGGCGAACCAGAACAGGAAGTGCAGCGCCGAGATCACCACCGACACGATCATGAACACGGCGAGAGCTGCCAGCAGAATCAGGATGAAACGCCCCATGGGCTCCACGATATGTCACCGCGGCGGCGCGCCGGGCCAGGATCGGGGCACGCCGCCCGTTCACGGTGACTGCGCCCGGTGACGCTCGGCGCTGGTGTGCTGGCGGTACATGCCGGCGACGAGGAACGCCAGGTCGAGCGACTGGCTGCGGTTGAGCCGGGGATCGCAGGCGGTCTCGTACCGGTGGCGGAGGTCGCTTTCGGTGATGTGCTGCCCGCCGCCCATGCACTCGGTGACGTCGTCGCCGGTGAACTCGATATGGATGCCGCCCGGATGCGTGCCGAGCGCGCGGTGTACCTCGAAGAAGCCGGTGACCTCGTCCAGCACGTCGTCGAAGTGGCGGGTCTTGTGCCCGCTGGCCGCCTCGGTGGTGTTGCCGTGCATCGGGTCACAGACCCAGGCGACCCGGGCGCCGCTGGCCGTCACCTTCTCCACCAGCGGCGGCAGCACGTCGCGCACCCGCCCGGCGCCCATCCGGGTGATCAGGGTGACCCGGCCGGGCTCGCGGCCGGGGTCGAGCGCGTCGAGCAGGCCGAGCACGTCCTGTGCCGCCGCGGACGGGCCGATCTTGACGGCTACCGGGTTGCGGATCCGGCGCGCGAACGCGACATGAGCGCCATCGGGGTCGCGGGTGCGCTCCCCGATCCACACCAGGTGCGCCGAGGTGTCGTAGGAACCCCCGCTCCGTGGGTCGGTCCTGGTCAGCGCCTGCTCGTAGTCCAGGAGCAGCGCCTCGTGGCTGGTGTAGAACTCCACCGCGCGGAACTCCTCCGGGTCGGCCCCGCAGGCGTGCATGAACGCGATCGCCCGGTCGATCTCGCCCGCCAGCCGCTCGTAGCGCTGCCCGGCCGGGCTGCTGGCGACGAAGTCCTGGTTCCAGGCATGCACCTGGCGCAGGTCGGCGAACCCGCCGCTGGCGAAGGCGCGGCACAGGTTCAGCGTGGCCGCCGAGCAGTGGTACGCATCGAGCAGCCGGCCGGGGTCGGGCGTCCTGGCCGCGGCCGTGAACTCCAGCCCATTGACCGCGTCACCCCGGTAGACGGGAAGCTCCACGCCGTCCCTGACCTCGGTCGCCGCCGACCGGGGCTTGGCGAACTGGCCCGCCATCCGGCCGATCTTCACCACCGGCACGCTGGCCGCGTAGGTCAGCACGACGGCCATCTGCAGCAGCATCCGGAGCCTGCCGCCGATGCTGTCGGCGGTGGTGCTGGCGAACATCTCCGCGCAGTCGCCGCCCTGGAGCACGAACGCCTCGCCGCGGGCCACCGCGGCCAGCCGTCCCTTCAGCTGGTCGCACTCCCCGGCGGGCACCAGCGGCGGCAGCCGCTCCAGGCTGCGCACCGCCTCGCCGAGCCGTTCCGGATCGGGCCACTGCGGCTGCTGCAGCGCCTGCCCAGTGGTCCCGGGGCTGGCGGCGCCTTCCGGCCCGGCGGCGGCCCCGGGCCCGGTCGTTTCGCTGGACGCGGTCACCGGTCCAGGCTAGTAGCCCCGGCCGGGCGGCCCGCCGGGTGGACCATGGGCACATGGAAGACCAGGCGAGGCGCGGGCGGCTGCGCGCCGTGCTCGATGATGCCGCGGCGGGCCGGTTCCCGCCCGCGGACGGGGGCGTGACCATCCTGCCGCCGCCGTCGGCCAGGGACGCCGGTGTCATCGGCTTCACCGCGCACGCGGTCATCTTCACCGACGCCGACCCGGCCTGGGTGGCCGCCCAGCTGCCCGCGGACGACCTGTCCGGGCCGCTGGCCCCGGCGTTCCTGCAGGCGCTCTGCGAGCGCACCAACCGCCAGGCGCACACCATCGACATGCTCTGTGCCGCTCCGCCGCTGCCCGGCCCACCCGCCCTCGCCCTCACACCCGAGCCCGACCTCGCCCATCCGCGCATCGCCCGGGCGATGCGCTACCGCGACCAGGTGCGTGCCTGGCGCGCCGGCGGCGGCGTGGTGCTGGTCGGCCAGGGCGTGGCGGGCCGCTGGGAGACCGCGGTCGAGGTCGACCCCGGGCACCGCGGCCGCGGGCTCGGCCGGGCGCTGGCGGCGGCGGCCCGCCATCTGGTGCCAGGCGGCGCACCGGTGTGGGCGCAGATCGCCCCGGCGAACGCGGCCAGCGTCCGCGCGTTCCTCGCGGCCGGGTTCCGGCCGGTGGCCGCCGAGGCCCACCTGACCAGCAGCGGCCTGGGCGAGTGACCCTCTCAGGTGCCAGCCCGGGGCTCTGCGTCCCCCCGGGTCAGGCCCCGGGCTCTTCGTCCCCGGGGTCAAGCCCCGGCTCGACCCCGCCTTCCCGATGCTGCTCTTGCGCGCGCATCACGTCCCGCATCATGGCGGCCTCGTGGGCGTCGCCGGACTGTTCCGGGTCCCCGGCCGGCTCGTCGCCGGGACCACCCGGTTCCGGTGCTCGGTCGCTCATGGTCGTCACCTCCGCTAGCCATGATCCCCGGTCTTGGCCGGCCGCGTGGAGGGGTCAGCCCAGGACCGCCTTGACCTGGCTGAGGGCGCTGGCCAGCTCGGGGTCGCCACGCCACGACAGCGGTGGCGCGGCCGGGTCCCGGGTGTAGAGCTTGATCGCCCCGTCGGCGGTCGTGCTGGCCTCACAGGCGGCGGGCCCCGCCGGGCGGCCGGCGCCGAGCTCCCAGCCGGCCCTGGTCCGCGTCACGATGCTGAGCCGGGCCTCACCCGTGTTGACCCCGCCCACGTATTCGTCGATCAGCTTCGGCGGCTCGCCAGCGGCAGCCACCCTGCTCGGCCCGCCGATCAGTTCAGGCATGCTCGCCAGTATCCCGCAGACTGGCGAGGATGGTGCCCGTGGCGGACGCCGTGTATGAATTGGCTGACCGCAGGGAACGCCCAGCTTGGTACCGACCGAGGAGCCGGCGATGGGCATCTTTTCCTGGTTCTCTTCCAGCAAGTCTGCGGAGCAGCCGCGCGGGCGCCGTTGGGGGTCCGCCCCGCCCGGGGACGACGACGAGAAGCTCAGGGAGATGAAGGAGGCCGCGGCCGAGGACGCCGCCGCGATGCGGGAAGAAGACCGCAGGTATTTCCGCCAGGACGGCCCGCAGCACCTCCCGGAGGATGACCTGTAGGGCCCGGCGTTTGTCACGAGTGGGCCCACCACGAGCCTCTGCTGTCACGGTTGCGCTCACCACGGCAATCGAAGCCGGAGCGCGGCGCCGGCGGATGAACAGCAGCTAGCGGCGGCGGCGGATGAACATCTGCTCGTCCAGCCGCCACGTGCGCCGGCCGTCGTCGGACACCTCTCCGGTCCAGCGGAATGATTCTGGTGTGATCTCGCGGAAGCCCCAGCGCTCGGGCGGGTCGTCGTCGAGCCCTTCGAGGACGATGTCGCCGCCCTCTGGGCGGCCGATGAAGCGCCGGACGCGGCCGTTGAGGGGATCGATCCAGGTCGATCGCCACGCTGTGATCGCCGGGTCGTAAAACCGCAGCGTCGTCCCGTAGAAGGGCCGTAGGCCGGGCGGCGGCGGCCCGGCGGCCGGCACCTTCCACACGTCCTGGACCGCCCGCCCCCCGAGCACCCAGCCGAAGTGCAGCTCGCCGGTCATCGCGGCCGGTTTCCCGTCCTGGCCGGTGCCGTGCCAGTCGATGTCCCACGCGCCGGCGAAACGCCCGAACAGGTTCAGCTGCTCCGCGTGCCGGGGATCCGCGGCGTCCGCGTGCAGCACCGCGCCAAGATCATCGAGTGGGGCCGGCGGCCCGCCGGAGGGACTGTTCACGTGGCCCGCGCGGCCAGCGCCGCCTCGATCTCGGACCGGTGGTCGTCCGGGTGCCTGATCGCGATCTGCGCCAGCCGCCGGACCCGGCCGTCACCGGCCCGCAGTTCGGCGGCCGACAGGTTCCCGACCAGCGCGCTGATGGCCGTGCCGCTGCGGTGCAGGTGGCGGGTGGCCTCCGCCCTGCTCACCGACGCGGCCGCCCGGGCGTGCTCGGCGTTGAGCGCGTCCACGACCTCGCCGTTCACCTCGACCGGCTGGCCCGCGGCCAGCTCGCGTATCCATCCCCCGAGGTACTCATACGCGTGCGCGACGTGATCGACGACCACGCCCACCGGCCGGGGGTCGCCATCGAGGGGCGCCGAGCGCCAGTCAGCGTCGGTGCAGCCGGCCACGAAGCCGATCAGCCGTTCCCTGGCTGCGTCGATGTCCGCCGCGAGCTCCACCGGGCTCCGCTGGTCCTCCTGCATGGGCGAAAGCCTACGCCAGCGGCAGGCCGGCGCCGGGGCCGCGCGGCGCAGGCCAGCCCAGCAGGAATCAGCGGAGCTCAGCGGAGCTGGGTCAGCAGATCGGTGTAGGCCTCGACGTAGCGGGCCACGTCGGCGTGCGCCGCCGGGATACACACGGTCGGGCCCGCGCCCGGCAGCGCCTCCCACACGCCGCGGTTGGCGAGCCAGATCCGCATGAGCCGGGTGAGCAGGCCGTCGGCGAGCGCGTACGCCTCGGCCCCGGTGCGCGGCATGGGCCCGTACCACTGCCCGCTGCGGGGCCCGAGCCGGATCACCGTCCACGGCAGGCCGGCCGAGCGGATCGCCGCCTCGATCCCGTCGGCGAGCTCGCCGCCGAGGGCGGATGCGTGCTCATAGGCGCCGGGGACGAGCACCTCGGTCAGCGCCGCCTTCGCGGCCGCCGCCGACAGCGGGTTACCGAACAAGGTGCCGCCGGTCGCCACGTTGCGCGCCGCGTCCAGCTGCGCGCCCAGCTCGGCGGTGACCCCGTAGGCGCCCATCGGCACGCCGCCCGCGACCGCCTTGCCGATCGTGACCATGTCGGGCGCGAGCTGCCACATCCCGGTGGCCCCGCCAGGCCCGGTGACGTGGGTGTGGGTCTCGTCGATGGCCAGCAGGGTGCCGTGCTGGCGGGTCAGGCCGCGCAGCGCCTCGTGCCAGCCGGGCTCGGGCAGCAGCAGATGGATGCTGTTGGTCATCGCGGGCTCGGTCAGTACCAGGGCGACGTCGCCAGGCTCGAGCGCTGTGCGCAGCGTGCCGGCGTCGTTGAACTGGGCGATCCGCACCCGGCCGGTGACGCCCTTGGACAGGCCGCGCTGCACCACGCTGGGCTGGCCGTCCTCCAGGTCGACCAGGCCCTCTTCGAAGTGGCCGTGGTAGTGCCCCTGGAACAGGACGATCACGTCGCGCCCGGTGGCGGCCCGGGCCAGCCGGATGACCTCGGTGTTGGCCTGGGTGGCCGACAGCGTGAACTGCCACTGGGGAACCGGGTAGCGGCGGGCGAGTTCCTCGGCCACCTCCACCGACGCCTCGGTCGGCAGCAGGAACTGGGTGGACCGGGCCGCCTGCGCCTGGACCGCGGCCACGATGGCCGGGTTCGCGTGCCCGCAGAACATCGCCATGTCCGAGGCGTTGAAGTCGACGTAGCCGAACCCGTCGATGTCGGTGAAGCCGGGGCCCTCGCCGCGGTCGATGTAGACCAGCTGGTCGTTGTCGGAGGCCATCCACGCCATTGGCGTGCCGTTAGGCATGTGCGCACGCGCGCGGCTGATCATGGCCAGCGACCGGGGCCTGCCCGCGCGGAAGCGGGCCAGCTCCCGCTCGTGCAGCTCGCCGATCCTTGCCCGGTCAAGATCACCCAGTGCGGTCACAACACGATGGTAAGCGCGGGCGGGCGCCCGGGCCGCCTCGGGAAAAAGACAGCCCACGTCCAGCTTGCGCTCATCCTTGGTCGGCACGATTTGGTCTGCTTCCGAAGGTCTGCACTGAAACCTCCGAAGATCTGCATTCACGTCGTGCGTGGGGCGGGGCACATGTCACAGGCTCGCGGGCCGCGGCCTGGTGAGGAGATGTTCCATGCTTCGCGGGATGGCGCGCCGCTCAGCGGCGCCACGCTCTTGCATTAGCCGTTACCGCCGTGCGCTGGGCCCGGTCGCCCTGGGCTGCGCGGCGCTGGCGCTCATTGCCGGCTGCGGCCAGGCCAAGTCCTCGGCCGCCACCGCCCCGGGCTCGTCAAGCCCGGCGGCTTCGTCGATAACCGCCTATCTCACCTGCCTGCGCCAGCATGGCGTCAACGTCCCGACCACCCGGCCGACGGCCCGCCCGACGGCCCGGCCGACCGTCCGGCCGTCCGGCGGGTTCGGCGCCAACAGCGCCACGATGCAGAAGGCGCGGCAGGCGTGCGCGTCACTCCGCCCGGCCGGCGGGTTCGGCGGTCGGTTCGGCGCGGCGTTCACGGCGTTCCGCAGCTGCATGGCGTCCCACGGTGCGCCCATCCCGACCACCCGGCCGACAGCCCCGCCGACCAGCCCGCCCGCCAGCGGCGCGCCCCGGGCCGACCGGTTCCTGAACGGGCTGAACCCGAACAGTCCCAAGGTTGCCGCGGCACTGAAGGCCTGCCAGTCCAAGCTCCCCACGTTCCCGCGGCCGTCGGGCAGCCCCAGCGCCGCCTAGCGGCGGCCCCGGCTCACTGGCCCCGGCGGCTGCCT
Source organism: Streptosporangiaceae bacterium (assembly GCA_035518495.1). Classification (GTDB taxonomy): domain Bacteria; phylum Actinomycetota; class Actinomycetes; order Streptosporangiales; family Streptosporangiaceae; genus UBA9676. The sequence goes on from DATIXO010000303.1 coordinate 9,735, forward strand.
GGCTACTTCCGGGGTCTTTGAGCGGGCGGGTCGGCGCGCAGGAAGGCGCCAGCTATCACCTGGTAGCCGGCCTGGTTGGCGTGCTCGTTCGGCCCGCGCGGGGGTGAGGCGCACTCCCAGGTCCACTGGCAGACCGCGGCGACGTTGCGCGGCAGCGTGCCGAACCGGGGCACGGTCACCTGCTGGCTGAAGTCGGAGGTGTGGAAGGCGCCGAACACGTCGGCGACCCGGACGCCGAACGCCTTGTACACGCGGGTCAGCACGACGTTGTAGCCGGCCACGGCCACTTCGCTCAGCCGCGCGACGGCCCTGCCGGTCAGGCCGTCGCGCCATTCGGCGAGCACGGGCAGGTAGTAGTTCATCGCGATGATCCGGCCGTGCGGGTCGGCCTGGCGCAGCCTGGTGAAGATCGTGGTGAGGTGGGAGACGGTGTGCGGGATCGACTTGCCCACGCAGGAGGCGAGCGTGGCGAAGGAGGGCCGGGTGATGCAGTTGTCCGGGTCATTGGCCCCGATGTCGATCGTGACCAGCGACACCTTGCCCGGGTGCGCGCGCAGGAAGGCGAGGGCGGCCGCCAGCTGCGACCCGGCGGCATAGCGGCAGATACCGCCGTTGATCATGGTGCCGGTGGTCTCGCCCGGGCAGCCGAGCTTGACCAGGCGCAGGCCGGGGTCCCGGCGGCGCAGCGCCGCCGAAAGCTGGTCGGCGTAGCCGTACCGGGTCTCCACGCTGGTCCCCGACGCGTCTGGCTGCACGCCGCGGGCCAGCGAGTCGCCCAGCGACAGGTAGTAGCTGACCGGCGGCGGCCGATGGTGCGCAGGCGCGGCCCCGGGCGCCGCGGTGCAGCCAGCGGCCGCCAGGGCGAGCATGCCAGCCAGGGCGAGCGCAGGCGGAACGCGGTACATGGCTCCTGTCCAGGTCGGAGCCATCATTCTATGGACCGGCGCGCGGAGCCCGGTCTAGATGCCGATGGGGTGCCAGACCGTCTTCATCTCCAGGAACGCCAGCATCCTGGCCGGGGTCGGCGGCGCCGCCCAGTCGTCGTCGCCCGCCAGCACCCGCTTCACGTTCCCGGCCGCGAGCCGCGCCAGCTCCGCACGGGCGGCCGCGGCCGCCCCGGTGAGGTCGATCGCGTTCACGTCCATGTGGGCGGCGAGCACCGGCGCGAGCTCGGCGGTGCGGCCGGTCAGGATGTTCACCACCCCCGGCGGCACGTCCGAGGTCGCCAGCACCTCGGCCAGCGTGACGGCGGGCAGCGGCGCGGACTCGCTGGCCACCACCACCGCGGTGTTGCCGGTGGCTATCACCGGCGCGAGCACGCTGACCAGCCCGAGCAGGCCGGGCCCGGCGGGCGCGAGCACCGCCACCACCCCGGTCGGCTCGGGCACGCTGAAGTTGAAGTACGGCCCCGCCACCGGGTTGGCGGACCCCGCCACCTGCGCGACCTTGTCGGGCCAGCCGGCATACCAGACCCACCGGTCGATCGCCTCGGCGACCTGCCGCTCCGCCGCCGCGGGCGTGCCCCCTTCATTCGCAACGGATTCGGCGGTGAACTGCCCGATCCGTCCCTGGAGCAGTTCCGCGACCCGGTAGAGCACCTGCCCCCGGTTGTACGCCGTGGCGCCGGCCCAGCCGCCGGCGGCCTTGCGCGCGGCCACCACGGCGTCGCGCGCGTCCTTGCGGGAGGCCTGCGCCACGTGTGCCAGCACCGTGCCGCCGGGCCCGGTCACCGGGTAGGACCGGCCGGACTCCGAGCGCGGGAAGGCGCCGCCGATGAACAGCTTGTAGGTCTTGCGGACGTCCACCCGGGCACCGGCCCGGGCAGGCGGGCCACCTGGCAGTCTCGTTGTGCCGCCGCTGGCCGGGGTTTTCCCGGCCCGCGCCTTTTTCCCGGCCCGCGCTGGATTCCCGGCCCGCGCTGGTTTGCGGGGCTCCACTGGTTTCCCCGGCGGCCGCGGATCGGGACGGTCAGGCATCGAGGTACGCGGCGAGCCCGGCCCGGCCGCCCTCCCGCCCGAAACCGGACTCCTGATACCCGCCGAACGGGCTCGCCGGATCGAACCTGTTGTAGGTGTTGGCCCAGACCACCCCGGCGCGCAGCCGCTGCGCCATCCACAGGATCCGGCTGCCCTTTTCGGTCCAGATCCCCGCCGACAGCCCGTAGGGGGTGTTGTTCGCCTTCGCCACCGCCTCCTCCGGGGTGCGGAACGTGAGCACCGCCAGCACCGGCCCGAAGATCTCTTCACGCGCGATCCGGTGTGACTGGCTCACCCCGGAGAACACCGTCGGGGGAAACCAGTAGCCCCGGGCCGGGAGCTGGCACGGGGGCGACCACCGCTGCGCGCCCTCCGCCTCGCCCGCTTCCACCAGTCCCTGGATCTTGTCGAGCTGCGGGCGCGAGTTGATCGCGCCGATGTCGGTGTTCTTGTCCAGCGGGTCGCCGAGGCGGAGCGTGGCCAGCCGCCGCTTGAGCCGGTCTTGGACGGCGTCCGCGACGGACTCCTGGACCAGCAGCCGCGAACCCGCGCAGCACACGTGCCCCTGGTTGAAGAAGATGCCGTTGACGATGCCCTCGACCGCCTGGTCGATGGGCGCGTCGTCGAACACCACGTTCGCGGCCTTGCCGCCCAGCTCGAGCGTGAGCCGCTTGCCGGTGCCCGCCACGGCCGCCTGGATCTCCTTCCCCACCTCGGTCGAGCCGGTGAAGGCGACCTTGCTGACCCCGGGGTGGCCGACGAGCCCGGCTCCGGTGCCGCCGTCGCCGGTGATGATGTTCACCGTGCCGGGCGGCAGCCCGGCCTCGGCGATGACCTCCGCGAGCAGCAGCGCGGTCAGCGGGGTGGTCTCGGCCGGCTTGAGCACGCAGGTGTTGCCGGTGGCGAGCGCGGGTGCCAGCTTCCACGCGGCCATGAGCAGCGGGAAGTTCCACGGGATCACCTGCCCGGCGACCCCGAGCGGCCGCGGGTCGGGGCCGAACCCGGCGTAGCTGAGCTTGTCCGCCCAGCCCGCGTGGTAGAAGAAGTGCGCCGCGGCGAGCGGGACGTCCACGTCGCGGGACTCCTTGATCGGCTTGCCGTTGTCCAGGCTTTCCAGCACCGCGAACTCGCGGGCGCGCTCGGCGATCGCGCGGGCGATCCGGTACAGGTACTTGGCCCGCTCCCGGCCGGGCAGCCTGCCCCAGCTGGTCTCGAACGCGTTGCGGGCCGACATGACCGCCCGGCCGACGTCCGCCGGGCCGGCCTGGGCGACGCGCGCGAGGGGCTCCTCGGAGGCCGGGTTGAGCGTGGTGAAGGACTCACCGGCGGCGGGCGGGACGAAGTCCCCGCCGATGAAAAGGCCGTACTCGGGCCGGATCGTCACGATCTCGCGCGACTCCGGCGCGGGCGCGTACTCCCAGTCCGTACCCGGCGTCGTGGTGCTCACGCTCGTCACCGTTCGCTGGCCTCCGCTCTGCTTTCTGCCTCCCTCGCGGGCGCTTCGCTTGGTCGCGCCGGAGGCGCGCCAGCGGTGCCGTGGGAGGCGGTCCTCGGCGCCGGGACACCGCCGACGCTGGGTCGTGCCGGAGGCACGCCAGCAAATGCTGTGGCCCGGCGCCTGCGGCGTCTCAGGTTGACCTAAGGTGCTTCAGTTACCCCCCTCCAGGGCCGGGTCAGTCCAGGGTGAAGTAGTCCGGGCCGGCGTAGGCGCCGGTGAGCTGCTTGGTGCGCTGCATGAGCAGGTCGTTGAGCAGGCTGGAGGCGCCGATGCGGAATGCGTCGGGCGTCAGCCACTGCGGCCCGGCGACCTCACGGACGAGCACCAGGTAGCGGATGGCGTCCTTGGCGGTCCGGATGCCGCCCGCGACCTTGACCCCGACCCGGCGGCCGGTCGCGTCGGCGAAGTCCCGCACGGCGGACAGCATCACCAGCGCCACCGGCGGCGTGGCGGCGGGCGTCACCTTGCCGGTCGAGGTCTTGATGAAGTCGGCACCGGCCAGCATCGCCAGCCAGGCGGCGCGGGCGGTGTTGTCCAGGGTGGCGAGCTCGCCGGTCTCCAGGATCACCTTCAGGTGCGCGGTGCCGCACGCCTCCCGCACCGCCCGCACCTCCTCGTAGACCTGCGCGTACCGGCCGGCCAGGAACGCGCCCCTGTCGATGACCATGTCCACCTCGTCGGCGCCCGCGTTCACCGCGTCCGCCACGTCGGCGAGCTTCACCGCGAGCGAGGCGCGGCCGGACGGGAACGCCGTCGCCACCGAGGCGACCGCCACCCCGCTGCCCGCCAGCTCGGCGCGCGCCAGCGCGACCAGGTCCGGGTACACGCACACCGCCGCGACCGGCGGCACGGCCGGGTCGGCGGGATCGGGCTGGCGCGCCTTGGCGCACAGCCCGCGCACCTTCCCCGGCGTGTCCGCGCCCTCCAGCGTGGTGAGGTCCACCATCCGGACCGCCATCTCCAGCGCCCACAGCTTGGCCTCGCGCTTGATCGAACGGGTCGCCAGCGCCGCCGCCCGCTCCTGCGCGCCGACCTGGTCGACGCCGGGGAGGCCGTGCAGGATCTGCCGGAGCGCGGCGTCGGAGCCGGCCACGCCCGTCCCGATGCCCCCGGCGCCGGTGATCCCGGGGCTGGCCAGGCCGGCCGCGGCCACACCGGCCGCTCCGGTCACGACGTCGGCGTTCATGCCCCTATTGTCACATTCGGATCCGGGCGATGACCGGGGCGATCTCGCCTGGGCCCTCCGGGCCGATCTCGACGGCGTCGCCGAGGGCGGCGAGCGCCGCGCCGAACCGGGACTCCTCGTCGGCGCGCAGCTCCAGCAGCGGCTGCTCCTCCTCTACCCAGTCCCCCGGCTTCGCCAGGCACAGCACGCCCGCGGCCGCGCTGACCGGGTCCTCCTTGCGGGCCCGGCCCGCGCCGAGCCGCCAGGCGGCGTTGCCGACCGCGCGGGCGTCCAGCCGCGTCAGGAAGCCGGTGGCGGGCGCGGCCAGCGTCCTGGTGTGCGGGGCCACCGGCAGCGGCGCGTCCGGGTCACCGCCCTGCGCCGTGATCATGTCCCGGTACCTGGCGAGCGCGCTCCCGTCGGCCAGCGCCGCCGCAGGGTCGGCCTCGATCCCGGCCAGCGCGAGCATCTCCCGCGCCAGCGCGAGCACCACCTCGGCCAGGTCCGGCGGCCCCTGCCCAGCCAGGGTGGCGACGGCCTCCTCGACCTCCACGGCGTTTCCGGCCGCCCGCCCGAGCGGGGTGTCCATCCGGGTGAGCAGCGCCGAGGTGCGCACACCGTGCTCCTGGCCCAGCGTCACCATGGTCTGCGCCAGCAGCCGGGCACCGGCGAGGTCGCGCATGAACGCGCCGCTGCCGACCTTGACGTCGAGCACCAGCGCCCCGGTGCCCTCGGCGATCTTCTTGGACATGATCGAGCTCGCGATGAGCGGGATCGACTCGACCGTCCCGGTGACGTCGCGAAGCGCGTACAGGCGCCGGTCGGCCGGGGCCAGGCCGGGGCCGGCCGCGCAGATTACGCAGCCCACCCGGCGCAGGACGCCGATCATCTCGGCGGGTGGCAGCGCGGCCCGCCAGCCGGGGATGGACTCCAGCTTGTCCAGGGTGCCGCCGGTGTGGCCGAGCCCGCGGCCGGACAGCTGCGGCACCGCCGCGCCGCAGGCGGCCACCAGCGGCGCGAGGATCAGCGACACCTTGTCGCCCACGCCGCCGGTCGAGTGCTTGTCCACGGTCGGCCGGGCCAGGCCGCCCAGGTCCAGCCGCTCGCCGGAGTCCACCATTGCCGACGTCCAGGTGCGCAGCTCGGCGGCGTCGAGGCCGCGGAAGTAGACCGCCATCAGCAGGGCCGACATCTGTTCCTCCGCGACCTCTCCCGACAGGTAGCAGCCGATGAGCCAGCGGATCTCGTCGCCGGTGAGCGCCGCCCCGTCGCGTTTGGCCCGGATCAGGTCCACCGCCGCGTACGCGGGCGCGCCAGCCGCCGCCGGGGCGGACCGGCCCGGCTCAGTCATGGTCGCCGCGTGCGTCGGCCAGGTCGGCCGGGGTGAACGGGGACGGCAGCAAGGTGGCGAGCTGGCAGGGGCCGGCGTCGGTGTCGACCAGCAGGCCGGGGCCGCCCGCTTCGAGCAGGAGCTGACGGCAGCGCCCGCACGGCAGCAGGCGCTGGCCGTCGCCGGAGACCACGCTGACCGCGACCAGCGCGCCGCCGCCGGTCGCGTGCAGGGCGGAGACGAGCCCGCACTCGGCGCACAGTGTGAGGCCGTAGGAGGCGTTCTCGACGTTGCAGCCCACCACCACCCGGCCATCGCCGGCCTGGCCCGCAGCCCCCACCCGCAGCCGTGAATACGGCGCGTGTGCCCGCTGCGCCACGTCGGCGGCGGCCGCCCGCAGCGCGGACCAGTCGATCGCCATCGCAAGCCTCCGGCTGCTCACGATAACAGCGCCCGGCCGGCGCGGCGGTGAGCCAAGCGCCTGCCGTCCTTATGACGAACGTCCGCCGAACGTCTGGCGAACACCTGCCGAACGCCTGCTGGCCGCTGACCGGGTGCCTGCCTGGCCGCCGCCGGGCCCTTCCGTTCCCTCCGATTGCGATTTGGCAACGGCGTGCAAGATCACAGCTTGTGACCTTCCACCTGATGGCCGGCCGGTCTAGCCTGCGATCATCCCGAAGCAGGGTGTCTGGGATCTTCGAGCGCCCGGGACGCCCCGGGTGGAGGTGGGGGCCAGCGGTCCGCGCGGGGCAGCGGGAGCCCGCCGGGGCGGAGCCGCCAATGACGGCGCTCCGGAACGAGGAGGTTAGAAGTGAGGAAAGCTTTCCAGGCCGGCGCGGCACTGGCCGCGGTGGCTCTGCTCGCCGCCGGGTGTGCCAAGCCCAGCTCGTCGACCACGTCGACGACGACCACGTCCCATTTCACGGGCTGCATGGTCACCGACACCGGCGGCATCAACGACAAGTCGTTCAACCAGTCCTCGTGGCAGGGCATGCAGGCGGCCGCGTCCGCCAGCGGGGGGAAGATCACGGTCAAGTACCTGCCGTCGACCACGACCTCGGACTATGCCAAGAACATCAGCACGTTCATCGGCCAGAAGTGCGGCGTGATCGTCACGGTCGGCTTCCTGATGGGCCCGGCGACCGAGGCCGCCGCCAAGGCCAACCCGAAGCAGAAGTTCGCGATCGTGGACTGCTCCTACTCTTCTGACTGCCTGACCGGCACGCACGAGCCCAACATCAACCAGCTGGTGTTCAACACCGTGCAGGACGCCTTCCTCGGCGGCTACCTGGCGGCCGGGATGACCAAGACCGGCAAGGTGGCCACCTACGGCGGTGAGAAGTTCGGCACGGTCACGATCTACATGGACGGCTTCTGGGACGGGGTGCAGTACTACAACAAGCAGCACCACACCCACGTCCAGGTGCTCGGCTGGAGCGAGCCGAGCCAGAACGGCACCTTCGCGGGCAGCTTCACCAACATCACCGCGGGCCAGACCATCGCCAACACGTTCATCACCGACGGCGCCGACATCATCTTCCCGGTGGCGGGCGGTGTCGGGCTGGGCTCGGCGAAGGCGGTCCAGACCGCCGACTCCGCCGGTAAGAACGTCGCCATGTACTGGGTGGACACCGACGGCTGCGTGAGCGCCGCGACCTACTGCAAGTACTTCATCACCAGCGTGGAAAAGGGCATCAGCACCGCGGTGAAGACCGCCGTGGCCGACGCCGCCGCGGGCCACAGTGGCGGCAGCTACATCGGCACCCTCTCCAACGGCGGGGCCGTGCTGGCGCCGTACCACGACTGGGCCACCAAGGTCCCGGCGTCGCTGCAGGCCGAGCTCAAGACGGTCCAGCAGGGGATCATCAGCGGCACGATCGTCCCGGTCACCAAGAGCCCTGTGTAGTCAGGGCACCAGGCAGGAAGTACGGTCAAGCTGGTCAGTGTCCCCGGTCACAGCCCGGGGACACTGACCAGAGTCCGCTGGAGGGTGGCTGCCGGTGAAGCTCGAGTTGCGCGGCATCACGAAGCGCTTCGGCGGCCTCGTCGCCAACGACCACATCGATCTGGTCATCCCGCCCGGCGAGATCCGCGCCCTGCTCGGTGAGAATGGCGCGGGCAAGACCACGCTCATGAACGTGCTCTACGGGCTGGTGCAGCCCGACGAGGGCGAGATCCTGCTCGACGACGAGCCTGTCACGATCAACTCACCCAGGGACGCGATCCGGGCCAGGATCGGCATGGTGCACCAGCACTTCATGCTGGTGCCGGTCTTCACCGTGGCGGAGAACGTCACGCTCGGCACCGAGCGGGTGCGCAGGCTGACCACCCCCGGGATCAAGGCGGGCGGGCTCCGGATCCCGCCGGTCGGCCTGCCCTCGGCCGGCCTGCTCGACCGCCGCAGGGCCCGCCGCGACGTGCTCGAGCTCTCCGAGCGGTTCGGCCTGCGGGTCGACCCCGACGCCCGGGTGGAGGACCTGCCGGTCGGCGTGCAGCAGCGGGTCGAGATCATCAAGGCGCTGCTCCGCGACGCCAGCGTGCTGGTGCTCGACGAGCCCACCGCCGTGCTGACGCCCGGCGAGACCGAGGACCTGTTCCGGATCATGCGCGAGCTCCAGGCGGGCGGGCGGTCGATCATCTTCATCTCGCACAAGCTCAAGGAAGTCCAGGCGATCGCCGACAACATCACGGTCATCAGGCGCGGCAAGGTGGTCGGGGAGCGCCCGCCGTCCACCAGCGACGGCGAGCTCGCATCGCTGATGGTCGGCAGGTCGGTCCAGCTGCGGGTGAGCAAGGAGCCGGCCATGCCGAGCGGCGTGGTGCTCGACGTCAAGGACCTGAACGTGCACGGGGAACGCGGCGAGCACTCGGTGCGCGGCGTGTCGTTCCAGGTGCGGTCCGGTGAGATCCTCGGCGTGGCCGGCGTGCAGGGGAACGGCCAGACCGAGCTGTGCGAGGCGCTGATGGGCCTGCGGCCCTCGGCCGGCTCGGTGCGGCTGGACGGCGCCGATATCGGCCACGCCTCGACCCGCGACCGGCTGCGGGCGGGCATCGGCTACATCCCGGAGGACCGCTCCGAGGACGGCCTGGTGGGTGACTTCTCGGTCGCCGACAACCTCATCCTCGACGTCTACGACCGGCCGCCGTACGCCTCCGGCATCGCACTGAACCTGGCCGCCATCCGGGACTCGGCGGCCGCCCGGGTGGAGGAGTACGACGTGCGGACCACCTCCGTGCAGACGCCCGCCCGGACGCTGTCCGGCGGCAACCAGCAGAAGGTCGTGGTCGCGCGCGAGATGAGCCGCGACGTCAAGCTGCTGCTCGTCAGCCAGCCGACCCGGGGCCTCGACGTCGGCTCGATCGAGTTCGTGCACAAGCGCCTGGTCACCCAGCGGGACGCGGGCGCGGCGGTGCTGCTCGTCTCGTCTGAGCTCGACGAGATCTACGCCCTGGCCGACCGCATCGCCGTCATGTACGAGGGCCAGATCGTCGCGTTCCGCCCGCCCTCCATCTCCGAGCAGGAGCTCGGCCTGCTGATGGCCGGCGGCGGGGCGGCGGATCCCATCGTCTCCGGCCAGCGCGGCGGGCCGGAGACGCCAGCGCAGGAGCCTGAGCAGTCATGAGCGACCAGCACGAGGCGGATCCCGCGGCAGCACCCGCCGCGACCGCCACCGCCACCGGCGCGGGCGACGGCACGCCCGCGCCGGAGCGGCCGCACGGCCGGCTGCCGCTGACCGGCAGCGCGATCATCCAGGCGGTGACCGAGGGCCACACGGCCGTCATCACGATCCTGGCCGTGTTCGTGGCCCTGGTGATCGGCGCGATCCTGATCGTGGCCAGTGACCCGGTGGTGCTCCGCGCGTGGGACTCGTTCGGCTACGCGCCGGGCACCGCGCTGTCGGCGACCTGGAACTCGGTCGCGGCGGCCTACTCGGCGCTGTTCGAGGGGTCGATCTTCAACCCCAGCACGGTCGCCGCGGCCTTCCACGGCGGCTCGATCGCGGCGATCTTCTTCCCGCTGTCGCTCACCGCGTTCGAGGCCACCCCGCTCATCCTCACCGGCCTGTCGGTGGCGGTGTGCTTCCGGGCCGGGATGTTCAACATCGGCGCGGCGGGCCAGTGGATCGGCGGCGCGCTGGTCGCGACCTGGCTCGGCTACGCGGTGAACCTGCCGATCGTGCTGCACGCGGTGGTGTGCATCATCGGCGCCTTCATCGGCGGTGCGGCGATCGGCTGGATCGTGGGCGAGGTCAAGGCGCGGACCGGCGCGCATGAGGTCATCCTCACGATCATGCTCAACTACATCATGTACAACCTGCTGTCGTTCCTGCTGTCCAGCCAGAACCTGATGCAGGCGCCGGGCCAGACCAACCAGGTCGCGCCCAACATCGCGAGCAGCGCGACGCTGCCGCATGTCGGCGGGCCGCCACCGCAGGTCGGGGTCGGGTTCCTGATCGCGATCGCCGCCGCGGCCGCGACCGCCTGGCTGCTCTCGCGCAGCACGCTGGGATTCCAGTTCCGGACCGTGGGCGCGAGCCCGAGTGCGGCCCGCAGCGCCGGCATCAGCGTGGAGCGGGTCTGGGTGCTCGCGTTCCTGATCGCCGGCGGGCTCGCCGGGCTGTCAGCGACCACGATCGTGCAGGGGCAGACCGCGCCGCTGACGTTCAACAGCTACGGCACGTACGGCTTCGACGGCATCACGGTCGCGCTGCTCGGCCGGGCGAGGCCGTGGGGCGTGGTCATGGCCGGGCTGCTGTTCGGCGCGCTGGACGCCGGCGGCACGGTCATGGAGGCCGCGACCGGCGTCCCGGCCGATGTCACCAACGTCATCGAGGCGCTGATCGTGCTCTTCGTCGCCGCCCCGCCGCTGATCCGGCTGCTGTTCCGGCTGCGGGCCAGCGGCGGGACCGGGCCGCAGGCCGTCGCCCCGAAGGGATGGTCAGGATGACCGCTCTGGCTACCCCGGTACGCGCGCCGGTCTCGATAAGCCGCAGGTATCTCGCCGCGGGCACGTTCATCGCGCTCGGCCTGATCGACATCTTCGTGTTCGGTCTCTTCGCCCACCACGGCGACGCCCGCTTCGCGCTGTCGCTGTCCGGCGCGTCGCCGCGCCTGCCGACGATCGATGTTCCCGGGGCGCTGATGTCCTACGTGCTCGGCGCGATCTCGATCGGCCTGGGCATCATGCGGGCGGTCGCCGACGTCCCGCGCTGGGGCAAGCGCCTGTCCATCGCGGTCGTGCTGCTGTGTTTCCTGCTGTCGCTACTGGCCTGGGCGGACGCCGGCAACTCGGTCGGCCCGCTCCAGGTCGTCGACCTGCTGCAGGGGACCCTGACCGCGTCCATCCCGCTGGTGCTCGGCGCACTGGCCGGCCTCATGGGCGAGCGGTCCGGCGTCATCAACATCGCGATCGAGGGCCAGCTGCTCACCGGCGCGTTCACCGCGGCTGCCGTGGCCAGCGTCACCGGCGGGGTCTGGCTCGGGCTGATCGGCGGGTCGCTGGCCGGCGGCCTGGTCGGGGCGGTGCTGGCGATATTCGCGATCATGTTCCTGGTGGATCAGATCATCGTCGGCGTGGTGCTCAACGTGATCGCGCTCGGGCTGACCAACTACCTGTACGACCGGGTCATGATCCCGTACGCCAACACCTTCAACTCCGGCAACACGTTCGGCACGCTCAAGATCCCCGTGCTCGGCAACATCCCGATCATCGGCCCGGTCTTCTTCGACGCGAACGTCTTCCTCTACATCACCTACGCGCTGATCCTGGTGATCCAGATCGGCCTGTTCCGGACCCGCTGGGGCCTGCGGGTGCGAGCGGTCGGCGAGCACCCGGCCGCGGCCGACACGGTCGGCATCCGGGTGCTGTGGACGCGGTACCGCAACGTCATCCTGGGCGGCCTGATCGCCGGGATCGGCGGGGCCTACCTCACCGTCGGCTCGGTCGGCTTCTTCACCTCGGACATCAGCTCGGGCTTCGGGTACATCGCGCTCGCCGCCATGATCTTCGGGCGCTGGACGCCACTCGGCTCGGTGGCGGCGGCGCTGCTGTTCGGGTTCAGCTACCAGCTGCAGACCGAGCTGTCCGTGCTGAGGGTGCCGGTCTCCTCGTTCATCCTGCTGATGGTGCCGTACGTGGCGACGATCATCGCCGTGGCGGGGCTGGTGGGACGGGTGCGGCCGCCCGCCGCCGACGGCCAGCCCTACGTCAAGGCCTGACCGCATGGCCGCCGACCCGTACCAGGCGGCGCGAGACAGCGCCGCCCGCCTGGCTGAGCTGTCCGGCAAGGACCATCACGACGTGGCGGTCGTGCTCGGCTCCGGCTTCGCCCCGGCCGCCGACGCGCTCGGCCCCGCGGACGCCGAGATCCCGCTCGCCGGCCTCGGGGGCTTCCCGCCGCCGACCGTGGCCGGCCACGCCGCCACGGCGCGCTCGCTGACGATCGGCGGGCGGCGGGTGCTGGTCTATCTCGGCCGGGTGCACCTGTACGAGGGCCACCCGCCGCAGGCAGTCGCGCACGGGGTCCGGACCGCGGTAGAGGCCGGGGCCGGGGTGATCGTGCTCACCAACGCGGCCGGCGGGATCAACGCGGGCTACCAGGTCGGCCAGCCGGTGCTGATCAGCGATCACCTGAACCTGACCGGCCGGTCTCCGCTGTCCGGCCCGCCGCCGCCACCCGGCTACCCGCCGCGGTTCGCCGACCTGTCGGAGGTGTACTCGGCCCGGCTGCGGGCGCTGGCCCGCGAGCACGACCCCAGCCTGGCTGAGGGCGTCTACGCCGCGCTGCCCGGCCCGCACTACGAGACGCCGGCTGAGATCAGGATGCTGCGGACGGCCGGCGCTGACCTGGTGGGGATGTCCACCGCCCTGGAAGCGATCGCCGCCCGTCACCTCGGCGCCGAGGTGCTGGGGATCTCGCTGGTCAGCAACCTGGCGGCCGGGCTGGCGCCGCACGGGCTCGACCACGGCGAGGTGCTGGCCGCCGGGCGCGCGGCCGCTGGCCGGATCGGCGCCCTGCTGGCGGGCCTGCTGCCCGCCATGCTGCCCGCCGGGCCACCGGACAGCCCGGCGTGACCGGCGCCGAGCTCCGCGCCCGGGCCGAGCGGTGGATCAGCGACGACCCCGACGAGCAGGACCGCGCGGAGCTGCGGGCGCTGCTCGACGACGGCGGCGATGCGGCCGGGGCCGAGCTCGCCGACAGGTTCGCGGCCCGGCTGGAATTCGGCACGGCGGGGCTGCGGGGGGCGGTGGGAGCCGGGCCGAACCGGATGAACCGGGCCGTCGTCAGGGCGGCGACCGCGGCGCTGGCCAGTTGGCTGCACGAGCACGGTCCCGACCCGCGGCTGGCAGTGGTCATCGGCTGCGACGCGCGGCACCGCTCGGCCGCCTTCGCCGACGAGGCCGCGGCCGTGCTCACCGGGGCGGGCATCGCCGTCCACCTGCTGCCGCGGCCGAACCCGACGCCGCTGCTGGCGTTCGCGGTCCGGCACCTGTCCGCCGCCGCGGGCATCATGATCACCGCGAGCCACAACCCGGCCGCCGACAACGGCTACAAGCTCTACCTCGGCGACGGCGCGCAGATCGTGCCGCCGGTCGACGCCCAGATCGAGGCGGCGATCGCCAGCCTGGGGCCGCTGTCGCGGATCCCGGCCGGGCCCCTGGACGGGCCGCTGGTCACCCGGCACGGCGACGAGGTGGCACAGGCCTACCTCAGCGCCATCATCGCCGCGGCCCCCGGCCGCGCGACAGCCCGCCCAGGTGGCCCGCTGCCGCGCGTCGTCTACACCCCCCTGCACGGGGTGGCGTGCCGCCTGGCGCTGCGGGCCATCGAGCGGGCGGGCTTCCCGCCGCCGGCCGTGGTCGCCGCGCAGGCAGAGCCCGACCCCGCCTTCCCGACCCTCGCGTTCCCCAATCCGGAGGAGCCCGGCACCCTCGACCTGGCGCTGGCGCAGGCCCGCCACGATGGCGCCGATCTGGTGCTCGCGAACGACCCCGACGGCGACCGGCTCGCCGTGGCGGTGCCCGATCCCGCAGCGCCCGGTGGCTGGCGGGTGCTCACCGGGGACCAGGCCGGCGCCCTGATCGGCTCCTACCTGCTGGAAAGGACGGCCGGTGAGCCCGGGCGAGGGCAGCGGCTCGTCGTCACCACCGTGGTCTCCTCCACGCTCCTCTCGAAGATCGCGGCGGCCGCCGGGGCCCGGTACGCCGAGACGCTGACCGGGTTCAAGTGGATCGTCCGGGCCGGGCAGGGGCCAGCCGCCGCACCCGGCAGCCGGTTCCTGTTCGGGTACGAGGAGGCGCTCGGGTACGCGGTCGGCGACGTGGTACGGGACAAGGACGGCATCAGCGCGGCCCTGGCCGTGCTGTCACTGGCCACCGCCGCCCGGGCGGCCGGCCATACCCTGCTGGACCGCTGGGACGCGCTGGAAGCCGTGCACGGCGTCCACCTGACCGCGCAGGTCACCCTGCACGCCGCGTCCCCGGCCGGCATCATGGGCGCGCTGCGGGCCGCTCCCCCAACCGCGCTGGCCGGCCAGCCGGTCACCAGCGCCGAGGACCTCGCCGCCGGGCC
>DATIXO010000304.1:0-2905 GCA_035518495.1 Streptosporangiaceae bacterium
ATCTCAGGGGAAGTCGCGTATGTGGGCCAGGAACTGATCCGCATCGGCGCGCCAGTGAGCTGCCTGCATCCCCCCACCTACCAGCGCTCCTGACCCCACCTGCCAATCCCGGCCCCCGGACGCGCCAACACACCCGCCACCACCCGAAGATCGCCAGCCAGCCGCCACCAGGACGGTTGAGAGACAGGCACTTAGCTTGCGATTTAACCTCTCTGCTTTCGGTTCGCCTCGCGAGTTAGTTCTCGTTTGGCGGTCTTGCCGACGTCGTGGCGCTGTGCGGGCCTGCGGTTGAGGGAACCGGGTGGCCGTCCTGGGCCGGGTTTGCCGGGTTTCGGCGCACCGGCCGGGCAGGCGGCTGTCGTGCGGATGTTCCGGAAATCCCGGCGGACCCGGGCGGGGGTGAGCCGGCGTGCAGCGGCAGGGCGTTCCCAGGGCTTGCGCAGATCCTCGGCCAGCGGCCGGGCCAGCCGGAGCTGGGTATGCGCAGCGATGATCAGCCAGGTCCAGCGGTCTGCTGCCTCCGGGGCGCGGGTCTTCGGGCGGGTCCAGCCCAGGACCTGCTTGAACAGCCGGAACGTATGCTCGATGTCGAAACGGCGCAAGAACGCCTGCCACCAGTGGTTAACCTCGGCCGGCGTGGCGCCAGTGACCGAGCACCACAGCCAGACCGGCTTGGGGTGGCGGTCACCGGGCAGGTGCTCCACCTGGAGGCGGATCAGGGTGCCGTCAATGACGGGCAGCTCACCATGGTGATCCAGCCAGCAGGTGCGGTGAGTGAGCCGGGGATGCAGCCGGTCCCAGCTGCTGGCCCTCGCCGTGCCATAGCGGGTGGTCTTGGTGCAGGTGATGTGCTGCGGCGCCGGCCAGGTCTGCGGTCGTGCCAGGGCAAACTCGCCGCCGTGCCTGGGCGGGCGGCCGCTGGTCCGGGGCAGCCGCGGTGGCGCCGGCAGCCGCAGCACCCGGTCACTGCGCAGCCGTCCGAGCAGCACCACCGGCAGATCGGCCAGCACGAACGCCAGCCGTGTGACGTCATAGCCGGCGTCGGCCACGATAAGGATCTCCGGGTCGCCTGCCGTCCACTGCCCCGCCGCGATCAGCCGGCCCACGACCTCACGTATCTGTGCGGCGGTGACCGCCGTGGCATCGTCGGCGGGCTTCAGGCGGATCACATCCAGTACCGCGGTCCAGGAGCTGCGGCCGGTTTCCAGCGCGGCGACGAAGGAATAGGGCCACCCGGGGATCATCTGCGCGGAGCCCTTGCCACGCCCGTAGATGTGGCAGAACAACCGTTCCGCTGAGGTGGGCGCGTCCGGGCGCAGCCACGGGCTGACATCCACCGCCAGCACCAGCCGTCCATCAGCGGCCCGGGGTAGCGGCACGCTGGCCAATGCCGCCCGCAGCCGCCCCACCTCGATCCGGCCGCCGTTGATCCCGCCATACAGGCCACCATGACCGCGCCGGTGCTCCGGCGCCAGCGACAGCTCAACCAGGCTCCTGACCGGCCCATCGGCGCACAACACCGCCTCGGCCAGCTCGAACAGCGCATCCGCCCGTGCGGGCAGGCACCGGTAGAACTCTTGCCGGAACCCGGACAGCTCGCCGAGCGCACCGGCTTGCACGGCATCACGCACTCTGATCATCGCAGCCCTCAATCGTGATCATCTTCCCTGGACAGGAAGCATGATCACCGATGGCCCGCTGCCCGGACCAGCCGGGCCTGCGCTTCACGGCCCCAAAGGTCCTGCCTGGTTCACCGCCGCTCCAGCGCTGGCTGGCCTAACCGGCAACCGCCAGGAACTCGAAGTTCCCGCGGCCAACAGTGCGTTCCAGCGTGCGGATGACCGGGCGCGGATCGTCGTAAGGACCGGAGATATACAGCGGCTTGCCATCCTTACCGAAGGTGATGGCGCCCGGACCGGCCCACGAACCGAGATGCCCCTCCGCGGCAGCGAAGTCGGGGTGGGGGCCGAAACCCAGACCGCGTGCGTACTCAACCGAACCAAGCACCACCTCGCGGGCTAGCCCGATGGGCGCCTCCACCGGATCGCCGTGGTACCCAGAGAAAAAGTCGCGGACGAACCCCCGCAGACCAAGATCGTCCATGATTTCCGGGCCCAGGGCGTTTTTCACCCCCAGGCAGTAAACGTCGGCGAGATAGCCACAGACCGAGACCTTGCCGCGCCTGTGCTCGCGAGCGACCAGCACCGCGACCAGGCCCTCGGTCCCCGCTGCCGGATCCTCGTGCAGGGGCCAGCCGGGGTGATCACCAATAGTCAAGCCAGTACTCCAGGCCGGGCTGATCCAGCAGCCGGCCACAGCGGGCTCGGGTGCTTCAGCCTGGGCCAGGACGGCCGCGGCGCGGACCAGGCGACCCGCCTCGGCAGGCCTGACCCCCAGCGCACGGGCGATCTGCTTGGGGGTCTGCCCCCGCTCCCGCAACACACGTACGCGCTCGAGACGCTCATCGGGCTGCACAGGAACCGATCGTAAAACAGCAAGACTCCCAGCCCGGCACGCCCAGGCTGCTAGAGGTTAAATCGCAAGCTTAGCCACCGCTGCCGTAGGGCCGGGTGATGATCTCCAGCAGGTGGCCGTCGGGATCGGCGAAGTACAGGCCGCGGCCCCCGTCCCGGTGGTTGATCTCGCCGCGCCGGGTCTGGCCGGGATCCGCCCAGTAGGACAGGTCCCCTTCGCGGATCCGGGCGAAGGCGGCGTCGAACTCCTCCTCGCCGACCAGGAAGGCGTAGTGCTGCGCGGCGATCTCCCCGGCGGTCTCGCTGAAGTCCAGCGAGACGCCGTTGTCGGCCTCCACCACGAGGAAGTGCCCGAACCTGGTGGCGGGCGGCAGGCCGAGGATCCCGGTGAGGAATGCCGCCGACCGCTGCTGGTCGCGGCACGCGACGAT
>DATIXO010000305.1:0-19563 GCA_035518495.1 Streptosporangiaceae bacterium
CGCCTTTCTAGACAGCCAAGTCAGCCGGCGGGCAACTACCTGTTCTCCGCACACCGGCAGGACATCACCGCCGGAAGGGGCGGGGTGAGGAGGCGAAATGACAAGCTCAGACCGGGCTGACCGCAGACCGCCGAACCGTGGCCATAAGGCGGCCTGGCGGCTGATCGCGCTGGCCGCGGTGGTCCACATGCTGCGAAGCCGCCGTTTCTACCAGCGGGTGATCACCGTCGCCATCGCGGTAGGGGCGATGGGACGGATCGGCCAGGAGAACCAGGCCAGCACCCGTGCGCGCCTGGCGGCCTGGGACAAACGGCAGGTCAAGCGGCTTGAGCGCAAGGCGAAGGCTCAGGGCCGTGCGGTCAAGGGCGCCGGGCAGATGATGCGTTCGGGCGTGTCGGGGCGGATGGCAGGGACCAAATAGCCAGCAGGCCAACGATCAGCACGAAGCAGCGGCCGGCGCTCACGTGTTTCCTGCACACCCCGGATGCGATCGCGGCCTCCCATCGTGCCCGCGGTCACCCCGCAGGCGCCGCCGTGCTCGCATCCGATGCCTCGGTGGCATCGACCGGCTGGCGGGGGATGAGGACGCCGAGCACGAGGCCGATGAGCGTGAACACCAGCATCATGATGAGGGCGGCCGCGAACGGCTTGCCCTCGGGCAGCTTGACAGCCACCATGATCGAGCCGACGAGCGCGGTGCCGAACGACGATCCCAGGTTGGACACGCTGCGAGACAGGCCGGAGATGTCGCCCTGGTCGGTGTCGGGCCAGCTGGACTGGACCACGTTGACCGACGAGGTGAGCATGACCCCGACGCCGGCGCCGAACAGGAACAGCCCCGGTACCCAGGTCCAGATGCCCGAATGCGCCCGGACCAGGGCCAGCAGCAGGGCCATGCCGACGGCGGTGATCAGGAACCCGGCGATGATCAGCCATCGCTGCGGGTGGCGCCGGGCGAACCGGTCGGCCCCGACGGAGGCGATCAGGATCCCGATCGTGCCCGGGGTGAGTATCAGGCCGGTCTGGATGGCGCTGTACTTCCAGACTTCCTGCAGGTAGACCGAGACCACGAAGAAGGTCCCCTGCAGGATCAGCCACTGGATGGTCTGGGTCCCCAGCCCCAGGTTGGAGATCTTGTTGCGGAACATCCGCAGCGGCAGCAGCACTGCCCTGCCCTTTTTCTCACTGGCGCGGATGTGCAGGAAGAACCACAGCAGGAACAACGCGCCGATGGCCACGTACAGCCACACGGGGGAGATAGAGCCCTTCGGGATGACGACGGTGCTGCCGATGGTGAAGTCGGCCCGCGACTTGCCGAAGCCGTAGGTCCGGGACTGCAGCAGCCCGAGCACCACGAAGAACAGGCCCAGCGCCGACAAGATCGCCCCGGCCAGGTCGAAGCGCGGGCGGGGTTCCGCCGGGCCAGGGTCGGCGATCTTGCGGCCGAGCCAGATGATCCAGGCAACCACCAGCACCTGCAGGCCGAACGATGCCCGCCAGCTGATCGCGCTGGTCACCACCCCGCCGATCAGTGGCCCGGCGGCCGCGCCCAGCCCGCCGGCGCCGCTGACCACGCCGAAGTAGCGGGCGCGCGACTTGACGTCGGGGAAGGCCACGGTCACCAGGATGTAGATCGGCGGGATCATCAGCGCCGAGCCCACGCCCTCGAACACCGAGTACCCGACGATCAGCAGCGGCAGCCCCTGCGCCAGCAGCGCCAGCACCCCGCCCACCCCGTAGATGATCAGGCCGAGGGTGAAGCACCGCTTGCGGCCCCAGATGTCGGTCAGCTTGCTGCCCGGGATCATCAGCGCGGCCATCGTGAGGGTGA
Source organism: Streptosporangiaceae bacterium (assembly GCA_035518495.1). Taxonomy (GTDB): domain Bacteria; phylum Actinomycetota; class Actinomycetes; order Streptosporangiales; family Streptosporangiaceae; genus UBA9676. The sequence continues at coordinate 1,832 of DATIXO010000305.1, forward strand.
ACAGCGTGATCGCCGTCTGCACACCGGCCACGTCGGTGCCCAGGTCCTTGGCGATCGCGCTGATGGCCACGTTCATGTTCGTGGCCGCGTAGCTGGCGATGAACTGCGCCAGCGCCAACGGCAGGATCATCGCCCGGCCCCGGGCCCGGGCCGCCGCCTGGGACGCAGCCGCGTCAGTCATCGTTTCCCCTCAGCAGTAGGCCGTGAGACTCCCGTTGTCCGGAAACGTTCATCCGATCCTGTCCCCGGCCGTCTGGCGGTGTCGTCACCCGCCCGGGGGTGATTCCCGCCCCGCTTCCGGCGGCGCTGACGGCGGTCGCGCGCAATTGCCGTGCAGCCCTCCGGTTGGCTTGCGCATGATGGGCTGACGTCGGTGGGCACGGACGGGAAGGACGATCATGACTGATATCGCGGCGGGCGAGACGAAACCCGAGAAGCCGGTGGCGGCCAAACGGCGGCGCCGCGCGGCCGGCATCTACGGCGCCATCATCACCGCCGCGATCCTCGACACCGCTGGCGGCAGCATGGCCACCGGTTCGCTGGTACTCGCGGTCGTGGTCACGCTGGTGGTGTACTGGCTCGCCGAGGAGTACGCCGAGCTGCTGGGCGAGCAGGTGGAAGGCGGCCGGCTGCCGACCTGGGCGCGCATCGGGGAGGCGCTGGCCGAGACCTGGCCCATGGTCAGCGCGTCCTTCGCGCCGCTGGCGGCGCTGGTGATCGTGCGGCTGGCCGGTGGCTCGGCGCTGACCGCCGCCAACGCCGGGCTGGTGGTGGCGCTCGTGCTGCTGGTGATCCACGGCTGGTCCGCGGGACGGGCATCCCAGCTGCGGGGGCGGCAGCTGCTGCTCACCACCTCGATCGCGGTCGCGCTGGGGTTGGTGATGATCGCGCTCAAGGACGTGGTCCTTCTCCACCTGCACTGAAAGGCTTCCCGCGTCACGGCGCCCGCAGGGCGAGCAGGTGGAACTGCCACGGCGCCAGGTCGACGAACAGCCCCGGGCCGGCCAGCTCGTCGCCGTCACGCTCGTACACCGCGTCCCCCAGCAGGTCCGCGAGCTGCCAGCCGCGGCCGCGCAGGTCCGGCCAGCCCAGCGGGATCCGCCCCTGTGCCGGCTGCCCGGAGAGATTGACCACCACCAGGTGCCGGTCACCGGCGCCGTCACCGGCCCAGCGCCAGGCGATGAGGTTGCGGCAGGACTGGTTGTCGGGCCAGCCGCCGGGCTCCAGCAGCCGCCATTCGCCCGCCCGCACGTGCTGCCCGGCGACGGCGGCCAGCAGCCGCCGGTACCAGCCGGCCAGGCCGGCGTTCAGCGGCTCGTCGGGCCGGCGCGCGAGGAAGACCGGAGTCCGCACCCGGCGGCCCTCGAACTGCCCTTCATGCCACAAGGTCGCGCCGGGCAGCGTCGCGACGGCGACCGCCGCGGCCCGCTCAGCGCCGGGCGGCATCCGGCTGGCGATGCGCGGCTCGTCGTGGTTTTCCAGGAAGCGCAGCAGCCGTGCCTGGTAGTCCAGGCCGGCCTGCAGGTGGTCGCGGACGGCGGCGGCGTCCCCGCCGGTGATGCGGTCATACAGCCGCTTGTCGTAGCAGAAGTCGAAGCCCTGCTGCTGGAGGTCCCACTCCAGGTCCCAGTAGGCCTCGGCGACCAGCACGGTCTGCGGGTGCCGCTGGCGCAGGCGGCCTATCACGGCCGGCCAGAACTCCTCGCCGGGCGCGGGCCCGGTCCGGCCGCCCCAGGTCCGGGCGAACACGTGATTGGTCATCAGCATGGCCATGTCACAGCGGATCCCGTCGCACTGGTCCGCGATGTCCGCCAGCGTCTGGGCGGTCGTGGCGCGCACGGCCGGCGAGAACGCGTCGAGCTGCACCACGTCCGGCCAGGGCGGGAAGTACGGGTCGCGCCCGTGGGCCAGCACATGCCCGCCGATGGCCACCCAGCTCCCCGGCTCGGCCTGCAGGTCGTGCTCGTCGCCGCGCACGAACAGCTCCGGCTCGCTCAGCACCCACGGGTGGTCCGGGGCGACGTGGTTCGGCACGTAGTCCAGGAGCAGCCGCACACCGCGGGCGGCCAGCGCGGCCCGCGCCACGGCGAGCGCCGGCGCGCCGCCGAAGGCCTCGTCCACCGCGTACCGGCGCACGCAGTACGGCGACCCGATGACGTCCTCGGACCGCAGGTCGGGCAGCGCGTCCCGGAACGATGCCTGCAGCCCGGCGTTCGCGTTCGCCAGCGCCAGCCCGGCCGGGCTCCGCTCCCACACGCCCATCAGCCAGACCGCGTCGGCGCCGGCCGGGGCGAGCTCATCCCAGACCGACTCCGGCAGGTCGGCCAGTGTCAGCCGCCCCCCGGCCGCCCGCGACAGCGCGTCCAGCCAGACCGCGGTGTTGACCTCGTAGATCACGGGCCGTTCGGGCCACCCGGTCATCGCTTCGCCGCCCCTGCGCGCTTGCTGGCCAACGGTCCTGGTGCCGCTGCCAGCCTGCCACGGCCGGGGCCGGGCTCGTCACCCCGGGCGGATGAATCCCCTCCCGCTCGCATACCATCTCGGTCTGTGCAGGAGCGGAACCTCGCCGAGGTGGCGGACGAGCTGTACACGCTCGCCCCCGCCGCGTTCCGGGCGGCCCGCGATGAGCGGGCGGCGCAGGCACGCGCGGCCGGGGACACCGATCTCGCGGCCGCGATCAGGAAGCTGCGCCGGCCGACGGTGAGCGCCTGGCTGGTGAACCTGCTCGTCCGCGAGGACCCCAGCCAGGTGGATGAGCTGCTGGAGCTCGGCGCCTCGCTGCGGGAGGCACAGCAGGCCCTCGCGGGGGACCGGCTGCGGGAGCTGTCCGGGCAGCGCCGCCGGCTGGTCACGGCGCTGACCCAGGAGGCCAGGCGGCTGGCGGAGCGGGCGGGGCAGCCGCTCAGCGCGCAGGCCGAGCGCGAGGTGCAGGAAACCCTGGAGGCGGCGCTGGCCGATCCTGGCATCGCCGAGGCGGTCCGCTCCGGCCGGCTGACCAGCGCGCTCTCCTACGCCGGCCTGGGGACGGACATCGACGTGAGCGGCGCCGTCGCGGTCTGGCCCGCTCCGGCGGAGCGGCCCGCCAGGCCGGCCCGGGAAGCCGGGACGGCCCGGGGCGCGCGGCGGGATGCGGCGGCCGGGCATGACCGGCGGGAAGGGGAGCCGGACGAGCGCGCGCGGCGGGCGGCCGACGCCGCCGAACGCGCCCGGCGCGAGGCCGAGGCGGCTGAGGGCAACCGCCGGGAGGCCGCCGAGGACACCCGCGAGGCACAGGCCGGCCTGGACGAGGCCGAGCGGGAGGTGGCCAGCGCGCGCGGTGAGCACGAGGCCCTGCTGCGGCGGGCCGAGGAGCTCGAGCGGCAGCTGGGCCAGCTCCAGGCGGAATCGGCGCAGAGCCTGCGGGCCCTCCGGCAAGCCCAGCGGCGGCGTGACGTGGCCGCCCGCGCGCTGGACGGTGCGCTCCGGCGGCTGGCCCGCGCGGAGGCGAAGGCCAGCCAGCACAGCTGACCGCCGCCGACGGGCGCCGCGCGGCGGGTCGCCAGGCGGTGGCGGGCGTCCAGGCCGCCCCCAGGATGGCCGCCGCGGGCCGGGCGCGGAGGCCCGGCGCTCAGACGGGCCGGCGGGGGGCGATGAGCAGGGACTGCGCACCGACACCGACCTGGCCGTCGAGGTCGGACAGGACCGACGTCGCCAGGCCCGCCCCGCCGGTGGAGATGACGGTCTGGGCGTCCAGGCAGATCCATTCCCCGGCCGCCTCGCGGTGCAGGTGGACGGTGAGCTCGGGGTTGATGAACTGCCACTGGCGCAGGTCGAGTTCGCCGGATACGCCGTTCCCGCTGTCGGCAACGGCGAGCACCCGCTCCAGCGGTCCCGTCTCCTCGCCGGGCACGAGCGGGTAGCGCAGTCTCCCCCACACGGTGGCGGGGCCCGGTTCCGAGAAGCGGCCACGCACCGGCCGCCATTCGACGGCCGACAGGTACCCGTCCACCCACCAGCCCGGCGCCGCCGGCGGCGGCTCGCCGGGTCGCGCGGGCGGCGGCTCGACGGGCAGCGGCGGGGCCGGCTGCCGCGGCGCGACCGGCGGGCTTTCGGTTCGCTTCACCCGCCAGGCGATGGCCCTGGCCACCTCGCGGCCGTCCGCGCTGGCGACCGCCTCCAGCATTTCCACGCTGCGGCCCGGCCGGGCCAGGCGCGCCCGCACACCGATCTCCCCCACCGGGATGGGGCGCAGGATCTCGCAGGTGAAGCGGGCGATGACCATGTCGTCGCGCGGCTGACACCGCTGGATCGCCCGTCCCAGCAGCGCACTCGGCGGCCCGCCGTGCTGGGCCCCCGCATCCCACGGCCCGGTCGTGTGGGATGTGGCCAGCCACGTGTCCTCACCGGCGGGGATATAGAAGCTGTCGGCCACGGCTGGATGTTACCGGCAGGCCGGCCTCGTCCCCCCTCCCGGGAGCATGAGCCACACCGGCGTACAGGTCCGCGGCGTGCGGGAACGGGCCGGCCTGGATGGCCATGGCGCACCCACACGTGGATTAATGCCTTGGCCGGCCTGCGCCGTAGCGCCCTTAGGCGGATGGCTCGATGATGATCTTCAGGCCGGTGCGGGCGGCCGCGGCGGCCATCGCGTCCGGCGCCTTGGCCAGGCCGAACCGGCCGGTCACGAGTGCGCCGAGGTCCACCTGGCCGCCCGCGGCCAGCGCGATCGCCCGCGGGTAGACCTCGTTCATCCGGCGGACCATGGCGATGGTGAGCCCCTTGCGGCGGGCGGCCGCCGCCGGGAAGGCGATCTGGTCGCTGGCGGGTATGCCGCCGAGCACCACCCAGCCGCCCGGCCGGGTGGCCAGCACCGCCAGCGGCACCGCCTCGTCGGCGCCCGCCATCTCAAAGGCAACGTCGGCCCCCTCCCCGATGGCCTCCCTGAGGTCGCCGGGGACGGCGATGCCCGCCGGGTCGAGGACGGCGGCCGCGCCGGCGCGGGCGGCCGCCGCCCGCCGGTGCGGCAGCGGGTCGAACGCGACGACCAAGCCGGCCCCGGCGGCCCGCAGCACCTGGATCAGCAGCAGCCCGATCGGGCCGCAGCCCACGACCGCGGCGGCGGCGCCGAGCCGGACATGGCCGAGGTCGAGGGCGTGGATGGCGACGCCGAGCGGCTCGAGCACCGCCCCGTCGGCGTCGGTGAGGCTGCCCGGCAGCGGGTGCAGCAGGTGCTCTGGCCACGCCATGAACTGGCGCATGGCCCCGTCCTGGCTGCCGTGGCCCGCGAACTGGATACGCGTGCAGAGGTTGCGGTAACCGTCGCGGCAGGGCCGGCAGGTGCCGCACCAGATGGCCGGGTCGATCGCCACCCGCTCGCCGCGCCGGGGGCCGTCCTCGATCACGCCCGCGGCCTCGTGGCCGAGCACCAGCGGGCGCTCCAGGGCGGCGTCGCCGATCCCGCCCTCGCCCCACCAGTGCAGGTCCGAGCCGCAGATGCCGACAGCGGTCACCCGCACCAGGCTCATCCCCGGCCCGGGTTCCGGCACCGGCTCGTCAGCCAGCCGGAGATCACCCACCGCATGCAGCCGCGCGGCCTTCATGTGCCCTGGCCTTCCTGCTCCCCCAGCCAGCCTAGGGGGAGCCCGCGGCGGGGCACCGGGAAGAGCCCGGGGCACACCCGGCATCAGCGCAGCACGCCAGCATCAGGGCAGAGCGCCCGGTATCAGGACAGCGCGCGCCCGGTATCAGGACAGGAGCATGCCGCGGACGGCCGCGGACCGGCCAGCGGGGAGCGCGGCAGGTGCCGCGGGCGGGCCCACCGGCTCGAGCCGCAGCGCCAGCGCCGGGCACATCTGCACCGCCTGCGCCGCGTCCCGCTCCAGCCAGAACGGCACCGGCATGTCCAGGAAGACCGGGAAACCCTGGGAATCGAGCTGGACCAGCTCGGGCACCAGCCGGCTGCACAGGCCGTGCCCCTGGCATCTGGTCCAGTCCACCCTCAGGCGGGCCTCGTTGTGCTCGGGATCGAGCGGCAGGACGCCGAGCACCGGCCGGCCGCAGCCGCCGCGGAACACGTGCGCGGCCAGGTCGTCCGTGAACACCTCGATGGCCGAGAAGACGAACCTGGACGTCCCGTCCGGGTGGTGACAGGCCCCGCGGCCACGCACGGCGGACGCGGCACGGCGCGCGGTGTCCAGCGCGTCCATCCCGCCCGCGCCCTCCGCCAGGGCGCTCAGCGAGCGCGCGATGCCCGGCAGGCCCAGCTGGCACGGGCCGCACTGGCCCGACGACTCCTTGGCGAGATAGCGCGCGATCCGCGCCACCTCCCCCACCGGGCAGGTCCCCTCGCCCAGCGGCAGCACGATCCCGGCGCCGAGCGCGCCGCCCACCGCCTCCAGCCCAGCCCGCGAGACCGGGACGTCGTAGGCCAGGTCGCGCGGCAGCCATTTCCCGTGATAGCCGCCCACCAGCACGCCCTCGGCCGGCCTCGCCCCGCAGATGTCGAGCACCACCCCGAGCGGGATCCCGGTGGGAACCTCGACCACCGCCGGCCGGACCGCCGAGCCGCCCACTGTCAGCAGCACCGTGCCTGGCTCGTCCCGGGTGCCGACCGAGGCGTAGGCGTCGGGGCCGAGCAGGGCTAGCACGGCCAGCTGCGCGAAGGTCTCCGCGTTGGACAGCAGGGTGGGCAGGCCGCCCACGCCGTTGTCGCTGGCCCGCCGCTTGCGCCCCGGCGGCAGGGCCGCCTTGCCGTTGACCGCGTTGACCAGGGCGCCGCCCTCGCCGGACACGAACCTGTCCGGCACCTCGGCCACCCGCACCAGCGCCTTCAGCTCCGGCTCGGCGCTGACGGCCTCGATGACCGACCGGGCGGCCGGCCCTCCCTCGGCCACCCCCACCACGATCTCTTTCGCGCCCAGGGCCCGGCAGGTCAGCAGCGCGCCACCGAGGACGAGGTAGGGCGAGCGGAGGAGGAGCATCGCGTCCTTGACGCTGCCGGGCTCGCCCTCTGCCCCGTTGACCAGGATCACCGTCCGGCGCCTGCGGGCGACGGACGAGTCCATGACGGCCCGCATCTTGCGGGCGAAGGGGAACGCCGCCCCGCCACGGCCCCGCAGATCGACCCGCTCGGCCGCCTCGACCAGCTGCCTGGCCGTCATCCGCTGCATCGGGCCGAATATCTGCTGGTGCGTGGCAAGGTCAATGCGCGCGAACCGGTCGAGCCCGGCGGTCAGGCGGGCCTGCGAGATCCGCATCACTTCGGGCAGCGTCCGGGGACTCACCGCGCCCAGCCGAAGTGGGGGGCGTCAGCGTGCGGATAGCCCCGGCCAGGACCGGGGCCGTAATCCTCCTCATCAGCCCACTCGGGGTCGTCGTCCTCGGCAAGCTGGTCGGCGTCGCCGTCCTCGGCGTCGAGATAGCCGGCGTCGAGGTATTCGGTATCGGCCCATTCGGGGTAGTCGTCCTCGTCGTCCGGCCCCTGATAGTAATCGGCAGGGCCGGCCGGGCCGGGGTAGCCGGGGCCGCCGGCGGGGTACCCGGGGTAGGCGGGCATGCCCAGCGGCGGCGAGGGCGGGGGCATGGCGCGCGGGACCGGAGGCATCTGCCGCGGCGGCCTGGGCATGGCCCGCGGGGGCATCGGCATACCACGCGGCGGCGTGGGCATCGGCTGCGCAGGCATGGGCCCGCCCCGCTGGACGGGCATGCCGCGCGGCGGGGTGGGCATGCCGTGCGGCGGGGCGGCGGGCAGCGCCAGCGGCGCCGGCCGGGAGACGGCCCTCGGGTACACGGGGGCCGACTCCAGATGGGAGACCGACCCCCCGGGCAGCCAGGGGCCCGCGCCCCCGGCGGTCAGCCACGGGGGCGCGTCAGGCACGGGGCTGCTCGCCGTCTCCCGCACCCGCGCGGCCACCATCCGCACGATGAGCGCGAGCGCGACCAGTGCCACGCAGGCCCCGTAGCTCCAGTCCACGTAGGGCTTGGCCTTGCGGCCGTCGAGCAGCCCGTGCAGGATGCCCAGCACCCAGGCCACGTAGGCCATGGCGTGCAGCGCGCGCCACATCCAGGCCGGGCGGACGGTGACAAAACGGCCCCGCAGGATCCCCGTCACCAGGACGAGCAGGAACGCATCCGACGCGAGCGTGCCCATGCCCAGGTACAGGGTGCGCGTCTGGCCGAGGAACGGCACCACGGCGTCGACGGGATGCGAGCGGCCGGCCACGATCTCCGTCACGATGTGGATCACCAGGAAGCCCAGGGCGCCGAACGAGACGGCGCGGTGCACCGCCTGGGCGATGATCCTGCGGTTCGGGGTCATGATGATGCGGTCGGACGCGAGCAGCCCGGCGCCCACCGCCGCGGTGAGCCCTATTAGCGCGAACACTCCGGCATAAAAGAGCAGGAAGTGCATGACCGCCATATCGATGATGTGGCCGGCCCTGGTTATTCCGGCGGCCAGGAGCGCGCCAGCAAAGCCCAGTGCGCCAAAACAGATAGCGAGCGTCCACTGCCTATTAGGCTGTCCTCGCGACATCGGGTGGCGGCCACCGTACCGGTCAAGACGCGAGCGCCCGCCGGAACGGCCACGCCTCACCGACACACTTCCTCCGGGCGGGTTAAACGTTCAGTAAAGGCACGTTAAAAAACCACCACGTGCGCTGAACCGAGAATGCGGGCAGAGGCACATAGCAGACCCCGCTCGTCCACCGGTGTGCCGGGCAACGATCGTATCGCGATGGAATCTGCGCTGCCAACGGTTCGCATATTGAAACTACCGGTGTGCCGTGTTTCCCCACGTGAACAGGGGTGTGGCCGCGACCGGGCGGGTCAGGGGGGCGCAGGTGACGCGGCTGGCGCGATGGCGGCAGGCAGGTACTCTACCGTGACCGGCAGATGATCGGAGGCCCGCCTGGTCAGACCGGTATCGGTCACCCAGTGCCCGCGCAGCGCCGGGATCACCTCCGCCGTGACCCGGATCCCGTCGATCCGCCGCCTGATCCCCCGTGCCGCGCCCGGGTCGCCGGGGTAGTGGCCGGCCGTCGGCTGCCAGGGCGCACGCAGCACGGCCGCCGCATCGTGCAGCCCGCCGGCCCACAGCACCTCGCCAGCGGTCCTGTCCACCCAGTGCCGCCGCTGGCCGCGCTCGTCGTAATCCCATTCGCACTGGTGGACCATTCCATCGAACCATTCCACCGTGGCAAACGGGTCATCCGGCTCATACAGCTCCCACCGCCCGGTGCCCGGGTCGCGGACCCGGTCGGCGCCCTGGCCGTTCCAGTCCGCCCCGGCCAGCACCGGCGGCCGCCCGGCCGGGCCGGCCAGGCTCGCCACGACGATCGCGCTCTGGTCCGCCCTGAGTTTTCTGCCAAACGGCGGTGCGTGGTACACCGCGTGCCGGACCGCCGTCCCGCCGACGTCCAGGCTGATCCAGCCGAGCGCGTGCCAGAAGTCGGTGTTGCGGGTGCGGAAAGAGCCGGGGACCGGCTCGATGCCGTCGCGCCACAGCAGCCCGAGGTGATAGCCGCGGGCGCCCGGGCACAGCGCGGGCGCCGCCTGGCCGCCCGGGCCGGTCACCAGGCAGCGCAGGCCGGTGTCGTCGCCCAGCCGCCGCAGCAGCCGGCCGGCCGCTGGCAGGCCGGGCGCGCAGATCTCCTGGACGGCGAGCACATCGGTGCCCAGCGCCCGGATCGACTCGACCACCGCGGCGTAGTGCCCGTCGCCGCTGGCCGGGTCGCCGGCGCCCAGGTCGAGCAGGTTGTAGGTGGTGAACAGCACCGAATCCGGCGACGAGCGCGTCATGCCCTAGCCTCCGGTTAGCGGGGCGCTAGGCCGTGTCTCGTTGATCCATGCCGTCGCGAGCGGTCGCCGGCGGGATGGATCGCAAGGCAGAGGAGGAAGCCGATAGTGGAGCTATCGGCGACGACGACAACGCCGCGAGACGCCCGTCCGGGGGCCGCGCAGCAGGCCGGAGATCTACGAGACATGGCCTAGCTCGGCGGCCACCAGCTCGGCGATCTGGGCGGTGTTCAGCGCGGCGCCCTTGCGCAGGTTGTCGCCGCAGACGAACAGCTCGACCGCATGGGGGTCGTCGAGCGACCGGCGCACCCGGCCGACCCAGGTCGGGTCCGTTCCCACCACGTCGGCTGGCGTGGGAAACTCGGCCCGCGCCGGATCATCGTTAAGCACCACGCCGGGGGCGCGGCTCAGCGCGCGCTGTGCACCTTCCCGGGTGACCTCGCGGGCGAACACCGCGTGTACGGCCACCGCGTGGGTGGTGATCACCGGCACCCGGACGCAGGTCGCGTGCACCCTGAGCCCGGGCAGGCCGAGGATCTTCCGGGACTCGTTGCGGATCTTGAGCTCCTCCGAGGACCAGCCATCGTCTTTGAGCGAGCCCGCCCACGGGACGACGTTGAGCGCCAGCGGGGCCGGGAACGGGCCGAAGTCCCCGACCGCGGCCCGCAGGTCACCGGCCCGCTGGCCGAGCGCGCGGGACCCGGCGACCTTGTCCAGCTGCGCGTACAGCGTGTCGATCCCGGCCTGGCCGGCGCCGGACGCGGCCTGGTAGGAGGCGACGGCCATCTCCTGCAGGCCGAACGCCCGGTGCAGCGCGCCCACGGCGACGATCAGCGACATCGTGGTGCAGTTCGGGTTGGCGATGATCCCCTTCGGCCGCCGGGCGGCCTGCTCCGGGTTGATCTCGGGGACGACCAGCGGCACGTCGGGGTCCATCCGGAACGCGCCCGAGTTGTCCACCACCACCGCGCCGCGCCCGGCCGCCACCGGCGCCCACTGCGCCGACACCTCGTCGGGAACGTCGAACATGGCGACATCCACCCCGTCGAACACGTCAACGGCCAGCGCCTGGACCTCCACCTCCCGCCCGCGCACCCGCAGGCGCCGGCCGGCCGACCGCGGCGAGGCGACCAGCTTGATCTCCCCCCACACGTCGTCACGGGTGGAGAGCAGGTCGAGCATGACGGTCCCGACCGCCCCGGTCGCGCCGACCACCGCCAGCGACGGGCGGGCGCCGGGGCCGCCGGGTGCCCGGCGCATCACCGGCCCGTCCCCCCGTACACGACGGCCTCCACCTCGCCAGCGTCCAGGTCGAACGCCCGGTGGGTCGAGGTCACCGCCGCGTCCACGTCGTTCTCGTCCACCACCACCGAGATCCTGATCTCCGACGTGGAGATCATCTCGATGTTCACCCCGGCCGCGGCGAGCGCGCTGAAGAAGGTCGCGCTCACCCCCGGGTGCGACCGCATCCCGGCGCCGACCAGGGACACCTTGCCGATCCGGTCGTCATAGAGCAGGTTGCCGAAGCCGATGTCGGCCTGCACCGCCCGGAGCGCGGCCATCGCCGCCTCCCCGTCCGCGCGCGGCAGGGTGAAGGAGATGTCGGTGAGCCCGGTGGCGGCGGCCGAGATGTTCTGCACGATCATGTCGATGTTGATCCCGGTGTCGGCGATGACCCGGAAGATCTTCGCCGCCTCGCCGATGACGTCCGGCACCCCGGCGACCGTGATCTTGGCCTCGCTGCGGTCGTGCGCCACCCCGGAGATGATCGGCTGTTCCATTCCTGACTCCTCCTGCGGCCCGTGCCCGGTCTCGCTGACCCAGGTTCCCGCGCGCTGGCTGAACGAGGACCGGACGTGAATCGGCATGCCGTACCTGCGCGCGTACTCGACGCAGCGCAGCTGCAGCACCTTGGCGCCGCAGGCGGCCATCTCCATCATTTCCTCGTAGCTGATCGCCGGGATGCGCCGGGCGGTCGGCACGATCCGCGGGTCGGCGGTGAACACGCCGTCCACGTCGGTGTAGATCTCGCAGACACCGGCCTCCAGGGCCGCGGCCAGGGCCACCGCGGTGGTGTCCGAGCCGCCCCGCCCCAGCGTCGTGATGTCCTTGCCGTTCTGGGATACCCCCTGGAAACCGGCCACGATCGGGATCGCGCCGTCGGCGAGCGCGCCAGCGATCCGGCCGGGGGTCACGTCGATGATCCGCGCCTTGCCGTGCGCGTCGTCGGTGATCACCCCCGCCTGGGAGCCGGTGAACGAGCGCGCGCTCAGGCCCAGGTTGGCGATCGCCATCGCCAGCAGTGCCATCGATATCCGCTCGCCCGAGGTCAGCAGCATGTCGAGCTCGCGGGCCGGCGGCAGCGGGCTGACCCGCTTGGCCAGATCGTGCAGGTCGTCGGTGGTGTCGCCCATCGCGGAAACCACCACGACCACCGAATGCCCGGCCTTGCGGCTGGCGACGATGCGCTGCGCCACCCGCTTGATGCCATCGGCGTCAGCCACCGATGACCCACCGTATTTCTGCACCACAAGCGCCACCGGCGCGCCGCTCCTCCCGCTAAGGGCTGCTGGCGGCTTGAGTGTACCTACCGGGCCGGGGGAACTCCTGCGGGTTTCCGCACGCGCGTGGACCCTGCCGCCCGCCCGGCGGTCAGCCGGGAGTGACCTCCTCGGCCACGTCGAGCAGGGCGTGCGCCACGATGGCGTGCAGCGCCCGCAGCGCCGCCCCGGCCTGCGTGCCCCAGTGGTTGAGGTAGGAGTACTGCCACCACCACAGCGCCTCCAGCGACCGGCCCGCCTCGTAATGCTGGAGGCCGTGGATGAGGTCCGCCGCCACCGCCGCGAGGTCGTCAGAGAGCCGGAAGCGGGTCGGGCGGGAATCCGCGTAGGGGTCGAACAGCTCCGCGTACTCGTCGCATGCGGCCAGCCGCTGCGCGAGCCCGGTCCGCAGCACGTCCAGATCCGGGTCGGCGCCGACGTCAGGCTCCCAGTTGCCGGGCGGTATCACGTCCTTGCTCGCGCCCAGCTGCGCCCCCGCCAGCAGGATCTGCGACACCTCGAGCAGCAGCAGCGGCACCAGCTCGTCGCCGCCTTCGCCGGTGGCGAGCGCACCCACCCCGTCCAGGAAGTCCCGTGCCTGGGCGGCGACCCGTTCGGCGAGCGGCTGCCAGCCGTCGCCCGATCCGGCCTCGTGCTGCCGGGGGGCCGGTGCGCTACACATCAAGCAGCCTCCGTCCTTCGAACGCGCGCCCGAGGGTCACTTCGTCGGCGTACTCCAGGTCCCCCCCGACCGGAAGCCCGCTCGCCGGCCTGGTCACCCGCAGGCCCAGCGGCTTGACCAGCCGGGCCAGATAGGTCGCGGTCGCCTCTCCCTCCAGGTTGGGGTCCGTGGCGAGGATCAGCTCGGTGACGCTGCCGTCGGACAGCCGCGCCATCAGCTCCCTGGTCCGCAGATCCTCCGGACCGATCCCGTCGATGGGGCTGATCGCACCACCCAGGACATGGTAACGGCCGCGGAATTCGCGGATTTTCTCAATCGCAGCCACATCCTTCGGCTCCTCGACCACGCAGATCACCGAGGTGTCGCGGCGCGGGTCCCGGCAGATCCGGCACTCCTCTTCCTCGGCCACGTTCCCGCACACCCGGCAGAACCGCACCCGCTCGGTGACCTCGACCAGCACCGCGGCGAGACGGCGCACGTCGGCCGGGTCGGTGCCCAGCAGGTGGAAGGCGATGCGCTGGGCGCTCTTGGGCCCGACGCCGGGCAGCCGGCCGAGCTCGTCGATGAGGCTCTGGATCACTCCCTCGTACATGTCAGGCCCTCACGGTCTGGTACACGTCAGGCCCTCACGGTCCGGTCACTTATCGGCCCCGCCCGGCTCATCGCCGGTATCGGCCCCGCCCGGCTCGTCGCCGGCGGCGCCGCCGAAGAACTCGCTGAGTCCGGGCACCTCAGGGCCGCCCGGGCCGCCGAGCGCCGCGAGCGGGCCCATCTTCTCCTGCTGGAGCTCCCCGGCCGCACGGTAGGCGTCGCGGACCGCCGCGAGCACGAGATCGGCGACGGACTGCGCCGTCTCGGCCGGGTCGGCCGCATCTATCGCCGCCGCGCTGATCGCCAGATCCACGAGCTCGCCCTGGCCGTTGACGGTCGCGGTGACGAGGCCGCCGCCCGCGGTCCCCTCCACCTCGGTGTCCGCCAGTTCCTGCTGGGCACTCATGAGCTGGTGTTGCATCTGCTGCGCGGCGGCGAGCAGCTGCTGCATGTCCATCTGGCCGCTTTGGTCCAATGTGGCCCCCATTAGGTTGGGTCAGCCGCTGTCGTGGCCGGGCGGTGCGCCGGGCGATCCGTCCGCCCTGCCCGCCTGCTTCCCGGCACGCTCGGCTGTCGTTTCGAGCCTACGGCCTCGCGGTGACACCAGGGACCAGCACGCCGGCCGCCAGCGGGAGCGATCTGCTGCTGCCCCGCGGCTCCCCGGCCCAGGCCTGTCCGGCCGGGAGCTAGCTGTCCTCGATCTCCTGGATCACGCGGCCGCCGAGCTGGCGGCGGATGAGCTCCATGCCGGCCAGGTCGCCGGCGCCGCCAGCGGCCTCGGTGGCGTCATCCGGCCACTCCTCGTCCGGGGAAGCAGCGGCCTGCGGCCGGGCCGGGCGCGAGCGGCCCCCTGCCTGGCGCCCGCTGGGGGCCGGCGACCCGGCGGCCCGGGCCGCGGGAGCCTGCGCGGCGGGAGCCTGGGCGGCAGGAGCCTGGGCGGCAGGAGCGGAATGGCTGTCGTCCGGCTGGGCGGCGCGGCCCGTTCGCCTGGCCCCGCCGGACGCCCCCGGCGCGTCCGGCCCGGGGGATGGCGTACCAGCGGCAGGCCGGGCGGATGCGGGCGAGCTGGCGGCCGCGGGGTCCGCCCGTGCCGGGCCCGCGGCTTGCGGGCCGCCGGCCACCGCCTTCACCCGCACCGTCAGCCCCAGCATGGCCGCGAGCGCACCGGTCAGGACCTGGTCATGCCCGCTGCTGGCGAAGCCCCTGGCATTGCCCTCGCTGGGAAAGGCGATCGTCAGCACGCCGCTCTCCAGGTCCTGGACACTGGCGGTGTTCAGGAGCATCCAGGCCACCTTGCGCTCCTCGCGCACCGCGTCCAGGATCTCCGGCCAGCGCTGGCGCAGCACCTCCGCGTCCACCGGGCCGGCGGTGGGGCGCGGATCCGGTGCGTCGCTGTCCTGCCCACGGCCCGTGACCGCTCCGCCCTGCCCGGCTCCCGCGTCCGGAGGCCCGCCGCTGCTGCCCTGCCGCGCCCTGCCCTCGCCGCCGCGAACTGTGTCTTCGGCGGCTGGCTCCCTGGGCGCCGCAGCGGGGCCGGGCCGCTTGCCACCGGGTGCGGCCGCGTCCCTGGGCCCGTCCCCGGGCCGGGCCGCTTCCCGCCGTGCGTCACGGGATGGCGCTGGGCTGGCCGCGGGCTCGCTGGGGGCGGATTCCACCCCAGCCAGCTGGTGCTCCAGCCGTTCCAGCCGGGCCAGCAGCGCCTTCTCGCCGGTGCTGGCGGCCGGCAGCAGGACCTGCGCGCACATCAGCTCCAGCAGCAGCCGGGGGGAGGCCGTCCCCCGCATCTGGATCAGCCCCTCGCTGACGATCTCCGCCGCGCGGGTCAGTTCCGCCTGGCCGAACCGCCCCGCCTGCTCGGCCATGCGCTCCAGCCGGTCGGCAGGCGCGTCGAGCAGGCCGCTCTGCCCGGCCCCGGGGACGGCCGCCAGGATGATCAGGTCGCGGAGCCGGTCGAGCAGGTCGGCGGCGAACCTGCGGGGGTCGTGCCCGCCCCCCACGACCCGGTCCACGGTGCCGAACACGGCCGCGCCGTTTCCAGCGGAGAACGCGTCCACCATCTCGTCCAGCAGGCTGTCGTCGGTGTACCCGAGCAGGGCCACGGTCCGGTCGTAGGTCAGCCCTTCGGGGCCGGAGCCGGCCAGCAGCTGGTCGAGGACGGACAGCGCGTCCCGGGCCGAGCCCGCGCCGGCCCTGACCACCAGCGGCAGGACCGTGGGCTGGTAGCTGACCCCCTCGGTGGCCAGGATCTCCTCCAGCAGTTCCCGCAGCACGGCGGGCGGCATCAGCCGGAACGGGTAGTGGTGGGTACGCGACCGGATCGTCGCGATGACCTTCTCCGGCTCGGTGGTGGCGAACACGAACTTCAGGTGTGCCGGCGGCTCCTCCACCAGCTTGAGCAGGGCGTTGAATCCCTCCCTGGTGACCATGTGCGCTTCGTCGATGATGTAGATCTTGAACCGGCCGGACACCGGCGCGTAGAAGGCCCGTTCCCGCAGGTCCCTGGCATCGTCGACGCCGCCGTGCGAGGCCGCGTCGATCTCGATCACGTCGATGCTGCCCGGGCCGGATGGTGCCAGCGCCACGCAGGACGCGCACACCCCGCACGGGTCCGGGGTCGGGCCCTGCTCACAGTTGAGCGAGCGCGCGAGGATCCGGGCGCTGGACGTCTTGCCGCAGCCGCGCGGCCCGCTGAAGAGGTACGCGTGGTGGACGCGGCCGTTCCGCAGCGCCTGGCGGAGCGGCTCGGTCACGTGTTCCTGGCCCTTGACCTCGGCAAAGGTGGCGGGCCGGTACTTGCGGTACAGCGCCAGCGGGGCAGGGGGGGCCGGCGAGCCGGGGCCGGCCGTGTTCTGGTGATCGGTGCCGGGCGCGTCGCCTGCCATGGTCTGCATCCTCACCGGGACGGGAAGGGACCCCTCGCACACCCGACAGAGCCCGCGTACCCTTGCTGCCTTCCGGCCCTGGGGGAGTTGGCGAGATAACGCCGTGCGAGGGGTCGGCCGCCAGTCTATCCACGCGGGCCGACAGGTCTGTGCCCGATCCCGGCGGCCGCTGCGGCACCGGTAAGCTTTCTGGCGGAGGATTCGCCTAGTGGCCTAGGGCGCACGCTTGGAAAGCGTGTTGGGGGCAACCCCTCGCGAGTTCGAATCTCGCATCCTCCGCCACGTTGACCTGCGATGACGCGCTTGGATCAAGGTCGCGCGCGGCGCTACCTCCGCAGCGTGTGTCTCATTTTCTGTCTCAGTTTGAGTCCTGGCCATATGCCTTATTCCGGACAAATCGGTGTGATGGCACGCTGAGATGACTCACGTTGTACCTGGTCAGGGACGTCGCGGACGTACCTGAACGGAACCGCGCACGCCGCTGAAGCGTGCGCGCCTACCGTTCATGCCAGGCCAAGACCGCCCGCGAGAAGTTCGACTAGAACGCGCGAAGATCCGCCTATGGGCGCCAGTCTCGGGCCGCCGGGATGCCGCCCACACTGCGCCGAGCAGGGTGATATGTGCCCCCCGTACGCCTCGCTAACACCGCCGGCCGCTCAGTCACAAGTAGTCCCCGATGTCGCTGCCGTGACGCCCTGCCGTGCGTGAAAATCGGGGTGGCTGCCCGCCGACGTCGTATCTGCTTGGTGCTGTGAGGCCGTCAAGTAGTCTGACGCTGGGATCGTGATCTTGGGGCCCTGCCTTGTTGCTTCGAGCACGCGAGTCCGCCTCAGTCGTTTCCCCGTGCCGGTCCTGCGGGTGGCCGCCTTTGTCCCCGAGACGAAAGTGGGCCGATGGAGGAGATCACTGAAGAGGCGGTGAGCCTGGCTGAGCGGGTGTGTGCGATCGATATTGGCAAGGCCGCCGTGGTGGCGTGTGTGCGGGTGCCGCATCCGGCGAAGCCGGGCCGCCGTGTGCAGGAGGTGCGTGAGTACACCACGATGACCGGCGATCTGCTGTGCCTGGCGGACTGGCTGGAGGGCCAGGGGGTGGAACTGGTGGCGATGGAAGCCACCTCCGATTACTGGAAACCGGTGTTCTACCTGCTGGAGGCGGCGGGGTTTGAGTGCTGGCTGCTGAACGCCCGCCACGTCAAGAATGTCCCAGGCCGGCCGAAGACCGACAAGCTGGACGCGGTGTGGCTGGCCAAGGTGGTGGAGCGGG
>DATIXO010000306.1:0-4599 GCA_035518495.1 Streptosporangiaceae bacterium
GTCGCCGAGCCGCTGGAACGGCACGAACACCCGGTCGCGGTCCGGCTCCGGGATGCCGGGCCCCCGGTCGGCCACCCGCAGCTCCACCCGGTCGCCGAGCGCGCTCGCGGACAGCAGCGGCGGCTGGCCGGCCGGGGAGTAACGGATCGCGTTGGTGGTCAGGTTGACGATGACCCGCTCCAGGATCGCCGGGTCCACCCGGACCTCGGGCAGTGAGTCCGGGATGTCCACCACCACCTGGTGGCCGTCCGGGCCCAGGTCGTCCAGTGCCCGCGCCACGATCTCCTCCAGCCCGGCCGGGCGGGGAAAGATCGCCAGCGCCCCGGCCTGGAGCCGGCTCATGTCGAGCAGGTTGTCCACCAGGTGGGCGAGCCGGTCGAGCGACTCGTCCGCGGTGGCGAGCAGCTCGTCGCGGTCCTCATCCGCCCACCGGATGTCCGGCGAGCGCAGGCTGGTGACGGCCGCCTTGGCCGAGGCCAGCGGGGTACGCAGGTCGTGGCTGACCGCCGCCAGCAGGGCCGTGCGCATCCGGTCGGCTTCCGCGATCGGCCGGGCCGCCTCCGCCTCGGCGGACAGGCGCTGCTGCTCCAGGGCGACCCTGGCGTAGGCGGCGAAGGCGCCGAGCACCTTGCGGTCGCTGGCGGAAACCGCCGGGCCGCGCAGGGCCAGCGCGAGCGTGTCGGTGACCGGCACCTCCACGTCCGCCTCCTCGGGCGTGGCGAGGGCCGGCTCGCCGGAGTGCGCGACCGCTGCCCACCCGGCCGCCGGGCCCGGCCTGCCGCCCTGACCGGTGCGGCATTCCAGCAGCGTGACCGAGTCCATGCCAAACGCCTCGCGGACCCGGTCGAGCACCGCCGTCACCGCGCGCTCGCCGCGCAGCACGCTGCCGGCGGTGGTTGTCAGCAGCTCCGACTCGGCGCTGGCCCGTGCCGCCTGGCGGGTGCGCCGGGCAGCCCGGTCCACCACCGAGCTGACCAGGAGGGCAACCACCACGAACACGCCCAGCGCGAGCACGTTGTTGACCTCGGCGATGGTCCACTTGTGGATAGGAGGGGTGAAGTAGTAGTTGAGCAGCAGCGACCCCACCACCGCGGTAAGCAGCGCGGGCACGAACCCGCCCACCAGCGCGACCACGATGACGGCCACCAGGAATATCAGCACGTCGCTGGTCAGGTTGAGTTGGCCGCGCATGGCCACCAGCCCGAGCGTGAGCAGCGGCGCGAGCACCACGGCCAGCAGGTACCCCATCAGCTGCCGGCGCAGCGTGAGGCCCCCCCGGCTGCGCGGCAGCCCGCGACCGCGGCCCATGTGGGAGTGGGTGACGATGTGCACGTCGATGTCCCCGGAGCCGCGGATGGTGCGGGAGCCGATCCCCGGACCGGTGAGCATGGCCGACAGCCAGGAGCGCCGGCTCGCCCCGAGCACGAGCTGGGTGGCGTTCTCCGCCCGGGCGAACGTGAGCAGCGCGTCCGGGATGTTGTCGCCGACCACCTGGTGGTAGCTGCCGCCGAGCGACTCGGTCAGCTGCCGCTGGGCGGCCAGCGCGGCCGGATCGGCGCCGGTCAGCCCGTCGGAGCGGGTGATGTGCACGGCGAGCAGGTCCCCGCCGGAGGACCTGGCGGCGATCCTGGCGGCGCGGCGGATCAGGGTCTCGCCCTCGGGGCCGCCGGTGAGCGCGACCACCACCCGTTCGCGGGCCTCCCAGGTGCCGGTGATGTGGTGCTCCGCACGGTAGCGCTGGAGTCCCTCATCCACCTTGTCGGCAAGCCACAGCAGGGCGAGCTCGCGCAGCGCGGCCAGGTTCCCGCTCCGGAAGTAGTTGGTCAGCGCCGCGTCGATCTTCTCCGGCGGGTAGATGTTGCCGTGCGCCATCCGGCGCCGCAGCGCCTCCGGCGTCATGTCGACGAGCTCGACCTGGTCGGCCGCCCGGACGACGGCGTCCGGTATGGTCTCGCGCTGCGGCACACCGGTGATCTTCTCGACCACGTCGTTGAGTGATTCCAGGTGCTGGATGTTGACCGTGGAGATGACGTCGATGCCGGCGTCCAGCAGTTCCTCCACGTCCTGCCAGCGCTTGGCGTTGCGGGATCCGGGCACGTTCGTGTGCGCCAGCTCGTCGACGAGCGCGATCTGCGGCTTGCGGGCGATCACGGCGTCGAGGTCCATCTCCTCGAAGGTGGTGCCGCGGTAGCCGATCCGGGCCCTCGGCACGACCTCCAGCCCGTCGAGCAGCACGGCGGTCTGCTGGCGCCCGTGGGTCTCCACGAAGCCCACGGCCACGTCGGCACCGCGTTCGGCCCGCCGGTGGCCCTCGCCGAGCATGGCGTAGGTCTTGCCCACGCCGGCCGCGTTACCGAGGTAGATCCGGAGCTTCCCCCGGTCGTCCTGGCTCATCGTCTCCCTGCCGCCCGCGGGCCCGTGCCCGCTGATACCAGTCTGGCTGTATCAACACACCAGGGGTACCGGGGGTGGCCGGGGCGGCGGAACCCTAACAGGATCCATGCGCAGCATGCGCCGGGGCGGCGCCAAGAGGGCCCCGGGGAACGCCAGCCCAGCAACCGTAGCGCCGGGTCTCTAAGCTGGCCGTATGGCCAAGACGCCGGACGAGATGATGAGCCCCGTCAGCGGGTCGCTGGCAGAGCGCACCGGCCGCTGGCCTACGGGCAGAACCCCTGACGCCGTGGGCCGGTGGCTGGTGCTGTGGCTGGCTTGTCATGGCCGGTAGCGGTAGCCCATCCCCGGCTCGGTCAGCAGGTGGCGGGGCCGGGACGGGTCGGCCTCCAGCTTGCGGCGCAGCCCGGCCATGTGGAAGCGCAGGTAGTGGGTGGAGCGCTCGTACCCGGGTCCCCAGATCTCGGTGAGCAGCCGCTGGGTGCCTACCAGCTGCCCGGGGTGGCGCAGGAGGATCTCCAGCAGGCGCCACTGGGTCGGGGTGAGCCGCACGGTCCTGGCTCCATCGAGCGCTGTGTGGGCGGCGAGGTCGATCTCGCAGCGGCCGACCCTCACCATGACCGGCAGCGGTTCCGTGTCGTCGCGGCGCAGCGCGGCCCGGAGCCGCGCGAGGAGCTCTTCCACGGAGAACGGCTTGGTGACGTAGTCGTCGGCACCGGCGTCGAGGGCGGCGATCTTGTCGCCAGGCCCGGTGCGGCCGGAGAGCACGATGACCGGCGCCCGGGACCAGCCGCGCAGTTCCCTGATCACCTCGATCCCGTCCACATCCGGCAGTCCGAGGTCGAGGATGACGGCGTCCGGCGGCCGCCGACGGGCCTCGGCGAGGGCCTCCCGCCCGGTCGAGGCCGTGGCGACGTCGTACTTGCGCACCCGCAAGTTGATACGCAGGGCACGCAGCATCGCGGGCTCGTCATCCACGACGAGCACCCGCTGGCCGTTCGGCACCGCGGGACGCGCGGGCGGACTCGCTGTCCGCCCGCGCGTCTCCGTCATCACCGTGCCTGCTGGGTGGCTCTAGGGCACCGGGTACTTCTGGTTCAGCGCGATGTTGAGGGTGAGCACGTTCACCCTCGGCTCACCGAGGAACCCGAGCGTGCGGCCCTTGGTGTTCTGCTGGACCAGCGCCTTGACCTGTGCCGGGCTGACGTGCCTGGCCGCCGCCACGCGGTCCACCTGGATGGCGGCGTTCTGCGGCGAGATGTAGGGGTCAAGGCCCGAGGCCGACGCCGTTACCGCGTCCGGCGGGATCTGCGAGATCTTGACGTGGTCGAACGCCGCGACCTGCTTCTGCCGGGCCTTGATCAGGTTCACCAGCACCGGGTTGTCCGGGCCCAGGTTGGAGGCCGCCGAGTAGAGCGGGTCGCAGCCGTAGTCGTTCTTGGCGCCGCTTGTCGCGTTGGACGGGCGGGGCTGGAAGTACTGCGGCAGTGGGTTGCCCTTGGCGTTCACGAACTCCTGGCAGAGCAGGCTGGAGCCGACGACCCGCCCCTGGTAGCTGACCAGCGAGCCGTTGGCCTGCTTGTGGAACGCCACCTGGGCGATCCCGAACATGACCACCGGGTAGATGATCCCGCAGATCACGGTGAAGAGCAGCAGCCCGCGCAGCGCGGCGAGGAGCTGCCGGACGGTGCTGGGAAGACGGTTCATGACAGATCAACCACCGAATCCTGGGATGAACTGGACGACGAGGTCGATGGCCCAGATGCCGACGAACGGGATGATCAGCCCGCCCACGCCGTAGATCAGCAGATTCCTGCGGAGCATCGACGACGCTGAGGCTGGCCGATAGCGCACGCCGCGCAGCGCCAGCGGGATCAGCGCGACGATGATCAGCGCGTTGAAGATGATCGCCGAGGTGATCGCCGACTCTGGGGTGGCCAGGTGCAGGATGTTGAGCTTGGCCAGGCCGGGGAACACGGCCGAGAACATGGCCGGGATGATGGCGAAGTACTTGGCCACGTCGTTGGTGATGGAGAAGGTGGTCAGCGCCCCGCGGGTGATCAGCAACTGCTTGCCGATCTCCACGATCTCGATGAGCTTGGTCGGGTTGGAGTCCAGGTCCACCATGTTCCCGGCCTCCTTGGCGGCCGAGGTGCCGGTGTTCATGGCCACGCCGACGTCGGCCTGGGCCAGCGCCGGGGCGTCGTT
>DATIXO010000307.1:0-2374 GCA_035518495.1 Streptosporangiaceae bacterium
GCCCGGCGCGCTGGTCACGGTGACCGTGCCGCCGATCGTGGCATCTCCGTACTGGTTCGGATCGATGACGATCTCGCCCGGCCGGGTGGCCCACCGGCCTTTGCGCACGATGATGTTATCCAGCGGCCCGGACGGCGACGCCCGGCCCACCACCGCCAGCCCGGTCGACCGCGCTCACGGTCGTGGCGCGGCTGGCGACCGTCATCCGCAGGCCGACCGCGTCGACGCCGGCCACCCGGGCCGACGGCAGCCGGGAGAAGTGATCGGCTGCCGTCGCCAGGCCCAGCAGCCGGCGTGCCAGCGCCGGGGGGAGCAGGTCGGGAGCCTGCGGCAGCCGGACCGGCTGGGGACCCGACGTGCGGGTGAACAGGCTGTAGGCGTAGATCCATTGATAGGTCGCGGGCCCGACCTGGTAGACGTCGTCTTCGCCGGCCGCGGTGAGCTGCTGCTCCGAACGCCAGTGGCCAGGGGAGCGGTACCAGGCGTACTGGTCAGTGGTCCCGTCCAGCAGCCGTACCACTGACTGCAGGGCCGGCAGATCCGGCAGCGCCAGCCTGGCGGTGCTCTCGGCGTAGCCCCGGTAGGGCAGCCGCGCTGAGGCCATGATGCGGGCGCGCAGCGCCTGCGCGCTGATCGCGGAGCCGCCCGCGGGCAGGGCGGCGATGGCTCGCGGCAGTGCGACCAGCACCACGACGGCAGCGGCCACTACGGCCCAGCGCCAGCACGCCTGAGGGGTCACGACGCTCATCTGGTGTGGTCAATCACGCGGGCGGTCATGTCTTTCACAGTACGGTGGGTTTCCCTGGGCCGGCTGTGGCTGGCGCTCGCCGGGCCCGCGCTGACGCGCGGCGCAGCGCGAGCGCGTAGCTGGCCGCGGAAAGGGCGAACAACACCCCCGTGACGGCCACCCAGCGCCACAGGTAGGGATCTGTGGCCAGCCCGCTGGCCCGTCGATAGGAAGCCGCGGACAGTCCGAGGATCAGCGGAAACCAGACCAGCAAGAGCAGCAGCGCGAACCCGGCGGGCACACGGATGTAGTTGATGACCGGCACCAGCGGCTGGCCGGAGGCCGCCGCGCCGGGACGGGCCGCGCCGCCCCTGGCGGCCCAGCCGGGCAGCAGCCGGCGAGCCGACAGGTCGGCCAGCGAGTAGAGCGGGAACAGCAGCAGGTCGTGACCGATGATGGCGACGATGAACCAGACGGCGAAGCCGCGCCACTGGTGGGCGAGGACCACCGCCCGCAGCGCGTACCCAGCGAGTGCGAAGGCGGCCAGCAGCGTGAGCAGATGCAGCGGCCGGGCGCCGTACCAGACCCGGATCGCGCGGCTCAGGGACCTCATCGCCGTAATCAGGGACTTCGCCGCCGTTCCTGGCGAGCGCCGTGAGCGGCCCGGGGAACTCACTGCGCCGCCATGAAAGTGATCTTGTTAACCCACTTGGTGTTGTGCACGCCGGGTGCGGCCGGGATGATCGTCCGGGCCGGGTACCCGTGGTCGGGCGGCAGGTCCACGCCATTGAGGCACAACGCGAGCATGGACCGGGGGTCGCTCACCTGGCCGGCCGACAGGGTGACGCTGCGGAACGGGCCCCCCGGCTGCAACGACTCCACGAGGGCGGCGGCCGGCTGCGTGATCCCGACCATCCGGGCCAGCTCCGTCAGGGGCACGCCGGTCCAGGCGGCCGAGTAGGACCACCCCTCGACGCAAGCGAGCGGCAGCACCGCGGTGCGCTGCGGCAGCGCCATGAGCTGGTGCCTGGTCAGCGACATCGTCATCGTCCGCCGTCCCTTCACCACCAGCCGGTAGGCGGGTCCGGTGTCCGCCGCCGTGATCCGGGCCGCGGCGGCCGTGTGGTTGACCGGCAAGGCACCGGGCGCGAGAACGGACAGGCCGCGCGGGGCGAACAGGGCCGTCCGGCGAGTCCACCCGCCGATCGACTGGCCGACCGTGAGCGCGGTCAGGGCCAGCGACGCTCCGCCGACAGCGACCAGCATGCCCCGGCGCGATACGGTCGGCGGCGCCGGGTCGGCGGCCCGCAGCCCGCCCGGATCGGGCGCCTCGGGCTCCGTCGCGGCCAGCGGCGTGCGCAGCTCGCGCCGCAGGCTGCGCGAGCGGAGACCGGCCATCATCTTCGGGAACTTCAGGGCCACGTGGACGACCAGGCCGGCGATGAACACCCAGGCGCCGTACAGGTGAGCGGTGTAGAAGGAGAAGGGGAAGACATAAAAGTCCTGGATGTTAAGAATCCCGGTGCCGAACTCGAACAGCACCCCCCCGACGACCATGACGAGGCTGAGGCGCTCCAGCGCGTGCGCCGGTGACCGCACCGGCGGCCAGGAGAACAAATTCGGCAGCACCGACCACAGTTTGGCCAG
>DATIXO010000308.1:0-100205 GCA_035518495.1 Streptosporangiaceae bacterium
CTGGTCGAGCTCGGCCTGGATGTCGTCGCGCGGCGGGCCGGTCACGTCATCCAGCGCCCCGGACGCCATCAGCTCGTCGATCGCGCCCGCCCGCGCCTGCATCTGCGCGGTCTTGTCCTGGGCCCGCTGGACGGCCATGCCGACGTCGCCCATCTCCTCGGAGATGCCGGTGACCGCCTCGCCGATCCGGCTCTGCGCCTCCGCCGCCGTGTAGGTGGCCTTGATGGTCTCCTTCTGGGTGCGGAAGGCCTCCACCTTCGCCTGGAGCCGCTGCGAGGCAGCGGTCAGCTTCTCCTCGTCGGCCTGGAGCGAGTGGTACTGGGTCTCCAGGTCGGTGTACTGGCTCTGCAGGGCCGCCCGGCGGCTGAGTGCCTCCCGGGCCAGGTCCTCCCGGCCGGCGCCCAGCGCCTGCTTCGCCTGCCCCTCCAGCTTGGTCTGCTGCTGCTGGAGGGCGTTCATCTGCAGCTCGACGCGCTTGCGTGACGTGGCCACGTCGGCGACGCCCCGGCGCACCTGGGTCAGCATCTCCAGCTGCCGCTGGTAGGAGTAGTCCAGGGTCTCGCGTGGGTCTTCCATCTTGTCCAGGGCCTTGTTGGCCTTGGACTTGAAGATCAGCGAAACCCGCTTCATCACGCTCATGGGCGCGACCTTTCCCCTTCATTGTCAACGACCGCCGCCGGCCGGTCCCGTGATGCCGCGGGCACGTGCCCCGTCCTTGCGGCCGCGGTTTCCCAGGACTGGTCCATTCAGCCTACGCGGTGATCGGTGCGGCAGTCATTACGACCTCCAGGACGCGGCCCGGCGCTGGCAGATGTCGCTGACACGGGCCGCGCATCGCGGTCACGGGCGGCGCTGGTCCCGGTAAGCTGGCCGCGTGTTCCGACGACGTCAGGCCGCCACCGCGGACCCCCCCGCCACCGATGCCGCTGGCGCGCCCGAAGACAGCGAGCCGGCCTCGTCAGCGACGGCCCGCGCGACCACGGCTGCCAAGGGCAGGCCGACGCCCAAGCGCAGCGAGGCCGAGCGCCGCCGCCGTCCCGTCAGCGCCCCCGGCGACAGGAAAGAGGCGAACCGCCAGTACCGGGATCGCCAGCGCCAGGATCGTGCCCGCAGGCAGCAGGCCATGCAGAAGGGCGAGCAGTGGGCGCTGCCGGCCCGGGACAGGGGCCCGGTCAGGGCGCTGACCCGCGATTACGTGGACTCCCGGCGCCGGCTGAGCGAGTTCTACATGTACGGCCTGGTCGTCCTGCTGGCGCTGCTGTTCATCCGCAACCCGCTGGTGCAGGGCATGGTCCCGCTGCTGGTCATGGCCGCCGTGCTGATCATGCTGGTGGAGGGGTTCTTCATCGGCCGCCGGGCCCGCGCCCTCGCCACCGAGCGGCTGCCCGGGGAGAGCACCCAGGGGGTGCGGCTGTATGCCGCCATGCGCGCGCTGCAGATCCGGCAGCTGCGGATGCCCAAGCCGCGGATCAAGCCCGGCGACAGCTTCTGACGGCCCGGCCAGCGTCAGGCGGCGCGAGACCGGCTAGTCCTCTGGATGCAGGCTCATCGGGCCGTACTCGGCCCGGTCCTCCTCCAGCAGCGTCACCTGGTCCACGCCCGCCTCCAGCAGCCCGCGCCAGCTCTCGCCGAGCCAGGTCTCCGCGTCACTCTGGCTGCTGAAGGTCTCCTTCGGCAGGTCCCGTGCCGTGGCCGGCGTCCCGTCCATCTTCTCGAACCGCCACGTCCACGCCATATCCTCGCCACCTCCTCCCGGCCCTGAGCGGCTCCCCCGCCCCAGCGGCCTCCCCTGCTCTGAGCGACCCTAGGGTATGCCGGCCCGCTGGCGGGAACGGTCCCGGCTGTGCGCCGCCCGGCCTGCCATCCGCCATGGGGCGCACCGCTGTTACCGCTGCGGCCACTGGTGACGTGGTGCCCGCCGCAAGTGCGGATTCCGCTGCGAACGCCGCCAGCCGGGCTCGCCCACCGTGTTAGGTTTTAATCCGCCAGCCCTGCGCCCAGCGCGGGCTGGTCGCGTCACCGGCCTCCGTTCCAGTGATCAAGGTGGTGAAACATGACGCGTGTTGTCGTCGTTGGTGACCTGATGACTGACACGGTCGCCCATGCTGCGCTTCCGCTTGCGAAGAGCAGCGACACCCCCGCCACTGTGACCATGCACGGTGGCGGCTCCGGCGCCAACATCGCCGCGTGGCTCGCCGTGGACGGCGCTGAGGTGGCGTTCGTGGGACGGCGCGGCGCCGACATCGCCGGGCGCAACAGGGACATGGAGCTGATGGGCTACGGCGTCGACGCCCGGCTGGTGATGGATCCCGAGCGGCCGACCGGCACCTGCGTGGTGATGGTCACCCACAAGGGGGACCACACCATGCTCTCCGACCCCGGCGCCAACGCCGTCCTGTCACCCGACGACCTGCCCAAGGACCTCTTCACCCCCGGATGCCACCTGCACATCTCCGGCTACACACTGCTGAACGAGGGTTCGCGGTCGGCCGCCGTGACCGCGATGGAGCGGGCACTCGAGGCGGACATGAGCGTCTCGGTCGACGGCGCCTCCGCCGCGCCGCTGGAGCGGATGGGGGCCGAGCCGTACCTGGACCTGACCGGCGGCGCCCACCTGCTGTTCGTGAACAGCGCCCAGGCGACCGTGCTCACCGGGCGGGACGACCCGATGCAGGCGATCCGGGTGCTGACCGCCTGGTATCCGCAGGTGGTCGTCAAGCTCGGCCCCGACGGCGCCGTGTTCGCCAACGGGCGGGACCCGGTCCGGGTCCCCGCTCAGCCGCTGGAGAGGTACGTGGACGGCACGGGCGGCGGGGACGCGTTCTGCGCCGGGTTCCTCCCGCCGTGGCTGGACAAGAAGCCGCCGATGGAGGCACTGGCGAGCGGCTGCCGGCTGGCGGCCCGCGCCCTGCAGCTCGTCGGCGCCCGCCCCGCCCTCTGACCTCCGCGCCCACCCCGCGACGCTGTGATCCGCGATGTGGGCGAGCGGGGCCATGACCGTGCATAGCCGGGCGGCCCCACCCTGGCGCACCCGGCCATGACCGGCTATCTCGACGGGCTGTTCTCGCTGGAGGGCAGGGTCGCGCTGGTAACCGGGGGCAGCTCGGGCATCGGCCGGGCCATGGCCGGGGCGCTGGGACGGGCGGGCGCGCAGGTGGTCCTGCTGGCACGGACGGAGGCGGCGCTCGCTGACACCGCCGCGCAGTTGCGGGCCGGCAGCTGCCAGGTGACGTGGGTCAGCGCCGACCTCGCCAGCCGGGCCGGCGTGGAGCGGGCGGCGGCCGCGGCCGCCGCCCCGTTCGGCGAGCCCGACATCGTGGTGAACGCGGCCGGCCTCAACATCCGCCCGCCGCTGGCCGAGCTGGCCACCGCCGGCTGGGACCGGCTCATGGCCGTCAACCTCACCGCCCCCTTCCTGCTGGGCCAGCGCTTCGGCCCGGCGATGGCCGGGCGCGGCTGGGGGCGGATCATCAATATCGCCTCCCAGCAGGCGATCCGCGCGTTCGGCAACAGCGGCGGCTACGGCGCCGCCAAGGGCGGCCTGGTCTCGCTCACCCGCTCCCAGTCCGAGGCCTGGGCTCCCCACGGCGTGTGCTGCAACGCCATCGCCCCCGGCTTCGTCGCCACCCCGCTCACCCGCGAGGTCGCCGCCGACCCCGTGCGCTCCGCGGCGCTGGCGGCCCGCACCATGATCGGCCGCAACGGCGAGCCGGCCGACTTCGAGGGCATCGCCGTCTTCCTGGCCAGCCGCGCCAGCGGCTACCTCACCGGCCAGCTCATCTGCGTGGACGGCGGGTTCTCCGCCACCTGACCCCGCGCGCTGGCGGTGGGCGCGCCACGCGGCGCTCGTTCGGCATGGTTGACGGTCGCAGACGGCACAATGGCGGACATGGCCAGACGCACCACGACAACCCAGCCGCCCGAGGATTTCGAGGAGAACATCCTCGACATCGACGTCTCCGAGGAGATGCGCGGCAGCTACCTCGAATACGCCTACTCGGTGATCTACCAGCGCGCGCTGCCGGACGCCAGGGACGGCCTGAAGCCGGTGCAGCGCCGGATCCTCTACCAGATGAGCGAGATGGGGCTGCGGCCCGACCGTGGCCACGTCAAGTGCGCCCGGGTGGTCGGCGAGGTCATGGGGCGGCTGCACCCGCACGGCGACAGCGCCATCTACGACGCGCTGGTCCGGATGGCGCAGCCGTTCGCGATGCGGCTGCCGCTGGTGGACGGGCACGGGAACTTCGGCTCGCTCGGTGGCGACGACGCGCCGGCCGCGATGCGGTACACCGAGGCCAGGCTGACCGCGGCGGCGATGGAGATGGCCGGCTCGATCGACGAGGACACCGTCGACTTCCAGCCGAACTACGACGGCACCGAGACCCAGCCCGAGGTGCTCCCGGCCGGGCTGCCGAACCTGCTCGTCAACGGGGCGTCCGGCATCGCGGTCGGCATGGCCACCAACATGGCCCCGCACAACCTCGGTGAGGTGATCGCCGCCGCCCGGCACCTGATCACCAGCCCGGACGCGGGCCTGGACGAGCTCATGCGGTTCGTGCCGGGCCCGGACCTGCCGACCGGCGGCAAGATCGTCGGCCTGGACGGGATCAGGGAGGCCTACGAGACCGGCCGCGGCATCTTCCGCACCCGGGCCACCGCCAGGGTCGAGAAGATCACGCCGCGGCGGACCGGGATCGTGGTCACCGAGCTCCCCTACGGCGTCGGCCCGGAGAAGGTGATCGCCCGGATCAAGGACCTGGTGCAGGCGAAGAAGCTGGCCGGGATCTCCGACCTGAAGGACCTCACCGACCGGCATCGTGGCCTGCACCTGGTGATCGAGACCCGCAACGGCTTCCACCCCGAGGCGGTGCTGGAGGAGCTGTACCGGCTGACGCCGATGGAGGAGACGTTCGGCATCAACAATGTCGCGCTCGTGGACGGCCAGCCCAAGGTGCTCGGCCTGCGCGATCTGCTGCAGATCTACGTCGACCACCGCATCGAGGTGGTGCGCAGGCGCACCGAGCACCGCCGCCGCAAGCGCGCCGACCGGCTGCACCTGGTCGACGGCCTGGTGATCGCGCTGCTCAACATCGACGAGGTCATCCAGGTCATCCGGGGCAGCGACGACGCGGCCGCGGCCAAGGAACGGCTGATGGCGGTGTTCGACCTGTCCGTCATCCAGGCGCAGTACATCCTGGACACGCCGCTGCGCCGGCTGACCCGCTACGACCGGCTGGAGCTGGAGCGGGAGCGGGAGACGCTGCAGGCCGAGATCGCCGAGCTGACCGCGATCCTGGAGTCGGAGCAGCGGCTGCGCGAGCTGGTCTCCGGCGAGCTGGCCAGCGTCGCCGAGCGGTTCGCCGACCCGCGCCGCACCGTGCTGCTGGAGAGCACCGGGGCGGCCAGGACGGCCGCCGTCCCGCTCGAGGTGGCGGACGACCCGTGCCTGGTGCTGCTCTCCTCCGCCGGGCTGGTGGCCAGGACCGCGGCCGCCGCGGCCGAGGAGCAGGCGGTGGGCGGCCCGGGACCGCGGGCGGCCCACGACGCGATCGCGGCGGCGGTGCCGTCCACGGCGCGCGGCACCGTCGCGGTGGTGACCTCGCTGGGCCGGCTGATCAGGATCGGGGTGCTGGAGATCCCCGCGCTGCCGCCCAGCGCCCACTCCCCCGCGCTGTCTGGGGGCGCGCCCATCACCGAGTTCGTCGGGCTGGAGGCGGGCGAGAGCGTCGTCGGGCTCGCCGCCGCCGATGCGGCAGGCGCCGGGCTGGCGCTGGGCACCGCGGCCGGGGTGGTGAAGCGGGTGGCGGCCGACTACCCGGGCAGCGCCACCGACTTCGAGGTGATCGCCCTGAAGGACGGCGACCGGGTGGTCGGCGCGGTCCAGCTCGCCAGCGAGGACCAGGACCTGGTGTTCATCACCAGCGACGCGCAGCTGCTGCGGTTCGGCGCGTCGGCGGTCCGGCCGCAGGGCCGCGCGGCGTCCGGGATGGTGGGCGTCCGGCTGTCGCGTGGCGCCAGCGTGACCTGGTTCGGTGCGGTCACACCGGGCGGCGGCGGGCCGGGTGGCGACGCCGGGTTCCCGGGCGGCGACGCGGCGGGCGGCCCGGTGGTGGTCACCGTGGCCGGCGCATCGGGCGCGCTGCCGGGCACCGGCGCGGCGACGGTGAAGGTGACCCCGTACCGGGAGTACCCCGCCAAGGGCCGCGCGACCGGCGGGGTGCGCTGCCACCGGTTCCTCAAGGGCGAGGACGCGCTCATCCTCGCCTGGGCCGGGCCGGCGCCCGCCCGCGGCGCGAACGACGCCGGGATGCCGGTGGACCTGCCGCCCGCCGACGGCCGCCGGGACGGTTCCGGCGTCCGGGTCCGGCATCCGCTGACGGCCCTGGGCGGCCTGGCGCCCTAACGCGGGCGGCGGAGGTCAGGTGTCGATGCGGGACGGGTCCAGCTCGGCCGCGCCGCCGACGATGAAGTCGCGCCGCGGCGCGACCTCGCTGCCCATGAGCAGGTCGAAGATGGCGGTCGCGGCGGCGGCGTCCTCGACCCTGATCCGGCGCAGCAGCCGGTGGCGCGGGTCCATGGTGGTCTCCGCCAGCTGCCCCGCGTCCATCTCCCCCAGGCCCTTGTACCGCTGCACGGGCTCCTTCCAGCGCTGGCCCTTGCGCTCGAGCTCGAGCAGCGTGCGGCGCAGCTCGCCGTCGGAGTAGGTGTAGGTGTACTTCTGCTGGCCCTTGCGCGGGCTGGCCAGCTCGATCCGGTGCAGCGGCGGGACCGCGGCGAACACCCGCCCGGCGTCCAGCATGGGCCGCAGGTACCGGTGGAACAGGGTCAGCAGCAGGCACCTGATGTGTGCGCCGTCCACGTCCGCGTCCGCCATGAAGATCACCCGCTGGTAGCGGGCCGCGTCCAGGTCGAACGAGGCGCCCGAGCCGGCCCCGATCACCTGGATGATCGCCGCGCACTCGGCGTTCTTGAGCATGTCGGCGAGCGACGCCTTCTGCACGTTGAGGATCTTGCCGCGGATCGGCAGCAGCGCCTGGAACTCCGAATCGCGCGCCAGCTTGGCCGTGCCGAGCGCGGAGTCGCCCTCGACGATGAACAGCTCGCTGCGGTCGTCCGCGCTGCGGCAGTCCACCAGCTTGGCCGGCAGCGCCGAGGCGGCAAGGGCGGACTTGCGGCGCTGGTTGTCGCGGTGCTCGCGGGCGGCGATCCTGGCCCGCGTCGCCGCGGCCACCTTCTCCAGCAGCGCGCGGCCCTGCTGCTTGGTGGCCCGGCTGCGCGACTCGAAGTAGCCGCGCAGCTCCGCGGCCACCACCTGGGCCACGATCCGGGAGGCGGCGGGGGTGCCGAGCACCTCCTTGGTCTGGCCCTCGAACTGGGGCTCCGGCAGCCGGACCGCGATCACCGCGGTGAGCCCCTCGGCCACGTCGTCCTTGACCGCGGGCTCGTCGCCGTTCTTCAGCAGCCGGGCCGCGCGCAGCTGCTCGTTCAGCGCCCGCACCAGCGCCCGCTCGAAACCGGTCACGTGGGTGCCGCCCTTGGGGGTGGCGATCACGTTGACGAACGAGCGGGTCACCGTGTCATACCCGGCGGCCCAGCGCAGCGCGACGTCGACGGTCAGCTCCCGCTCCACGTCCGACGGGGTCATGTGGCCCTGCTCGTCGAGCACCGGGACCGTCTCGGTGAACCGCCCGGAACCCACGAGCCGGATCACGCCGGTGACCGGCTCACCGGCCGAGAGGTGCTCGCAGAACTCGCTGATCCCCCCGTCGAACCTGAACACCTCCTCACGGCCCGGGCCGGCCGGCTGAGGCTCGTCTGGCACCACCGACAGGCCCTCGGCGCCGGCCACCTCTGCGCGTGTCAGCCCGGCGTCCGCGAGCGCCGCCGGGATGTCGTCGCCGGGGGGCCGCTCGTCGCGGATCCGGATGGCCAGGCCCGGCACGAGATAGGCGGTCTGCTGGGCCCGCTGCCTCAGCGCGTCAAAGCTCCACCGGGAGTCGCGCACGAACACCTGCGGATCGGGCCAGAACCTGATCCTGGTGCCGGTGACCTTCTTCGCCACCCGGCGCACCTTCCGCAGGCCCGCGCGGCGGGTGAAGGACGCCTTCGGCCCCGGCCCGGCGAACTCCCCCGGCACCCCCCGGCGGAAGCTGGCCGCCCACTCGTGCCCCTCCCGGTCGACGCTCACATCCATCCGCGTCGCCAGCGCGTTCACCACCGAGGCGCCCACCCCGTGCAGCCCGCCCGAGGCGGTGTAGGAACCGCCCCCGAACTTGCCGCCGGCGTGCAGCCGGGTCATCACCAGCTCGACGCCGGTGAGCCCGGTCTTCGGCTCGACGTCGACCGGGATGCCCCGGCCGTTGTCCCGCACCTCCGCCGACCCGTCGGGGTGCAGCACTACCTCGATGACCGTGCCGTGGCCTGCCAGCGCCTCGTCCACCGCGTTGTCGAACATCTCCCACAGGCAGTGCATGAGGCCACGGCTGTCGGTGGAGCCGATGTACATGCCGGGCCGCTTGCGGACGGCATCCAGGCCTTCCAGCACCGACAGGTGGCGCGCCGTGTAGGCGTCGCCGGGGTGCGCGGCCACGACCGGCGGCCCGGCGGGGGCGGCGGGTTCGGCGGTCACAGGGGCTTCTCCTCCACAGGGTGGGCAGCCGCAGATCTTACCGGCCTGAACGGCAGACTAGCCGCCCCGGCCGACAGCCGGGCGGAGCCACGCCGCCAGACCTGACGTCGTCACCTGGGACAACGCACAAGCTACGCGGTCAGCATGACGGACGGCGACCAGGGAAGTCAGCCGTTCGCTCTTGGCGTATGAGGCCGCGGGATGGGAACGTGAGGGTCAGCAGCTGTGTTGGGTATTTATTGAAGGATGAACGAGGGGGATACACCCGCTGGATCCTCTGCAGGTGGCTCGACACGAGGGAGGCGACATGACCGGTGCTATGGCTCCTAGCCCGCCGCTGACCGCCATGGACCTGTGCGACCGTTGCGGCGCCCAGGCCTACGTGCGTGTCGTGCTCCCCGGCTCCGGCGAACTGCTCTTCTGCGCGCACCACAGCCGCCAGCACGCCGACGCGCTGGCCAGGGCCGGCGCCGAGATCCAGGACGAGACGGAGCGGCTCTCGCAGGGCTGACCCCGGCTCGCGCGCCCCCGCCGCCGCCCCCCATGATGGAGGGGAACGGGGACGGGGGATCCCATGAAGGTGATGCGGGCGGCCTGCGTGCTGGCCCTGGCCGTGGCCGCGGCGGTGATCCCGGCGGCGCCAGCGCCCGCGGCGGCGGCACCCACGCACTGGCTCGTCAAAGGGCAGGACCTGCAGCCGTGGGACAACGCCGGCGACCAGTCGGCCGGGCTCGCCGCGCAGGCGGCCGACGACGGCGTGGCGCTGCCACCGGTCACCTACCAGCTGTGCGGGGTGTGGAACGGCACCACCTACGGGCAAAGCGACGACACCACCTGCGCGCCAGGCAACAGCGTGCTCGCGGTGGAGAATTACTACGAGCTCGCCCAGGCCGTCAGCGACGGTCTTTTCACCGGCCTGGGCATCCACACCGCGCTCTACGACCTGGAGTCGTGGCCGCTCACGCCGGCGGCAGCCCAGTCGCCGCGCATCCAGTCGGCCGACCCGGTGTACTGGATCGGCCAGGCCACCGCCCTGGCGCGCGCGAACGGCATCGCGCTGATCGTCTCGACCGGCGGGGCGCTCGCCTCCCGGCCGGACTGCTGGATGGCGGCGGCACGCGACGGCGCGTACATGGTCGCGATCCAGAGCCAGGCCTGGGGCTCGGTGAACGGCGCCTGGCAGCTGGCATCGTGGGAGTCACGCGTGCACGCGGCGGTGAACGTGGTGCGCTCGGCCAGGCACGCCGCTGGCACCAGGACCCTGGCCATGGTGGGCCTGGGCACCAATACACCGCTGGTCCACCCGGTGTGGCTGCTGGTTCGCGAGTACAGCTATGCGAAGTCGGTCGCGGTGAGCAACTTCTGGCTGAACGCGGACAACTGGGGCGGCCAGAACCAGTGCAACGCCTCCCAGGGCGGCTTTGGCTGCCCGCAGATCGGCGTGCAGTTCCTCAAGCGGATCGGCGCCGCGGCATAGCCGCGGGCGCCGGAGCGGCCAGGGGCGGCCCGCCCGGTCCCATGGTGGTGTCAGTCAGTCCAGGTAGTCGCGCAGCACCTGGGACCGTGACGGGTGGCGCAGTTTCGACATGGTCTTCGACTCGATCTGCCGGATGCGCTCCCTGGTGACGCCGTAGACCTTGCCGATCTCGTCGAGGGTCTTGGGCTGGCCGTCGGTCAGCCCGAACCGCATCGAGACCACCCCGGCCTCCCGCTCGGACAGGGTGTCCAGCACCGAGTGCAGCTGCTCCTGCAGCAGCGTGAAGCTGACCGCCTCACCCGGCTGGATCGCCTCGGAGTCCTCGATCAGGTCGCCGAACTCGCTGTCGCCGTCCTCGCCGAGCGGGGTGTGCAGCGAGATCGGCTCCCGGCCGTACTTCTGCACCTCGATGACCTTCTCCGGGGTCATGTCGAGCTCGGCCGCCAGTTCCTCCGGCGTGGGCTCGCGGCCCAGGTCCTGCAGCATCTGCCGCTGGACACGGGCCAGCTTGTTGATGACCTCCACCATGTGCACCGGGATGCGGATGGTCCGCGCCTGATCGGCCATCGCCCGGGTGATGGCCTGCCGGATCCACCAGGTCGCGTACGTGGAGAACTTGTAGCCCTTGGTGTAGTCGAACTTCTCCACCGCCCGGATCAGGCCGAGGTTGCCCTCCTGGATCAGGTCGAGGAACAGCATGCCCCGGCCGGTGTAGCGCTTGGCGAGCGAGACCACCAGCCGCAGGTTCGCCTCCAGCAGGTGGTTCTTGGCCCGGCGGCCGTCCTCGGCGATCCACTCCATGTCGAATCGCTGGTCGCCGTGCAGGCCCGTGGGGGCCTCGGCCAGCTTCTCCTCGGCGAACAGCCCGGCCTCGATGCGCTTGGCGAGCTCGACCTCCTGCTCGGCGTTGAGCAGCGGCACCTTGCCGATCTGCTTGAGGTAGTCCTTGACCGGATCGGCGGTCGCCCCCGCCGAGGCGACCTGGGCGGCGGGCAGGTCATCGTCGTCGTCGCCGTAGACGAACGTCTCGTCCTCGCCCTCGGCGGTGCCGGGCCGGGCGCCGCCGGCCTGCTCGGCGGCTGCGCCGCCATCGGCCGCCGGGCCGGGCTCGCCGGCCGGGCCGCTCACGCCGGCGGGCACCGCCTCCGCCAGCGGGGGGCCGGCCAGCGCCTCGTCCAGGTCCTCGGCGGCCGCACCGGCGCCGTCCTCGTCCTCGAGATCGACGTCCACCACCACGTCGTCGACGTCGACCTCCGCGAGCTCGCCCAGCTCGTCCAGATCCACCCCGGCCAGGGCGGCCTCGACGTCCAGGTCGGCTTCATCCGGGCCGGCCATGTCGGCGTCGGCCAGGGCGGCCACGTCCTCCAGGTCCGTCACCTCGTCCAGGCTGTCCGGGTCCAGCTCCGCCTCACCGTCCGGGCCGCTGGCGGCCGCCAGGCCGCCGGGCTCCATGTCGGGATCGGGGGCTTCCCGCAGCGCCCGCGGCGGGTCAGCCGGGCCGGCGCCGTTGCCACGCGCCCCGCCCTGGCCGCCGGCCTCGCCGCCGCCTGCCTCACCGGATGCCGCCTTCCGGCCCTTACGGCCGGATCCGGTCTCCGGGTCCCAGTCAGACCCGCGGCGCGACCGCGCGCGCTTCCCGCGCGCTGCCGGGGACCCGGCCGCGGCTGCGTCGGCCGCCAGTTCCGGGTCCACCAGGGCAACCGGGGCATCGGCGCGTGACCGGGACGCCTCGCCCGATCCGGCCCGTCCGGGAGACTGCTGAGCTGGCGCCCGGCGGCCCTGGCCCTGCTGGCTGGGCTGCCTGCGCGCTGCGGAGCCTGCAGCGCTTGCCACCGCGGTCACCCCTTCCTTCGCTGGACGGCGGCCCGCCAAGCTGCGAGCGATACCTGACTGTCCGACCTGGCAGGCGACACAGACACCTCTCCTGCATACGTGAGCGGGCAATGGACCCTACTGCATGCACCCCAATGCCGGGACCGACCAGGAGTGCCGGCTAACGCCGCAGTGCACCGCTGCTGCGCCTGGCCTTCCTCCCGTCAACCACCTTAGGCGGAGTCGACGGGTGGCTCGAACCGCATGCGGACCCGGATGTTCCCGCCGGGTCATCCCCATCTCCAACCAGACTGACCCTGTCATGCCCTACCCGATCTCCCCGCGGCGTGCGCGATGCCCCCCTCGGCAGCTGGTGCCCCGCCGTCCCGCCTCGGCACGTGCAGCACCAGCACGGTCACGTCGTCATCCTGTTCATAACCGGTGAGCATGCGGTCGACCAGGAACGAAAGCAGCCTGGCCGGATCCTCCGCCACACCGGGAGAGACCTGCGCGGCCACGGCCACCAGTTCGTCGAGCCCCGCGTCCAGTCCCCGGCGCCGGTTCTCCACCAGTCCATCGGAATACAGCACGGCGGTGTTACCCGGCGGCAGCCGGAACACATACTGCTGGCGGGGGCTGGCCCAGCCCAGTGGCGTCCCGGCCTCCCCCAGATCGAGCCGGGGCGGGGCGTCGCGGGACATGAGCAGCGGCGGCGGATGACCCGCGTTACCCGCCAGGCCCTCGCCGGACACCGGGTCGAACACCAGGTAGGCCACCGTGGTCACCTGCTCGTCGAGCTCGGTCGCGTTGAACAGGCGATCCAGGCCGGACAGGACGGCCGCGGGCCGCGGGTCGGTCAGGGCGAGGGCACGCAGCGCGTTGCGCACCCGGCCCATCCCGGCCGCGGCGGACAGCCCCTTGCCCATGACGTCCCCGGCCGCTACCGCCAGGCGGCCGTCCGGCAGCCGGAAGGCGTCATACCAGTCCCCGCCGATCTCCATGTTCCTGGTGACCGGCAGGTACCTGGCATCCAGGATGATCCCCGGCACGCTGGGCAGCCGGTCCGGCAGCAGGCTGCGCTGCAGGGTCTCGGCCGTGGTGTGCTCGCGCTCGAACATCGAGGCGCGCTCCACCGCCAGCGCGCACTGGCCGGCCAGCGCCTCCAGGAAGACCCGTTCCTCGTCGGTGATCTTCCGCGGCCGGGTGAAGGAGAACCGCAGCGCCCCCAGTGCCGCCCCGGCGGCCAGCAGCGGCATCCCGACCCAGGCCCGCTCGTCGGTATGGGTGAGGAACAGCTCCACGTCCGCCAGGCCCTCGAACACCCGGCGCAGCCCGTCGGAGTTCTCCAGCAGCAGCGGGCGCCGGGTGTTGATGGCCATGGTGATCACGCTGGGCACGTCCAGCGGGATGTCCCCGGCCGGGGCGCCCGGGCCGTCAGGCAGCCCGGTGGGGTTGATGGTGCGCACCCGGAGCCGGTCCGGGTCCAGCAGCGCGACCGCGGACCGGTCGGCGCCGATGGCCGACCGCCCGACCTCGGTGATGACCTCCACCACCTGTTCCACCGTCAGCGCCTCGGCCAGCATCGAGGTGGCCTGCTGGAGCCGGGCGGTGCGCAGCGCCGCGGCGGACAGCTGCTCGGTCAGCCGGCCACGCATCTCCTCGGCTTCGCGCTGGGCGGTGACATCGGTGCTGGCGCCCACCCATTCGATGATCTTCCCGTCCCGCTCGATCGGGACGGCGCGCACGTCGTAGTGCCGGTACGAGCCGGTCTTGGTGCGGACCCGGTAACGGTTGTCGAAGATCTTGCCGGCCTGGACACACTCGTGCCAGTCCCGCTCGACCCGTTCGCGGTCCTCGGGGTGCACCGCGTCGAGCCAGCCGCTGCCCAGGTACTCCTCCAGGGTCTGGCCGGTGATCCAGCGCCATTCCTGGGAGTCCTCGGCGATCTGGCCGGTCGGCGTGGTCACCCAGACGACCTGCGCACCCGCCTGCACCAGGGAGCGGTAGCGCTCCTCGCTCCGGCGGACCGCCTCCTCGGCGTTGCGGCGCTCGGTGACGTCCACGGCGATCAGGGCGACGCCGGAGATGTCCCCTTCCGGGTCGTGGGAAGGGAACCAGGAGAAGGCCCAGTGCCGGGCCTGCGGTGCGGCCGGCGGCGCTGCCGGGTCGGCGCCGGCGGGCCCGGAGGCGCGGTCGGCCGTGGCCGACGGCCCGCCGATGAACTGGTCAGGCTCGAAAAGCGGCTGGTCATCGGCCAGCACATGCCGGATGGCGGCCTCGGCGCGGGAGGCCAGCGAATCAGGCCAGATCTGGGAGGGAAGCAGCCCGAGGTGGTCGGACCCCTGGCGGCCGTGCAGCCGGGCGAGGCTGCGGTTGATGCGCCGGAACCGCAAATCGGTCCCGAAGAAGGCGAAGCCGATCGGCGCTTCCCGCAGGAGCGTCGCCAGCAACGCGGAGTCGGAGACATCCAGGCCAGACACTCGCGGCTGTGGCACCGAAGTGTCTGTGCTCATGAAGCGGACACCCGGCCCGTGAGTGAGCCTGCCATCCAAAGGCTCCTTCCTGCTCACTGCGGACACAAGCAGGCTAGCGTCGACAGCGCGGTGGCGGGGACCATCGGTGCGGCCCCGCGTCGGCCTCCGTACCACATGCCGGCCGCCGCGATCACACGGTGGCCGTGCGGTGAGCCCTCCACATCCTAAGCCAGATCGCGCCCGTGGGCTGCCACGACGGGCACCAACCCTCAACCGGGCGGCGCCGGATGCCGCCGGGACCGGGCTGCCGCGGCCGGGCTGGGCCGCCGCCGGGACCCGGGCGGGAACCCCGCCACCGGGGCGGGGCCGCCGCCGCGGGAAGCGCCCCGGCCGCCAGGCGACAAACCGCCATGGACCGCCCAATGCGCGCTTCGCGGCACAGATCCGGGAAATCGCACTAACGTGCGCGCTGCGGTACAGATCTGGGAAACTGTGCCTGTGAGCGCGGAGGGCCGTCGCAGGAACCCACACGGGAATGCGGGCCGTCCGGGTCACCGCCGGGTGCCAGCGCCGGCGCGTGCCGCGGTCCCGCCGCCCAACGCGCTGTTCGCCGAGATGCTGCGCGCCGCCCGCGAACTGCTCGCCCTGCGCAGCCCGCTGGATGCCGAGCTCATGGTCAGCGAGATGCTCGGCACCTGGTGGGGCCAGCGCGCGCCGGACGCCTCCGCGCACCGCAACGCCGACCTGGAGGAACTGATCGGCGAGGGGCTGGTCGGGTACGCAGGGCAGGACGCCAGCCCGGCAGCGCTCGCCCTGCTGTCCGGCATAGCCTGCCTGGGCACGTCCCGCCAGGCGGCCCTGGCCGAAAAAGCGGGGCTGGCGCTGATCGAGCGAGGGGTCGCGCGGCCCGCCTGGTCGGAGCACGTCGGCGCGGTGGCGGCGGCGGAGTGCTACCTGAACTCCGACATCTTCGGGGACTGCGACGAGGCGGTCTGCCTGTTCAGCTACGCCGGTACCGAGCCGCACGCCCTCGTCATGGTCGTCGACTACAACGCCGGCGGTCTGCTGCGCGACGGCTGGGTCACCTCCAAGGTGGACACGCTGCTGGAACGCTGCCGCCCGGGCGATGACAGGGCCGATCGTCCCGGGCGGGGCGCCTTCCGGCCGGTCACCGCGGCGCAGGCCCGGCGGCTGCTGGAAGCCGCGCTCACCGCCACCGACGAGGCGCCGGACCCGCCGGTCAGCGAGTCGTTCCCGGCCTACCACGCCTTCATCCGGGCACGGATCCGCACGCTGTGCCCGACCGAGCCGGTGGCCGAGCCGGACCAGCTCCCGTTCGGCGGCCCGGCCGCCGCGCTGGCCAGCCACGACGACGCGCCGGCCTGGCTGGGCGCGGCAGCGCGGCGACTGGCCTGGAGTGATGACCGGCGGGCCATGCTGGTGGTGGAGTTCCTCGCCTCCGACGAAGCCGAAGACCTGTCCGACCGCAAGGCGGCGAGCCGGTGCGCGGACCACATCATCGACTATGGCTGCAGCCAGGACTTCGGGCGGCCGCTGCGGATGAGCCCGGCCAAGGCCGAGACCTTCATGCTGGACTGGCTGCCCCGCAAGATCATGCTGCTGCCAGCGGAGCAGCACGCCATGCCGCACGTGCTCGCCGCGTGGGCGCGCTGGGCCGGCCGGCGCCGGGAGCTGCCCACCGAGGCGATCGAGCAGACGCTCGACGCCGTGTTCAACTCGATGGCCACCTTCGCGCGCGTCTACCACGACCCGGCCAGCTTCGGCCTCGACGCCCAGCTGGTGGCCAGGCTGCTGCCGGACGCTGACCTGGAGGCCCTGCCGCGGCGCGCCTTTGCGTTCCCGCTGCTGGAGGGGCACTACGACGGCGTCGACCTGAGCACGCTGGACCCCTCCCAGCCGCAGGCGCGGCATACGCTGCTGGCCGCCGACCACGACGACGCGCACGGCCGGCCCACCAGCGAGCAGCACATCAGCCGCCACCTGGCCCTCAGCGACCGGCTGTGGCGCGGCGACCCGCCCGAGCTGTGGGAGGCGGCGCAGCGCCTGCTGGACCGGGGTGAGCACCGGCACGCGGTGCAGCACACCCTCATGTACCTGATCAGGGACGCCGGGGGCGACTACGCCAGGCTCATCGCCGAGCTCGGCAACCTGCCCTGAGGGATTACTGAGGCCCCGGCCGATCCGGCTCCCTGGTGAGCTCGGAGACCGCCGTGGTCAGGTCGGCCGCGGTGACGATGGTCAGGTCGGCCGCGCTCGCCTGGTCGCCCAGGTCGGCCACCCGCAGGTCGCGGGCCGCGCACGCACGCTCGAACAGGGACCGGGCGAACCGCCCGTTGCCCAGCTCGTCGATCCGCCCGCTGTCGCACGCCCGCTGAAAGATCCGCTCCAGCACGGGCAGGGCGTCCGGGTCGAACGAGTCCCCCGCCTGTTCCGCGATCACTTCAGCGATCTTGGCAAGCTGGCCGGGGGTGTAGCTGGGGAAGCCGATCCGGACGCTGAACCGGGAGGAGAGCCCGGGGTTGCTCCGCAGGAAGCGGTCCATGTCGGCGGTGTAGCCGGCCAGCACGATCACCAGCCGGTCGCGGTCGTCCTCCGCCCGCTTGAGCAGGGTTGCCACTGCCTCGGCGCCATACGCGTCGCCCCCGGCGTAGCCGGGGTTGTAGAGCGCGTAGGCCTCGTCGATGAACAGCACCCCACCGAGCGCGGAGTCGATCAGCTTGCCGGTCTTGATCGCGGTCGAGCCCAGGTGCTCGCCGACGAGATCGGCCCGGTGCGCCTCGACCACCTCGGGCCGGACCAGCAGCCCGAGCGCGGCGAAGATCCGGCCCAGGATCCTCGCGACCGTGGTCTTCCCGGTCCCCGGCGGCCCGGTGAACACGAAATGCCGGGCGGGCGGCTGGCTGACCAGGCCCTGCCGGTCCCGCAGCCGCGCCACCCGCAGCTGCGCGGCGATCTCATGCACCTGCCGCTTCACCGGCTCCAGGCCGATCAGCTCATCGAGCTCGGCCAGCGCGCTCTCCACGGTGGGCGCCTCGGCGTAGCCCCGGAACCTGGAGGTGAGCTCGGCGAACGCCCGCTGCAGGTCGGCCGCTTCCAGCGTCAGCAGGTCGGACGGGGCCGGCTCGGCCCCGTCCGCCATCACCCGCACGTCACGCACCTGGCCCGCCTTTTCCAGCAGGCTCCGGACAAAACGGCCGTTGCCGAGCTCGTCGCCGAGACGGCGGCGGCCGATGTCCTCCATCATGCGGGCCAGCGCCGGCCCGGCGTCGGGCGAGAGCGACTCCCCGCGCTGCGCCAGCGACGCCTGGGCGAGCGCGAGCAGCTCGGCCGGGGAATACCCGGCGAACTTGATCCGGATCGCGAACCTGGAGTTCAGCCCGGGGTTGCTGGCCAGGAAGTCCTCCATCTGCCGGTCATAACCAGCCAGGATGACGATGAGCCGGTCGCGCTCGTCCTCGGCCCGTTTGAGCAGCGCCTGGACCGCCTCGTTGCCGAACCGGTCACTGTGTCCCTCACCGTCGTTGGCGAGGCTGTACGCCTCATCGATGAACAGGACCCCGCCCAGCGCCGCGTCCACCAGCTCGTTGGTCTTGATCGCGGTGGCGCCGAGGAACTCCCCGACCAGGTCGGCTCGCTGCGCCTCCAGCACGGACGGCGACTCCAGCAGGCCGAACGCGTAGTAGATCTTGGCGATGATCCGGGCGACCGAGGTCTTGCCCGTGCCCGGCGGCCCGAGGAACACGAAGTGCTGCATCGGTTTTTCGGTCTGGTAGCCGGCCTGCGCGCGCCTGCGCGCGGCCTCCACCGACGCGGTGAGCT
Organism: Streptosporangiaceae bacterium; assembly: GCA_035518495.1. Classification (GTDB taxonomy): domain Bacteria; phylum Actinomycetota; class Actinomycetes; order Streptosporangiales; family Streptosporangiaceae; genus UBA9676. The sequence continues at coordinate 18,233 of DATIXO010000308.1, forward strand.
GGTGGATCTGGTCCTTGACCCCGGCCAGCCCGATCATCGCGTCGAGCTCGGCCACCGCCTGCTCCACGGTGATCGTGGGCAGATCCCGGTCGGGAGCGGGGCGTTCCCGGACCCCGGCGGCCACCTGCTGCACCCGGGTGCCGTCCGCGTCCTGCACTGCCCGCACCGCACCGGCGGGATGGCTGGCCCGGCCGGCGCCCGCGGGCGAGGCACCCGGCGTGGTGCGGGCGGCCGTCTCGCCGTAGGGCCCTGTCCCGGACACCCCCCTGGCCTGCTGCCTGCCGTAGACGCGGCTTTCCTGCAGGCCCCGGGTGAGGCGCCAGCCCAGCACCACGGCGGCGAGCAGCCACCCGATCACCCAGCTGAGGATCGGCTGGCCGGAGGCGAACCGCCAGGCGAGCATGGCGGCGGGCACCGCCCACAGCAGTGTCCAGGCCACGGTCCGGCAGGGCACGAGGTTGCGCGCGAGCGGCGGTGAATGGGCGGCGGCGACCACCGCGAACGGCAGCAGCACGAGCGGGAACAGCCAGTAGGTGGACGGCGGTGCCGGTGTCAGCGCCGCCACGAACAAGATCGCGGCCAGCCCCCACGCGGCGACCCCGAGCGAGGCGAAAACCGAGCGCTGCTTGCGCCAGACAGCGACCGGCCCGTAGCACAGCGCCAGCAGCAGCACGAGATCACCGACGCGCGCCGGCAGGGCCGACGCCACAACCGCCGCCGCCAGCACGGCCAGCACCAGCACTATCTTGACCGGCAGCGGGGCTGAACGGACGGCGGCACGGACACGGTCGACGCGCTGCCGCGCGATTCGCCTGTCCGGCAGATGCCCGTCGTCTGGCCGCATGTAACTCCCTCGTGCTGTTCCCTGTATAGCGCATCACCGTTCGCTCACGGCGACGCACAATCAGATACACACGGGCAAGGCCTGGGACAAATTGCCACCCCACCCGCTCGCCCGGGCGCTGCCATGCTCGTGGACGTACCGCCTTCGCTCGCTTCATGATGTCAAAGGCGCCGCCGCCCGCGCCGTCTCGCGAGGGGGACAAACGTATGCACAGGATCGAGGCCGGCCTGCTGATCCCGGGCCAGGGTGAGCCCGTCAGCGACGGGGTGGTGGTGCTCGACGGCGACAGGATCAGCTACGCGGGGCCGGCCTCCGGCGCGCCGCAGACGCCAGGCGCCCGCCAGCACCGGGCCGCGGCCGTGCTGCCCGGGCTGTGGGACTGCCACGGGCATTTCCTCGGCACCCGCACGCTCGACCTGGGCAGGCTGCCGCTGCAGCCGCTCGCGCTCCGGGCGGCCCGCTGCGCCCGCGATCTGCGCAACGCGCTCGACGCCGGGGTCACCTCCGTGCGCGAGGTCGGCGGCCTCGGGGTGCACCTGGCGCGCGCCGTAGCCGAGGGCGTGCTGGACGGGCCGGCCATCTACGCCGCTGGCGCGATCCTGTCCACCACCGGCGGCCACGGGGACCTGCACTCCCTCCCGCTGCCCTGGATGGAGGACTACGCCCGGCTTGAGGGCACCATGTGCCTGGCCGACGGGGTGGCCGCCTGCCAGCGGGCGGCGCGCGAGCAGCTCCGCCGCGGGGCCGCCCTGATCAAGGTGTGCGCCTCCGGCGGCGTCCTGTCGGAGCTGGACGACCCGATCCACCAGCAGTTCACCGGCGCGGAGCTGGGCGCCATCGTGGAGGTCGCGGGCCTGGCGGAGCGGGCGGTCGCCGCGCACTGCCACGGCAAGCCGGGCATCATGGCCGCGCTGGAGGCCGGGGTGCTCACCATCGAGCACGGCACCTACCTCGACGACGAGTGCTGCGACGCCATGGCCGAGAGCGGCGCGATCCTGGTCCCCACCCGCACGATCATCGAGGACATGCTGGCCAGCAGCGGAGATGTGCCCGATTACGCGATGGCCAAGCTGCGGGCCGTCGCGGACGTGCACGCGGAGGCGGTCGCCCGGGCACTCGAGCGCGGCGTCACCATCGCGATGGGCACCGACACCGCGCTGACCGGTATGGACATGCCCGATTCGTGGGGGCATAACGGAAGCGAGCTGGTCCATCTGGTCGCCCTCGGCATGACGCCGCTGCAGGCGATCGAGGCGGCCACCGCGACCGGCCCGGCCACGCTCGGCGCGCAGGCGCCACGGTCGGGCCTGCTCGCCGCGGGCTACGACGCGGATGTGATCACCCTGGACGCCGACCCGCTGGCCGACATCTCGGTGCTGGCCGAGCCCGCGCACGTGACCGGCGTCTGGACGGCCGGGCGGCAGGTCAAGGGAGCGGCACCGGCGTGAGGCGGCACGCCTGGCCGCTGGCCGGCCCGGCAGCGGGCTGGCGCGGGCAGGCGGGTGCGGGGCAGATTCGTTAGGCGCCGGGTGCGCTGGGTCCCGCTGCGCCCCCCGCTGCCTCACACGCCGCCTGCCGTAAGCTCGCTGGCAGCCAGTGGGGAGAACGTCCGATGGTGCCTCAACCTCCGCGGGCCGGGGACCGGGCAGCGGTACCGGCGGGTGAGCCCGAGATCCGGTCCCTGGTCGAGCGTTACGTCCGGGAACTGGCAACGGCAGGCGCCATCCGCTCGGCGCGCACCGAACGCGCGTTCCGCACGGTCGAGCGCCACCGCCTGCTCGAGACCTTCTCGTACCGCGCGGCCGGATCCCCGGACGCCGTGGCCGTCCACCATGACCCTGGGCGTCCCTTGCGCGAACATCTTGAGCTCATCTACTCCGACCAGGCGCTGGTGACGCGGTCAGTGAACCGGATGCCGGCGAGTTCGGCCTCCCAGCCGTCGCTGGTCGCCGGCAGGCTGGAACTGCTTGATCTCGCTGACGGCATGAAGGTGCTCGAGATCGGCGCTGGCACGGGTTACAACGCCGTGCACGACCGCCGGGCGTGCCACGCGCCGCAGGGGCCCGGCCTCAGCGACGGCCGTGGCGGCTGGGCGGTGGCGGGTCCGGACGGGATCTGGTGGTGGAAGGACCCCTCGCTCGCCCGTGAGCTTGACCGTCTCTACCGGGCCTGGGACGGCGGGGGCCGGCCCGCGATCGGTGACTACCAGGTGTCGTTCCGGCCGGTCCAGGCGGACTTCAGCCTCCCGCCCGGCGGCTGGCAGATCGAGCGCCGGTTCTTCCGTGAACTGCTGAGCTGGCGTGCCTGAGCCGCGGCGGGATGGGGACGGGGCATGCGTGAGCGCCTGCGCCCGCGTCACCCGGCTGTCCACGACGCCGGTCAAGGGCCTGGCGCTGCACCACCCGGATGCGATCGTGCTGCTGCGAACGGGCGCGGCGGGAGACCGCGAGTTCTTCGTGATCGACGGTAGCGACCGGCTGATCTCGATCTGGAAGACGGGCAGGCTTGTCCGGTTCCGCGCGGCGCATGACACGCGGAGCGGGCGGCTCACCCTGAGCTCGGCCGGGGAACAGGTGTGCGCCGGCCCCGCCCGGCCGGGGGCGGCGGTGATCGCCGATTTCTACGGCGAGCGGAAGGTGGCCGGGACGGTGGTGGAAGGCCCCTGGAATGCGGTGCTGAGCGATGCGGCGGGCGAGCCGGTGCGCCTGGTGCGGGCCAGCGATCCGGGCGCGGGCCACGACGAGTATCCGGTCACGCTGCTCGGCGAGGAGTCGGTCGCCGAACTGGCCCGTCAGTCCGGTGCTGGACCGGTCGACGCCCGGCGGTTCAGGATGCTCATCAGCTTTTCCGGCCTTCCGGCCCACGCCGAGGACCGCTGGCAGGGCCGGGCAATCGGGATCGGCGGGGCCCTGGTCCGCGTTGGCGGCCCGGTGCCGCGCTGCGCCGCGACGACGCGCGACCCCGACCGCGGCGCCCGCGACCTCCCGACGGTGCGGATGATCAGGTCCTACCGGGGGGTACAGGTGAACGAGTCCGGCCGCGGGGTGAACTTCGGCGTCTATGCCGAGGTGGTCAGGGAAGGAGCCGTGCGGGTGGGTGACCCGCTGATCCCACTGCCAGCCGGAGGCCCGGAACCGGCCGTGACCCCGGGCAGGGACAGCTGACCGCCGCTTACTTCCGGCAGGCCAGTACGTCATCCTGAGGTGATGAACGACGAGAAGGACGCGCTTCTGGCGGCACTGAACACACAGCGCGAGCACGTGCTTGGCGCCCTGGAAGGACTTTCCGGGGACCAGTTGCGGCAGCCAGTGCTGCCGTCAGGCTGGACGCCGCTGGGCATGGTGCGGCACCTGGCCCTGGAGGTCGAGCAGTTCTGGTTCCGCGGCGCCGTCGCGGGCGAGCAGATCACGCTCACGTCCGGGGACGAGGCATGGCGGGTTCCGGCGGATGTGCCGGGTGCCGCGATCCTCGATCTGTACCGGGACGAGATAACCAGGGCCGACGCGATCATCGCCGCGACGCCGATCGACGCGATGCCGAAGTGGTGGCCGGACTTCTTCACCAACTTCCCGCCCCGGCCGCTGCGCAGGACCCTCCTGCACGTGATCACCGAGACCGCCACGCACGCCGGCCACCTGGACGCGGCCCGCGAACTGATCGACGGCGGCCAGTGGATCGTCCTCACCCGGTAACCGGGCTCAGGGGCCGTGCACCGGGCCGATCTCTCCAGCGCCGGTTATGAAGGACTCCGTTCACACGCAGACGGATCGCATCCGGTACCACGGACGATGCCCGGATTGGCGGCCATCTGCCACACCTTGCCGGCAGTACTGGCGCAGAGTACTTATTCGGGGTTCGTACTTATTCGGGGTTCGCGGCGTGCCGCCTTGTCCTACGCGGGCCTCGCATCGGCCGCAGGACGCAGGCCGTCGAGTACGGCCTGGAGGATTGGTCCGGTGTAGCCGGTGTCGCCGTGGATCGTGGCGATGGCGACGATCATGTCGAGGATCTGTTCAAGGGTGAGGTCGCTGCGGACTTCGCCGGCGTGTTGCGCGGCGGCGAGGAGCGGCCGGCCCGCGGTGATCACCCGGGTGCGGTTGCTTTGGAAGAGGGGGTTGCCGCGGTCCGTTTGCTTGAGCAGTTCGGCGGCGATCTGCCGCTTGCTGGTGGTAAAGGCCGAGAATCGGTGCAACCAGGCCGCCAGGGCCGCTCCGGGCGTCTGGCCGTCGATGGTCTCGGCGGCCTTGCAGACGGCATCGACCTCGTCGGTGTACAGGGCCTCGAGGAGCTCTTGGCGCCCGGGGAAGTTGCGGTAGAGGGTCGCCATGCCGACTTCGGCGCGCCGCGAGATCTCGGCCATCGACACCTCAGCGTCAGGATCGGCGAACGCGGTGCGCGCGGCCGCGAGGATCTTGTCGCGGTTGCGCTCGGCGTCGGCTCGTCTTGCGGGTGCCGGAGACTGATTCGCAGGCATCGGGACTCCAAGTGGACAGGCTATCCGGTAATCGCTACAGTGAAGTGGACAGGCTATCCGCCTGCTGGCCATCCGATCATACCCGCCTGCCTGCACCTCACTCGCGGCGGCCGAAGGAGCTTCATCATGGAATACCGGCCCCTGGGGCGCACCGGCATCTCGGTCAGCCAGATGTGCCTGGGCGCGATGATGTTCGGCGCGTTCGGCAACTCCGACCACGACGATGCGATCAAGATCATCCATAAGGCGCTGGACGCCGGGATCAATTTCATCGACACCGCCGATGGCTACTCCGCCGGCGAGTCGGAGGAGATCCTGGGCAAGGCACTGGCCGGCGGACGGCGCGAGAGCGTGGTGCTCGCCGTCAAGTTCGGCGTTCCCTTTGGCGACGACGACCCCAACCATCGCGGAGCGTCACGGCGGTGGATCACCGAGGCGGTCGAGGGCTCGCTGCGCCGGCTTCAGACCGACTGGATCGACCTGTACCAGGTGGGGGTGCCCGACCCAGGCACCGACATCGACGAGACCCTCGGCGCCCTGTCCGACCTCGTGCGCGCCGGCAAGATCCGCTCCTTCGGCGCGTCGAAGGTTCCCGCCTCCCAGATCGCCGAGGCCCAGTGGACCGCTGAGCGCCGCGGCCACGGACGGTTCCGCACCGAGCAGCCGCCCTACTCAATCCTGACCCGCGCCATCGAGTACGACCTGCTGCCGGCCTGCCTGCGCCACGGAATGGGCGTCATGGCCTACAGCCCGCTGGCCGGAGGCTGGCTGTCCGGCAAGTACCGCAAGGGCCGGCAGGTCAGCGGGCCGGGTTCGGTTGCCCGGCAGCGCCGTTTCCCCGGGGCCTATGACGCCGCCAACCCGGCCAACACCGCCAAGCTCGACGCCGCCGATGCCCTCGGCGCGCTCGCCGACGAGGCCGGGATCACCCTCATCCAGATGGCGGTAGCGTTCGTCATCCGCCACCCCGCGGTCACCTCCGCGATCATCGGCCCGCGCACCATGGAACACCTGGACGGCTACCTCGCCACCGACGGGATCGAGCTGTCCGCTGGCGTGCTTGACCGCATCGACGAGATCGTCCCCCCCGCAGTCACGATCAACGTTGCCGACAACATGTGGAACATCGGCACGACGGCGCTGGACGCCGCATTCCGCCGCCGGTAGGGCAACCGCCCCAGCGCACTGGAGCGACGGTGTGTGGCCAGAGCGGCAGCGCCTTGATGACGCCATCGCCGTGTTGTCCTGCCGGGGCTCAGTCCAGAAACTACTTTCTGAGAGAATACTCTTAGGGTATTCTCTCGGTTATGAGCGTTCCGCTGACACTGCTTGGCCTGCTTGAACGGGGGCCAAGCCACGGGTACGACCTGAAACGGGACTACGACGCGTACTTCGGCCGGGGCAGGCCGCTGCGCTACAGCCAGGTGTACGCGACCCTGTCCCGGCTGGCCAGGGACGGGAAGGCGGTCGCCGGGCCGGTCGAGCGGGGGGCCGGGCCGGAGCGGCGCCGGTACGTCATCACCGAGGCTGGCATCGCCGATGTGCAGCGGTGGCTGGCCGAGCCGGCCCCGCCGGAGCCGGACCTGCAGAGCGAGCTGTTCGCCAAGGTAGTGCTCGCCCTGATGCTCGGCCGGCCGGCCGACGGCTACCTGGATATCCAGCGGGCGGCGCACCTGCAGCGGATGCGCGAGCTCACCGAACTGAAGCAGCGCGGGGATCCCCTTGACGTGCTGCTCGCCGACCACGCGCTCTACCGGCTGGAGGCCGACCTGCGATGGATCGACCACACCGCGGCCCGGCTGGACCTGCTCGACCGGGCGGTGCACTGATGACCGCGAACCTCCCCGCCGCTGCGGAGCCCCGGGCCGGGAACATCGTCGAGGCGCGGGACCTGGTGAAGTCGTTCGGCGAAACGCCGGCGCTGCGCGGCGCCTCGCTGGCGGTGCAGCGGGGTGAGATCGTCGCGGTGATGGGGCCGAGCGGCTCTGGCAAGTCCACGTTGCTGCACTGCCTGGCGGGCATCCTGGTCCCCGAGCAGGGGCAGGCGTGGTTCGGCGGGCAGCGGCTGGACACCCTGAGCGACGATCGGCGCAGCGCGCTGCGCCGGGACCGGTTCGGGTTCGTGTTCCAGTCCGGTCAGCTGGTTCCCGAGCTGACCGCGGAAGAGAACGTCGCCCTGCCCTTGCTGCTGTCCGGCATACGCCGAGGCCCGGCGATGACGGCGGCCAGGAACTGGTTCGGCACGCTCGGCCTGGATGGGCTTGAGCACCGCAGGTCCGGGGAGCTGTCCGGCGGGCAGGCACAGCGCGTTGCGCTGGCCCGCGGCCTGGTCGCCGGGCCCGAGGTGCTGTTTGCCGACGAGCCGACCGGGTCGCTGGACTCGGTGTCCGGGGAATTGGTGATGGACCTGCTGGTCGCCGCCGCCCGCGAGCACGGCACCACTGTCGTCCTGGTCACCCACGACGCCCGGGTCGCCGCCTACGCCGACCGCGAGGTCATCGTCCGCGACGGCACGGTCAGCACGCTCACCGGCGCGCGGCCGTGATCCCCCTCGGCCTGCGGCTCGCGGTCAGCGGCGGCCGCGAGGCGATCACCCGGCTGGTCGTCCTGGCCGTCGCGGTCGGCCTCGGCGTCGGCTTGCTGCTGGCCGCCGTGGCCGCGACCAACGCGGTTACCACCTGGAACAACCGCCACGCCTGGTTCTGGACCGGCACCGCGTGGGTGGCCCCCGGCCCGGCGGCGGGCATCGCCCCGCTGTGGTGGCACCCCGGCGGCGACATCTTCGACGACCAGCAGATCAACCGCTTCGACGTGGCCGCCACCGGCGCCTCGTCGCCGGTGCCGCCGGGCATCCCCCGGGACCCGGGACCGGGCCAGTACTACGCCTCGCCCGCGCTGGCGGCGCTGCTGCGCAGCACCCCAGCGGACCTGCTCGCCGGCCGCTACCCCGGCCACCTGGCCGGGGTGATCGGCGATGCCGCGCTGCCGTCGCCGGACTCGCTGGTCATCATCGTCGGGCACACCCCGGAGCAGCTTGCGCACACCCCGAACAGCGTGCGGGTGACGTCGATCTCCACCACGGAGCTGGGCTGGCCGGCCCCCCGGACGAAGGCCAACCCACAGGGCCTGCTCTACCCCCCGCGCGACGGGGGCGCCCCCGCGGGCGCCACCGACCTCATCCTGTCCGTCGTAGCGCTGGCCATCCTGGCCCCGGTGCTGATCTTCATCGCCACCGCGACCCGGCTGTCGGCCGCCCGCCGCGAGGAACGGTTCGCGGCGATGCGCCTGGCCGGCGCGACCCGCAAGCAGGTCTCCCTGCTCGCCGCCACCGAATCGACCGCGGCCGGGATCCTGGGGGTGGCCGCCGGGTTCGGGATCTTCTTCCTGCTGCGCATCCCGGTCGCGGGCATCCCGTTCATCGGTCAGCCGTTCTTCCCAAGCGAACTGACGCTCAGCCTGCCGGACATCCTCGCGGTCGCGATCGGCGTGCCTGTCTTCGCCGCGGTGGCGGCCCGGCTGGCGCTGCGCCGGGTGCACATCTCCCCGCTCGGCGTCGCCCGCCGGGCCACGCCGAAGCCGCCACGGGCCTGGCGGGCGGTGCCGCTACTGGCCGGCCTGGCCGAACTCGCCTTCTGGACCATCCACGGCCACCCGGCCTCCATCCCCGGGCAGGTCCAGGCGTTCGCGTCCAGCTTCGCGCTCATCATCGTCGGCCTGTTCATCGCGGGCCCGTGGCTCACCATGGCCGCGGCCAGGGCCATGGCCCGGTGGACCAGCCGCCCCGGCACGCTGATCGCCGCCCGTCGCCTCACCGACGACCCCAAAGCCGCCTTCCGCGCCGTCAGCGGCCTTGTGCTCGCCCTGCTCATCACCACCGTGGCCATGGTGGCGATCACCACGCAGAACGCCAAAGACCTCACCCGGTGGGGCAGCGCCGCAGAAGCGAACGTGCTGACCGACCAGGTATCGGCATCGAACCAGGTGGCCGGCAACAGCGGCCCCGGAATCAGTGCGGGCACGGCGCGCCCGGGGCCGGCCGCTCCCGCCGCGCCGCTGACGGCACAGCTGAGCGGGATCCCCGGCGTGCAGGGGGTGCTCGTGGTCCGGGCGGACCCGCGGCTGACCATCCCAGGGACCTTTCACAGCCTCGACCCCGTTCAGGGCATCACCGGTCCGATCCCGGCGGGCGTGGTCTCGTGCGCGCAGCTCGCGGCCGTTCCCGCCCTCGGCCGCTGCCCGGCCGGGGCGAGGGCGGCTGCGTTCCCCGAAGACGGGTTCAACGGGCCCCTGCTCGGCCTCGACGCCACCGCGATCACCTGGCCGGCCGCGCACGTCCCGGCCACGCGGTTGGACACCTTCGGCGTGGACGCCATCAACGTGGCGACGAACGGCACCACGCCAGCGGTCGAGCAGGCAAGGACGGTGCTCGAGAACGCACACGCGTACCCCGGCGTCAGCACGCCGTCCACCATCGGCGACATCATCGCGCAGGACCACTCCGCCGACAGCGGCTATCAGCAACTCGCGAACGTGGTGATCCTGGTCAGCCTGCTGATCGCCGGCTGCACGCTCGCCACGGGCATCGCGGCCGGGCTCGCCGACCGCAAGCGGCCGTTCAGCATGCTGCGGCTCACCGGCGCCCGGCTCGCCACGCTGCGCCGTGTCGCCGCGCTGGAAGGCGCCGTGCCGCTGCTCTCTGTCGCCGCCGTCGCGATCGGCACCGGGTTCGCCGCCGCCGCGATGTTCGCCTCCGAGGCGCAGCAGCACCCGATGGTGGCGCCCGGTGCCGCGTACTACCTCCTCATCGCGGCCGGGATCCTGGCGGCCCTTGGCATCATCACGGCCACCTTCCCGCTGCTGGCACGCATCACCGGACCCGAAGTCGCGAGAAACGAATGAAACCCCCGCATCTCAACCAGTCCCCCGGACGGTTCCTGCTTCGCGCCACGGCGCCCCGCTGTACCACGGGAGTGGTCTCCCCGCGAGGGCGGCCCCAGCGCACAATGACCGTCCCAAAAATCGGCTATGGGTTGCATCAAATGCAACGAGTGGCGTCGGGTTAGCGCTCAGATGGGCTGCGACCATGCGGTCACATCCCACCTGAGCTGGGAACTCTTCTGTTCAGCGGCGCTGGATCAGCTGCAGCCGCTGGTCGCGCCGCAGCCCTCGCAGACGTAGCAGCTGCCAGCTGGGCGCATCTTCGTACCGCAGGTCAGGCACAGCGGCGCGTCCGCCGTCCGGCCCTGCTGCGCCTCCAGCACCTCCATCGAACTGTGCGGCTGCGGCTGCCCCGGCGGCGCCTGCGGTGCTGGCGGCTGCCCGGGCTGGGAGCCGGCTTCGCGCGTAGGCTGCGGGCGCTCGACCGGGGCTGACTGCGCCATCTCGGTGGTGTCCTGGTCCTCGGCCAGGGCGGCCGGATCCTCGCCAGCGAGCTGGGCGGTGCGCTCGGCAGCGGACAGGATGCCCAGCTCGGCGCGGGTCTCGTAGGGCAGGTGGTCCAGCGCCAGCCGCCGGAACACGTAGTCCATCACCGAGCTTGCGATCCGGATGTCCGGGTCATCGGTGATCCCGGCCGGCTCGAAGCGCATGTTGGTGAACTTCTCGACCCACTTCTCCAGCGGGACCCCGTACTGCAGGCTGATGGAGATCGCCATCGAGAACGCGTCCATCACGCCGGCCAGCGTGGAGCCCTGCTTGCCGAGCTTGAGGAAGACCTCGCCCACACCGTCGTCCGGGTAGCTGGAGGCGGTCATGTAGCCCTCCGCGCCCGCCACCGAGAACCGGGTCACCGTGGCTGGCCGCGCCTTGGGCAGGCGGCGGCGCACCGGGCGGACCTCATGCACTGGGCTGGCGGCCGCCGCCTCCGGCTTCCTCTTGGCGGCCGACAGCGGCTGCCCGACCTTGCAGTTGTCGCGGTAGACCGCCAGCGCCTTCAGGCCGAGCTTCCAGCCCTCCAGGTAGATCGACTCAATGTCCTCGATCGTGGCCGACTCAGGCAAGTTCACAGTCTTGCTAATTGCACCACTCAACGCTGGCTGAACTGCGGCCATCATCCGCACGTGGCCCATCGGGCTGATCGCCCGCTCCCCCATCGCGCAGTCGAAGACCCCGTAGTGCTCGGGCCGCAGCCCGGGCGCGTCCACGACGTGGCCGTGCTCGGCGATATACTCGGTGATCGCCTCCACCTGCTCGGGCTGGTAGCCCAGGCTCTTCAGCGCCCGCGGGACCGTCTGGTTGACGATCTGCATGGACCCACCGCCGACGAGCTTCTTGAACTTCACCAGCGCCAAGTCTGGCTCGACACCAGTGGTGTCACAGTCCATCATGAGGCCTATGGTGCCAGTAGGCGCGAGTAGGCTACTTTGTGCGTTTCTGTACCCATTTGTCTCGCCGAGGGCGAGGCACTCCTTCCAGGCGGCGGCGGCCGCGGCGTGGATGTCGTGGTCCATGCCGCCGCGGGTCTTGATCTGGCCGCAGGCGTCGGCGTGCTTGCGCATCACCCGCTTGTGGGCAGTGGCGTTGCGCTCATAACCGTCGTAGGGCCCGACCACGGCGGCCAGTTCGGCGGACCGGCGGTAAGCGACGCCGGTCATCAGCGAGGTGATCGCGGCGGCGATCGCCCGCCCGCCCTCGGAGTCGTAGGCGTGGCCGGTCGCCATCAGCAGCGCGCCAAGGTTGGCGTAGCCGATGCCGAGCTGGCGGTAGGCCCGGGTGACCGCGGTTATCTTCTCGGTCGGGAAGTCGGCGAAGCAGATGGAGATGTCCATCGCCGTGATAATCAGCTCGGTGATCTGCTGGAATCGCTTGACGTCGAACTCGTCGTCATCGCCCAGGAACTTGAGCAGGTTGATGCTGGCCAGGTTGCACGAGGAGTTGTCGAGGTGGACGTACTCCGAGCAGTTGGCCACCACGGTCCCACCCACGATGTAGGAGTGGTTGCGCGGCTCGGTCAGGTTATAGGTGGTCTCAAAACCCTTCGACTCGCGGCTGATCATGCGGACGCTACGGTCGGTCTTCCGGAACTTCGCATGCTCGACGATGTCGACCAGCTTCGACTGCTTGCGAGGAAGGCTGAAGCCGATGACCTGGTGGAACTGCGTGATAGCACCGGCGGTGATGCGAAGATCGTAGAACGGGCCGTCGGAACCGTAGCTGGCCTCGGTGCCGTCCTTCCTCGTGTAGTGAAATGACGCCTTCCTGCCCTGGCTGATCATGTAGATGCGCGAGGCGATGCCCAGCGAGGCGAGTAGTTCCTGGACCCCGATCAGCAATTCCTCGGAACGGCTGCCCAGTCCCACATACCTGGTCTCGTTGCTTGTCCGACGCACGACACATCCATCCGCATCGAACAATCCTTGCAGGAAGGCGATCAGTGCCTCTTCTGGTGCCTCGAACATCGAGTGCGGGACCGACTTCTCCGATGCCCGTTCGCCGGACACGCCCAGCCCGCGCAGGAACTCCCCGAAGGCGCGCCGGGTGGCCCGCAGCTGCAGCGTCCCGTTCGCCTGCAGGCTCGGCTTGCTCGTAAAACCAGTGATCCCGGTGAGAAGGGCATGGTGGCGTGGGAGGACAGTCTCCTGCTCTTCAGCTGAGCCGTACACGGTGACAGCAGTGTTATCGCGTGCGTCGATGCATCCGTCGCCGACCAGCCAGCCGAGGTAGTGAGCGAGTTCGGCGTCCCACTTGACCGGCAGGTCCAGCGGCTTGCGTGAGCGCTCGTACCGGGCCGCCAGCAGTGCCTCGGCCGGGATGTGGGGATCGGCCATCGGGCGCGGCGCGTACTGGAACGAGCGGACAACTTTGTCGTCCTCGGTCAGTTCCTCCGCGTGGACCCAGCCGCGGTTGGCAGTCCAGACCCGGTGACCAGGGGTGCAGCGCAGCCGGGAGCCGTCCGAGAACCGCAGTTCCATGATCTCGTTACGCCCGGTGATCATGTACCGGGTTGGCGTGGTCGCTATGACACGGTCCTGCGGGTCGTCCTTCGCAGTCACGTCGTTGGTGTAAACCGCGAAGCTCTGCTCGTCCGCAGCACGGCGCACCAGGTCGCCGATGGGAACGAGGCCCCTGTCGGTGAGCACCCGCTGATCGGCCGGGAAGCATGGGTTGCTCGCGGTGATCCGCCCCGATTCCGGGCAGGTGTGCCAGTCGTTGATGGTGCCGTCGTACTGAATTCCCGGGTCGGCGCATTCCCAGGCGGCCTGCGCCATCTTGCGGAACAGGTCCTTGGCGTCGACGGTCTCGACCGTCTCGCCGGTCAGCCTGGCGGCCAGGTCGAACTTGCTGCCCGCCTCGACGGCCCGCATGAACTCGTCCGACACCCGGACCGAGTTGTTGGCGTTCTGGTACTGGACGCTGGTGATGTCCTTGCCGCCGAGGTCCATGTCGTACCCGCCGTCGCGCAGGACCCGGATCTTGTCCTCTTCGCGCGCCTTGGTCTCGATGAACTCCTCGACGTCCGGGTGGTCGACGTCGAGGACGACCATCTTGGCGGCCCGGCGGGTCGCGCCGCCCGACTTGATCGTGCCCGCGGAGGCGTCGGCGCCGCGCATGAACGACACCGGCCCGCTCGCGGTGCCGCCCGACGACAGCAGTTCCTTGCTGGACCGGATGCGGGACAGGTTCACGCCTGCGCCGGACCCGCCCTTGAAGATCAGGCCCTCTTCCTTGTACCACTCCAGGATCGAGTCCATGGTGTCGTCAACGGCCAGGATGAAGCAGTTGTGCACCCTGAGGTTCCCGGAAAGGTACTCGCCGCTCTCAGTCTGGATGTCGTAGACCTCCATCGAGCCCAGCTGTTCGATTCGGTAAATCTCCACCAGCCGACGATTCGAGCCACCCATCTCGGGTTCGACATGCAGGAGTGAATTCCCCGGCCGCAGCGCGCCAGCTTGAGTGAAAACGCCAGAGTCGAGATGGTCCGCTCGCCAGACGAGATGATCGGCGGTTACGTCGAGCGTGTATCCCGCCTTGGTGTGCAGGCGCAGCACATCCTTCACACCGTTGGCCTTGGTCGCGATGACCCTCGTCACACCGTGAGCGTCGTACACCTTGCTGCCGACCGCGTTGTCGTCGACGAGCTTGCCGATCGGGACAAGCCCTGCGGGGGTGCTGACGAGCGCATCGTAGGGCTGGCAGGCCGAGACCTGCTGGGGGGACGCCGTGCCGACGTTGAACCAGACCGGCGAGTTGAAGCTGAAGACCTGGTGGATGAGCGCGTGCTTGAGCTCGTGGTCGAAGATCTCGGCGTCCTTGGGGGTGGCGAAGTAGCCGTGCTTGATCCCGGCGGCCACGTACACGCCGACCACCCGGTCGACGAGCTGCTTGAGGCTCCACTCGCGCTGCGGCGTGCCGACCGCGCCGCGGAAGTACTTGGTCGTCACGATGTTGGCGGCGTTGACCGACCAGGAGGTGGGGAACTCGACACCGCGCTGCTCGAAGTTGACCGAGCCGTCCCGCCAGTTGGTCATGACGACGTCGCGGCGCTCCCAGGTGACGTCGTCGTAGGGGTGGACGCCGTCCCGGGTGTGGATGCGCTGCATGGTGAGCCCCTTGCGGGTGCTCTTGCCGCCCCGCGCCGCGGATCCGCTCGACGTCTCGGTCATTGCCGTCCCCCTTCTGGGCCTGTGCCCGCTGGGCCCGTCCAGGCCCGTCCAGTGTGGTGATGCCGCCCTTGCGTCAGGGCGTGAGTACGCCGTCCGGCTCATGTGCCGAACGCAGCGCTGCGATCTCGTCCTCGAAATCGGCAAGTGACTCAAAGCCCCGGTACACCGAGGCGAACCTGAGGTAGGCGACCTCGTCCAGCTCGCGGAGCGGGCCAAGAATCGCCATGCCTACATCGTGGGACGGCACCTCCGCGCAGCCCCGGGCCCGTATCGCGTCCTCCACCTGCTGGGCCAGGATCGCGAGCTGATCCTCGGTCACCGGCCGGCCCTGGCAGGCGCGGCGCACACCTTTCACGATCTTGTCCCTGGTAAAGGGCTCGGTGGCACCGCTGCGCTTGCCCACCATCAGGATCACGGATTCCTGGGTGGTGAATCTCCGGCCGCACGCCGGGCAGGAGCGGCGGCGGCGGATCGCGGCCCCGTCGTCGGCGGTCCGGCTGTCGATGACGCGGCTGTCCGGATGCCTGCAAAACGGGCAGAACACGCCATCACCTCCCCGGGCGGCGGACACTACGGGCTAGTTCGCGATTACACAACTTGTGGAGTAACTACAGTCGTGTAACTACTAGATGTTGTGTTTAACCGTAGTTCAGAACCCATGCCCGGCGCAAGCGACGGGCCGAAACCGCCGCGCGCCTGCCCCTGCGCCCGGCGAAAGTCCTGGTCGCCGCGCCCTAGGCCCTATCCGCGGCCGGCGTGTCGTCCGTCAGCCGCGGGGAACCAGCAGGCGCTGACCTGGCTCAACGCTGGTGCCGCTGAGCGCGTTGAGGTCGATGATCTGCTGCATGACGGCGCGCGGGTCGGCGGTGGGCTCGGCCTGTGACGCGATCGACCACAGGGTCTGGCCCGGGCGCACCACCACGGAGGTCAGGTTCCGGTAGACCGCGCCCGGCGGCAGGCCGCTGTCGGCCGCCTGCGCCCTGGCCGCGACGGCCATCCACGCCAGCACCGTGAGCAGCAGGCAGGCGGCGGTCACCAGGATCGTCACCACGATCCGGCCCCGCCGGGTCAGCCGGACCGCGGGCCGCGGTGGCGCCAGCCGCGTGTCCCGCGCGCGGACGGCCTGCCGCATCCCGGCCCGGCCGGTCTCCCCCGGGCGGCTGGATTCCGCTGAACGCCGCGGGCCCGGTACCGCCGGGACCCCCCGCCCCCCGGCCCCGCCCCTGCCAGCGGGAACTGCCTGGATGCCCGGTACCTGGGCAACGTCAGGCACGGCATGCAGGTGCCGCGCCGGACTGGCGCCCGGCTGGCCATCAGGGCGCCGCACTCGCCGGGGCCGGGGACCCACCTGGCTGCGGTCAGCGGGCCCGGCCTGCCGACGGGCAGGCGCGGCGGCCCTGGTCAGCCGTCCCGGCCTCCCTGTGGTCATCGCGCTCATACCGGCCTCCCTCGTCGAGACAGCCCAATCGTATACTCGTTCGATAGCACAACCGTTCGATCGAACGTTCGTACGATACTGTTCTATCTCAGGGGTACGACATTTTGCGCCACATCGAACAGATGTTTGATGTCTGGTGCCGGAAGCGCTAGCGTCACCCGTGAACGCAAAGATCAGCTCCGGAGGTGAGCAGATGGATCACAGCTCGGAAGGCGGCGGGACGCAGCACGATTCCGCCGGCTTCGGGCCCAGCGCCGTGCCGGGGACCAGACCAAAGGGCAGGCCTGGGCGCAAGCCCAAGGGCAGCGTCCCCACCGTGGTCACCGAAATACCTGACCACCCCGATCCCGACCATGTGCTCACCTGGCGCCAGCGGAAGGTCCTCCAGGTGATCAGGGACTCGGTCCAGCGGCGTGGCTACCCGCCCTCCATGCGCGAGATCGGTGAGGCGGTCGGCCTGACCAGCACGTCCAGCGTCTCCTACCAGCTGTCCACGCTGCAGAGCAAGGGGTACCTGCGGCGCGACGCGGGACGCCCCCGCACCGTGGAGGTCCGGCTGCCGGGCCACCCGGCGGTCCGGCCCGACGCCGAAGCGCCTGAGGAGTACACGGCGGACATCCCCTCGCAGGAGGCCGCGCTCGTTCCCCTGGTCGGCCGCATCGCCGCAGGTGTGCCCCTGCTGGCCGATGAGGCTATCGACGACGTCTTCCCGCTGCCCAAGCAGATCGTTGGCGACGGCACGCTGTTCCTGCTCAAGGTGGTCGGTGATTCCATGATCAACGCCGCCATCGCGGACGGCGACTGGGTCGTGGTGCGGCAGCAGGAAGACGCGGAGAACGGCGAGATCGTGGCCGCGATGGTCGAAGGCGTCGAAGACAAGGCGGAGGCGACGGTCAAGACCCTGCGGCGCGCCGCCGACGGCCACATCTGGCTGATGCCGCACAACCCGGCCTACGAGCCGATTCCCGGCGATGATGCGAAGATCCTCGGCCGCGTCGTCGCCGTGCTCCGCCGGGTGTGACCGCGCGCGGTCGCGCAGTCACCACCACCGCGGCCGCACGCAGTAACGGCCACGGCCCGGCCGGACCGTGACGGGACCCGGAGAAGGCATGACCACGCCCGGCGGGCGGTGAGCACGCCGCCTTGCCGGGAGTGGTGACGCCCCCGCGGGGAGGTCACGCGCCCGGACCCGGACGGCGCCGCGCTCAGGCCCGGACGGCGGCGCCGCGCCCAGATCCGGACAGCCCGCGCTCAGGCTCAGGCGGGGACGACGTTGACCAGGCGCGGCGCACGCACGATGACCATGCGGATACCGGCCCCGTCCAGCGCCCGGACCACACCAGGAGCGGCCAGCGCCAGCTCACGCAGCTCGTCGTCGCCGATCCCGGGCGGGACCTGCAGCCGGTCGCGCACCTTGCCGTTGACCTGGACCACGCAGGTGACCAGGTCCTCGACCAGCAGGGCCGGATCGGCGGACGGCCAGGCGACCAGCGCCACCGAGGGCTGGTGGCCCAGCAGCTCCCAGCATTCCTCCGCGGTGTAGGGGGCGAAGATCGACAGCAGGACGACCAGGGTTTCCGCGGCCTCCCGCACGGCCGGGTCGGCGGCGCCGGGCCCGGAATCGATCGCCCGGCGGGCGGCGCTGGCCAGCTCCATCAGCCGCGCCACTGCGACGTTCAGCCGCGAGGACTCGACCAGCCTGGTGAACTCGTCGATGGTGCGGTGGGTGACCTTGCGCAGCTCACTGTCGCCGACGCCTGGGCCGGTATCCGCGGCACCGGCCTCCGCGGCCAGCCGCCAGGCCCGGCCCAGGAACTTGACCTGAGCGTCGGGGTTCATGTCCGCCCAGTCGATGTCATCCTCGGGCGGGCTGGCGAAAATCATCGTCAGCCGGATGGCGTCGACCCCGTGCGCCGCCAGCTGCTCTCCCAGGTCGACGCCGTTGCCCAGCGACTTCGACATCGACCGGCCCTGGTTGATCACCTGGCCCTGGTTCAGCAGCCGCGTGAACGGCTCGGTGAAGTCCACCATGCCCATGTCGTACAGCACCTTGACGAAGAACCGGGAGTACATCAGGTGCAGGATGGCGTGCTCGACGCCGCCCACGTACAGGTCTACCGGGGACCAGGCCCGCACCGCCTCGACATTGAACGGGCCGGACAGGTAGTGGGGCGAGCAGTACCGCAGGAAGTACCAGGATGAGTCGACGAAGGTGTCCATCGTGTCGGTGTCGCGCCGGGCGGTGCCACCGCACTTGGGACACTCGGTGGTGACCCAGTCCTCGGCGGCCGCCAGCGGCGAGACGCCCTTGGGCGCCAGGTCCTGCCCGCGCAGGTCCGGCAGCACCACCGGCAGCTGCTCGTCGGGCACAGGCACCTCGCCGCACGAGGAGCAGTAGATGATCGGGATGGGCGTGCCCCAGAACCGCTGCCGGGAGACCAGCCAGTCGCGCAGCCGGTAGCTGACCGCCGCCCGGCCCTGGCCCTCCCCGGCCAGGATCTCGGTCATCCGGGCGATCGCTGCGAACTTGTCCAGGCCGTCGATCGGGCCGGAGTTGATCAGCGTGCCGTCCCCGTGGGTGGCGACGCCGCTCACCGCCGGGTCAGCATCCCCGGTCTCCACCACCACCCGCACGGGCAGCCCGAACGTCCGGGCAAAGTCCAGGTCGCGCTGGTCGTGGGCGGGCACGGCCATGATCGCGCCGGTCCCATAGTCGGGCAGGACGTAGTCGGCCGCCCAGACCGGGATGCGCTCGCCGTTGGCCGGGTTGACCGCGTGACGTCCCAGGAAAACACCGGTCTTCGGCCGGTCGGCCGACTGCCGCTCGATGTCGGTCAGCTTGCGCACCTGGGTCAGGTACTCGGCCAGCGCGTCGCGCTGCTCCGGGGCGCAGACCTCCTGCGCCAGCGGCGAGTCGGCAGCGATAACGAAGAAGGTCGCGCCGTACAGCGTGTCCGCGCGGGTGGTGAACACGGTCACCGGCTCGTCCCGCCCCTCGACCGCGAACTGGATCTCGGCCCCCTCCGAGCGGCCGATCCAGTTCCGCTGCATCAGTAGCACCCGGTCAGGCCAGTTGCCCTCCAGCGGCACCATGTCCGACAGCAGCCGGTCGGCGTACTCGGTGATCTTGAAGTACCACTGCGTCAGCAGGCGCCGGATCACCTCAGCGCCACAGCGCTCGCACCTGCCGGCGATCACCTGCTCGTTGGCCAGCACGGTCTGGTCAACCGGGCACCAGTTGACGTAGCCGTCCTTGCGGTAGGCCAGGCCCCGCTCGTAGAAGCGCAGGAACAGCCACTGGTTCCAGCGGTAATACTCCGGGTCGCACGTCGCCAGCCGCCGCGACCAGTCGAACGACACCGCGTACCGGCGGAACGAAGCCGCCTGGGTCTCGATGTTGGCGTAGGTCCAGTCGGCCGGGTGGGTGTTGTTGCGGATGGCCGCATTCTCGGCGGGCAGGCCGAAGGCGTCCCATCCGATCGGATGCAGCACGTTGTAGCCGCGGTGGAAGTGATACCGGATGATCGCGTCCGCTATCGCATACGCCTCCGCGTGACCCATGTGCAGGTCGCCTGAAGGGTACGGGAACATGTCCAGCAGATAGGTGCGCGGCCGTTCGTCATCGGGGTCATCGCTGGCGCGGAACAGGTCCATCCCGTCCCACCGCGCCAGCCATTTGTCCTGGACCTCGCGCGGGTCGTAGTGCTGCTGTGCCCGCTCGGCACTGTCGGCGGCTGTCATGATCTTCCCTCACCCATTGTGATCGGTCTTGCTCCGGTAACAGAAAAGCCCCCCGGTCACGAGGGGCAGCCGCGCCAACGAGTGACTCAGTCGGCGCGGCTAGGTAAGGAGCAACCGAGCGGAACGCATGTGCACAGGGTAGCGCAAGCCGCGACCGGCCCGCATGCCGGTAACCCGCATGCCAGCCCGGCGGCCCATGACCGTGCCCTGCATAACGTCCACGGTTATACACAACGCGATAACACGCCTGTGCCATCCCGGCAACATCTGCCGGCATGGTGGGCAGATGATCAGCGATCAGGTCATGGCGACGCGGCCGCGGCGGGGAATCGCGCTCGTCGCGCACGACGGCAGGAAACAGGACCTCACCGAATGGCAGCGGTACCGGACGGGTGGGCGGCACCGGCTGGCTGGCGCGGCTACCGCCAGATCACGTGGAAGTGCTCGCGGAACCCCGCCAGCTTGGCCGGATCGCCGCGCACCTGGAGGCTGCCCGCGCCGCGGCGGTTCCACAGCAGCAGGTACAGGCCGGCGGCGGGCCCGGTCACGTCGCAGTCGGCGGGGCCGGCCTCGCGCGCCACGGTGAGATGCCCGGGTCGGGCTTCCACCCGCCAGTGCGCCGTCCCGGCCGCCCCGTCGTCGGCGTGCAAGCCAAGCACGCCGGCCGGGCCGTCCCAGGTCCCGCGTTTCGCGTCCCGGCCCAGGAAGCCCATGATCAGCTCGTCCACGCCGTCAGCGGCGAACCGGGGCGCGAACACCGCGCCGTCCCCGGCCCCCGCCTCGCCATTCCAAGCCTCCCCGGCACCAGCGGCGGCCTCCCCGTCACCGGCGGCGGCCTGCTCGGCGTCCACCCGGTGGATCGCCGTCTCGTGCGCCTGCCTGCGGGCCCAGAACATCAGCGGCGACGGCGCCGCCAGGAACGTCCAGCAGGTCATGTCCTCCTCGGCCGCTTCGAGCGCCTTCAGCAGCGCGGCGTGGCCGTCGCGGAACCAGCCTACGAGCGCGTCGTCCCCGGGGCCGCCGCCGATGATCTCCTCCTCCGATGCCCGGTCGACCCACCGGGGGTGCTGCTCCCGCACGTACCCGGCGGCCCACCGGTGCACGTAGCCGATGTGCTTGAGCAGGTCGCGCACGCGCCAGCCGGGGCAGGCCGGGACCGGCGCGCCAGGCCCGGCCCGCTGCGCCGCGGCTGCGAGCAGCTCCCCTTCCTCCCGCAGGCGCGCGATGTAGTAGTCAGTGCCGCAAGGACCGTATCGCCCGGTGTCCATGCAGTCAGGATGCCCGCCGCCAGGCCCGCGGCGCGAGCGTTGCCGCCAGGCCCGCGGCGCGAGCGTTGCCCGCGGGCCCGTGAGCCGCCCGCCCGGCCCCGGCCCGCCCGGGCCCACGGCTTCCCCGGGCGTGCCAGCTTTGCGACCATAGGACTGGACGCAAGGCCCGGGCAGAAGGCGGTCGGCGCGTGACAGCACAGCACCCCGCGATATCGCTGGCGGACATCGACCTGTCGGACACCGACTTCTGGGGGCGGCCGCTCGCCGAGCGGCAGGCGGCCTTCGCCGTGCTGCGCGCCGAGGAACACCCACCGTTCTTCGCTGAGCCCGAGACGCCATTCGCCGAACCCGGCCCGGGCTACTACGCCCTGGTCCGGCACGCCGACGTCATCGAGGCGAGCAGGATCCCGGAGGTGTTCTCCTCTGGGCGGGGCGCCACGTCGATCCCGGACCTGCCGGCCGAGTTCAACGAGTATTTCGGGTCGATGATCAACATGGACGACCCCCGTCACGCCCGGCTCCGCCGGATCGTGTCGCGCGCGTTCACCCCGCGGATGATCAAGAAGTTCGAGGGCGATGTGCGGCAGGTGGCCGCGACGATCGTCGATGGCCTGCTCGCGGCCGGCCCATGCGACTTCGTCGAGCAGGTGGCCGCCCGGCTGCCGCTGACGATCATCTGCCAGCTGATGGGAATCCCGGACAGCAGCTACGACCTGGTGCTGCGCGACACCAACATCATCCTGTCCGGCATGGACCCCGACTTCCTCAGCGAGGATCCGGACGAGGCGGTAGGCCAGATCCTCACCGCCGGGGCGGAGCTCGCCGACCTGGTCACCGGCCTGGCGGCCGAGCGCGCGGGGCACCCGGGCGACGACCTGGTCAGCGCGCTTGCCACCGCGAACATCGACGGTGAGCAGCTGACCGGCGCGGAACTGGCCTCGTTCTTCATCCTGCTCGTGGTGGCCGGCAACGAGACCACCCGGAACGCGATCTCACACTCGCTGGTGCTGCTGACCGATTTTCCCGGCCAGCGGGAGCTGCTGATGGCTGACCCCGACGGCCGGATCGGCACCGCGGTGGAGGAGCTGGTCCGCTACAGCTCGCCGGTGATCTTCATGCGGCGCACCGTGACCCGGGACCATCGCATGAACGGGCACGACTACCGCGAGGGCGACAAGGCCGTGCTGTTCTACTGGTCGGCCAACCAGGACGAGACGGTGTTCGCCGACCCCGCGCGCCTGGACCTCACCCGCTCGCCGAACCCGCATGTCGGGTTCGGCGCGGCCGGGCCGCATTTCTGCCTGGGCGCGCACCTGGCGCGGCGGGAGGTCAGCGTCATGCTGCGGGAGCTGCTGACCCGCATCCCGGACATCCGTGCCGCCGCTCCGCCCGACCGCCTGCTGTCCAGCTTCATCAACGGCATCAAGCACCTGCCCTGCACGTTCGGTGGCTGACGGCGGCCCGTTCCGGCCGGCACCCGGCGGGTCAGTGCGCGGGCGGGCCCCCGTGCAGCGCGTCGAGGTGCCCCGCCAGCGCCATGTCGGCAGCGGTCAGCCCGCCCGCGGAGTGCGTCGACAGGGTCAGCGTGACCTTGTTCCACTGGATCAGGATGTCCGGGTGATGGTTGGCCTTCTCGGCCATGTAAGCCACCGCCCCGGTGAAAAGCATCGCTGCACGGAAATCCTTGAGCTCCACCGTCCGGATGATGCTGTCGCCCGCCCGTTTCCAGTCGGGTAGCCCGGCCAGCGCTGCCCTGATCTCCTCGTCGCTGAGCAGGTCCACCCGGTCACCCTACTCCCGGCAGCGGGGCCATGGCGGCGGCCGGGGAGCGGATCGGCGATAGTCTTGCCGCGCCGGGCCGCGTCACCCAGGACCGGCAGTGACCAGCTTGGGAGTAGCTCGCTGATGATGACGCGCGACGAGGCGCAGCCAGCCGGCGGCCAGCCCCGGCCCACTCCGCTGCGCGCGGTCCACGAACGCCTCGGCGCCTCGATGACGCCCTTCGCGGGCTGGCTGATGCCGCTGCGCTACAGCAGCGAGATCGCCGAGCACCGGGCCGTCCGCGGCGCGGCCGGCCTGTTCGACCTGTCACATATGGGGGAGATCGCGGTGAGCGGGCCCGGCGCGGCCGCCGCGCTCGACTACGCGCTGACCGGGCACCTGTCGGCGCTCAAGCCGGGCCGCGCCCGTTACACCATGATCTGCGCGCCCGACGGCGGGGTGCTCGACGACCTCATCGTGTACCGGCTCGCGGACACCGAGTTCCTGGTGGTGGCCAACGCCGCTAACACCGCGGTGGTGGCCGCGGCCTTGCGCGAGCGCGCGGCGGGCCGGGCGGCCCAGGTCGACGACCGGACCGGCGACTACGCGCTGATCGCCATCCAGGGCCCCCACGCGAGCCGCATCCTGGCGCCACTCGCCGACATCGGGCTGGATCAGGTGCGCTACTACGCCGGCCAGCCTGCGGTGGTGGCAGGGCGTGAGGTGCTGCTCGCCCGCACCGGCTACACCGGTGAGGACGGTTTCGAGCTGTTCACCAGCCCCGGCGACGCGGAACCGGTCTGGATGGCGCTGGCCGCGGCGGGCGAATCGGACGGGCTGGTGCCCGCCGGGCTGGCTGCCCGCGATACGCTCCGGCTCGAGGCCGGCATGCCGTTGTACGGCAACGAACTGGGCCCGGACGTGACCCCGTTCGACGCCGGCTTGGGGCGGGTGGTCGTGTTCGACAAGCCAGGTGACTTCGTGGGCCGTGCCGCGCTGGCCGCGCGGGCGCAGGCCGCGCCCGCGCGCGTCCTGGCCGGGCTGACGGCCGGCTCACGCCGGGTTCCCCGGCACGGTTACCCGGTGCTCTGGGACGGCCAGCCGGCCGGGGTAGTCACGAGCGGCGCCCCCTCCCCCACCCTCGGTGTGCCTATCGCCATGGCCTACCTGGACCCGGGCACCGCGCGGCTGGCGGCGGAGGACGCCGCCAGCGCCCGGCTTGCGGTGGACATCCGCGGCAGCGCCGAGCCAGCGCACATCACCGGCCTGCCGTTCTACCAACGGCCACGCTGACCCTCAGCCGACACCACCGACTGCCTGACAACAGGCAACGATCCCCGACAACGAATCCCCGACAGCGACAACGAATCCCCGACAGCCGACAACTATTGCGCACAGGAGAGCGACCATGACCATTCCCGCTGAACTGCGCTACACCGCAGAACACGAGTGGGTGGCGGTTGACGGCCCCGTCGCGTCCGTAGGCATCACCGACTACGCCCAGCGCGCGCTCGGCGACGTCGTCTACGTGTCCGTCCCCGCGCCCGGCACGAGGGTGACCGCTGGCGAGCCGTGCGGTGAGGTCGAGTCGACCAAGTCCGTCAGCGACATCTACTCCCCCGTCGACGGCGAGGTCGCCGAGGTCAACAGCGACGTGGACGACGACCCCGGGCTGGTCAACTCCGACCCCTACGGCGCCGGCTGGCTGATGAAGGTCCGGCTCGACAACGACGGCACCGAGCCCGCTGGCCTGCTGACCGCGGAAGAGTACGCGGGCCTGACCGAAGAAGCGGACTGAGCCCACCCCGGCATCCCGGGCGGGCCAGGGCCGCCCCGGCGCCCGCCTACCTGCGGCGCCGCCACAGCGCATAGGCGACGACGGCCACGGTGACCAGGGCTACCGCCCCGCCCACCATCCGGATCTGGGGACCGGAGACCTTCTCGCGGACCTCGGACAGGGTCTGGCGTGCGACGTTGGCGGGGCTGACCCGCTCGGTGAGCGCGTCGATCGTTTGGGCCAGGTTCTCGCGGGTGCGCTCGATGTCGTCGATCACAGCATCGGGGTCGCGTACCGCGACCTCACCGGACGGCTCGGCCATGGCGGGCATTCCTTTGTTCCTGGAGGGCTGTTGGCTCTAGTCTCCCAGGCCCGCCGGTGATCCGCACACCGGGCTGGCGCACATCCGGCATAGGGCCGGCCGCCGTCTCCCATTCTCACCCCTCTGCATTCGCGCAGAACGAGCTGCCGCAGGCAGGTGCTGCGCGGTGGCCGGCTGGACCGAGGAGGAGATCATGGACGGGGTTGGTGTCGTGGCCGGGCTGGAAGTAGCCGCGGTGTTGTAGACCGGAACCATTGCTGGCCGCCGTCCATTATCAGGGGTCGAGCAGCACTCCCGACATGCCAAGCGTGCTGGCCTTAAGCTGAGTCCAGGGCTCGTAGCCGACGCCCAGGTCGCGCAAGCAGTCGTTCGGGGGCATGAATCCGGTTCCATGGCTGGAAGCCCAGGTGTAGAACTGGAGCATCGCCTTGCTCGTTATACTGCTCACTGGCACCTTGGCTGAAAACTCGGTGTTGTGGATACCGCTGCTGTTGACGGTCTGCTTGGTATACCAGACCTTACCGTCCGAGTCGGTAAACGTTGGGCCGCTATTGGCGTCGGCCAGGCCGAGTGCGGTGTAGGAGCCGTGTACGCCATTCTTAACCGCGTCGAGGTAGATGCTCACGGCCGTGTCCATGCTGGGTTTTTTGTCCGAGCCATTACAGTCGGCGGAGAACTCGTTATCCACCAGCAAGTCGTACTTGGTGGTGGAGCTGGTTGTGCCGTTAAAGCCGCTCCAGGTTCCGGTCACCTTCGGCGTCAGGTTGGACCACACGGCCGGCAGGGCCTGGCGCTGGTTGGCAGTGGAGGTACAAAATCCCCCTTCACAGCCGAGGTTGGTGTCGGGGAAGGCGACCGGGTTGAGGTTCGAGGTATTTATGGTCTGGGACTGGACAGTGAAGTCCACTCCGTTCGCGCCAATGGTAAGGCAGGCGTTGCCTCCGTTCCAGCTGTCAGCGGTGTCGAGCACCGAGACGTTGCCGGATTCCGTACCGAGCTGCCAGGTGGTTCCGCCTGTGCCGCAGGAGGCTGCCAACGCTGGCGTGGCTGGCAACAGGCCAGAGATGGCGACGGCACTAGTTAGTGCGATAAGTACCACAGCTACTGGACTTATTATACCTGATAGCCTCATTGAATCTTCCTCCCCGCTAGATGTGGCTATTTATAGCGCGAGCTGAGGCGGATTGAAATGTGGGCAATAATTCCTTGTGACCCCGAGTGGTTGTGCCCTTGACTGGCCGCTTCTCCACAGGATCACCATCGGCATGGGCACCCCGGTCCGCCGCGCGATGTCATTGGTGCCCAGCCCGTCCACCGCCACCAGCACGATCCAGCGTGCTGGGCAAGCCCGGCCCGGATCGACAGCGACCGTACCCATGAGGTCAGTACCTCACGATCGGGCGGCGGAACCTCCACATTCACAGTCAACGGCATGAACCATCGTGCGCGAACGATAACCAGGGGTCAAGATTTCCCGCTCGCCGGACATTAGCGCTCTGGCGAGCGGCCCGATGCCGCAGCCAAAGTCAGGCACAGATGGGGGCTGACTTGTCCCGGCCGGCGCAGGGGTCGGGGCCAGGACTTCGGCGTGCAGCCGGGGTCGGTTGGGCGGCATGCCCCGGCGGTCGCCTGCAGGCCCGGTGAAGGCCCCTCAGCAGGGTCGCTGGCCGCGCCCGGCGCGCGCCGTTGCTGTACCTGCCTTGCCCTTCGCTCTAAGGTGAGCGGCGGAAACTGGAATGACCCTGCTGGTGACAATCGGGAACCTGCCGGGAGACCATATGGCGAGTGGGGATCCATTGACTGATCCGGCGCCCCCGGAACCGGGCATCAACGATCAGAACGCGGTCCCGCTGGCCGCCCCGCCGGGCCGGATCCGGCCGCGCCGGATCTGGTACCTGCTGCCGCTGCTGGTCTTTCTGGGCGGGGTAGCGCTGCTGGTGGCCGGGCTGCTCTCGCTCGGCTCACATGTCGACTCCTTCCCGCGGGTGGCCATCCCCGCGGGTGGGCAGGTCAATCTCGGTCACTCCGGTGGGTACGTGGTCTATTACGAGGGCCCCGGCGCCCAGTCCGGGCGCATTCCCGCCTTCCAGGTCCGGGTGATACCGGCCTCGGCGTCCGCGGCCGCGAAGAGCCTGACGCCGTACCACGGGTCGGTCAGCTACGGCTTCGGGTCCCGTCAGGGCCGGGCGGTGCTGGCCTTGCAGGTCAGCCGGCCCGGCCGGTTCACGGTCGAGACGGCCGGCGCGGGCAGCGTGCCCGCTGGCAGCGATCTCGCGTTCGGCGACAGCATCGCCGGCGGCATCGCCGGGGTCGCCGGGCTCAGCGGGCTGCTCATGTTCGTGGGGCTGGCTGGGCTGGTAGTGATCCTGGTCGTCCGCATCGTGAGGACCAGGAGTGCCCGGTCGGCGGCGGCCGCACAGACGGCATCCGCCTGGTCGCCGCCCGCCCCGCAGCCGTAGCATCCCGCCCGGCCGCCGGCGGCGCCATGCCGGCATAACATGCGGTCATGGCGGTCAGGGCGGTCATCTTCGACTGGGGCGGGACGCTCACCCCGTGGCATCTGGTTGACCATGACGCGCTCTGGCGGGACATCTGCGCACCGCATTTCCCACCGGATCAGGCAGGTGAGGTGGCGGCGGCGATCCTCGCCGCCGAACGGGAACTGTGGCGGAGGACCGAACGCTCGCAGCAGAGCGCGACCCTCGCCCAGGTCTTCGAGCGCGCCGGGGTCACCACCACCGACGAGTTCCTGGCCAGCTACTACCGGTCGTGGGACCCGCACACCTTCACCGATCCCCAGGCGCTGCCGCTGCTGCGGGGCCTGCGGGAGCGGGGCATCAAGGTGGGAGTGCTCTCCAACACCATGTGGCCGCGCAGCGCGCACGAGCGGGTGTTCATCCGCGATCAGGTCCTGGAGCTGATTGACGGCGCCGTCTACAGCAGCGAGATCCCCTGGGCCAAGCCGCACGGGGAGGCGTTCCGGGCGGCGATGGCGGCGGTTGGCGAGGGCGACCCCGCCGCCTGCGTGTTCGTCGGCGACCGGCCCTACGACGACATCCACGGCGCCAAGCGCGCTGGCATGCGCGCGGTGCTGGTCCCCAACGACGACGTTCCCGCCTTCGACGCCGCCGTGCCCGACGCCGTCATCACCGGCCTGGCCGGGCTTATGCGGCACATCGATGGGTGGGCCGGGGCCTGACGCGCGAGCCGGGGTTTGCGGCGATCCCGGCCGCCAAGCCTCAGCCGTGGTCCGGCTGGGCGATGGCCGCCACCTGCCCGCCAGCGGCCCGCACCAGGTCCGCGGGCGCGAGCTCGATCTCCAGCCCGCGACGGCCGCCGCTGCAGAACACGGTCGCGAACCCCAGCGCGGAGGAATCGATCACCACCGGCAGCCGCCTGCGCTGGCCCAGCGGTGAGATGCCGCCCGCCACGTAGCCGGTTGCCCGCTCGGCAGCGGTCAGGCCGGCCATGACCGCCTTCTTCCCGCCGGCCGCGGCGGCGAGGGCCTTGAGGTCGAGCTGCCCGGCCACCGGCACCACGCCGACCGTCAGCGCGCCGTCGACCTCGGCGACGAGCGTCTTGAACACCCGTTCCGGCGCGACGCCGAGCGCGTCGCTGGCCTCCAGGCCGTAGCCGCCGTGCCGCGGGTCATGGTCATAGGTGTGCACGGAGTGCGCGACACCGAGCCTGGCCAGCAGCGCGGTCGCCGGCGTTCCCCGTCCTGCCACGCCCCCGATGGTAGTGGGCGGCCGGGCCCTGTTCCGGCCTCGGCGCACCCGGAACTGGGTCCCGGTCGCACCAGGCACGGCTCCATCCGGCGTGGCGCGCGGTGCCGGCGCCGGGGCGGGCAGGCCGTGGCGACGGCCCGCTGTCCGGCGCGTCGGGTAGCGTCGGCCTCATGGCCACGATGGTTACCTTCCACGCCCACCCCGACGACGAGTGCATCGCCTGCGGCGGGGTGATGCGCAAGGCGGCCACGGAGGGGCACCGGGTGGTGCTGGTGGTGGCCACCCGCGGTGAGCACGGCGAGGTGCCGGACGGGTTCCTCGGCGACGGCGAGGAACTGTGGCAGCGCCGGGTGGCGGAGACCCACGCGTCGGCGGCGATCCTCGGCGCGCAGCGGGTGGAGTTCCTCGGGTACACCGACTCCGGGATGATGGGGACGCCGGCCAACGACGCGCGGGGCTCGTTCTGGAGCACCCCCGTCGACGAGGCCGCCAAGAAGCTGGCCGCGCTGCTGGATGAGGAGCACGCCGACGTCCTGACGTGTTACGACGACATCGGCGGCTACGGCCATCCCGACCACATCCAGGTGCACCGGGTGGGCATGCGCGCCGCCGAGCTGGCCGGCACCGCCCGGGTCTACCAGAACACGATGAACCGCGATCACCTGGAGCGCGGCCGGGCCGTCTTCGCCGAGCAGGCCGCGGCCGCCGGGATCGACCTGCCCGACACCGCTCTCGACGACGCCGAGGACTGGGGCAAACCGGAGTCGGTGATCACCACCGCGGTCGACGTGACTCCCTACCTGGAGTACAAGCGCCGGGCCATGCGCGCGCACGCCAGCCAGATCAGCGAGTCGTCGTTCTTCCTGGCCATGCCGGATGAGGCGTTCCGGTACGGGTTCGGCATGGAGTGGTTCATCCGTGATGGCCAAGGCCCCGGCATCACCGAGACGGATCTGCTCGCCGGTCTCTGAGGCGCGGCCCCGGCTGGCCACCCCGTCGCTGGCGGGCGGACCTGCCCGGCACGGCCGGGCGCTGGTGGCGGGCTCAGCGGCCGAGCCGGGCCCGGGCCATGCGCGGCAGCGCGGCCGGCCCGGTGATGGGGCTGAACCGGTCGGAGGCGGCCCGCAGCGCCTGATACTCGCCGTCGCTGAGCTGGATGTCGGCGGCGGCGGCGTTGCCCTCCAGTTGCTCGGCGCTGGACGCGCCCGGGATCGCCACCACCGCGGGATGGTGGATGACCCAGGCGAGCGCGATCTGCGCCGGGGTGGCCGCGTGCGCGTCCGCCACCTCGCGCAGCACCCCGATCAGCTCCGCGGCCCGGTCGAGGTTGTCCGGCAGGAAGAGCGGGTTGGCCGCCCTGACCCGGTTGGCCGGCCGGTTGGCCCGGTCATACCTGCCCGACAGCAGCCCCTGTGCCAGCGGGCTGTAGGCGATCACCACGCGGTCGTGCGACTCGGCGAACGGCAGCAGATCGCGCTCTGGTGAGCGGACGGCGAGGCTGTAGCTGACCTGGTTGCTCAGCACCCGGCTGCCGAGCGCGTCCTCGGCGGCGCGCCAGCGCGGCAGCGAATAGTTGCTGACGCCGACCTCACCGACCAGCCCCACCCGCTGCAGCGCATCCATGCCGCGCATGATCGTGCCGTCGCGGACCAGCGGGTTCGGCTGGTGCACCTGGTAGAGGTCGAGCCGGCTGGTTCCGAGCCGGTTCGCGCTGGCCACCGCCCGCTGCTCGACCACCGGGGCGACCGGCAGCAGCGGGAAGATCTTCGTCGCCAGGAACACCGACTCACGGTCCTCCCCGAGGGCGCGGCCGAGGATCCGCTCGCTGCGGCCGAAGCCATAGATCTCGGCGGTGTCGAACAGGGTGACCCCGAGCTGGAGCGCGCGCCGGACGATCGCGTGCGCCACCTGATCGGCATACTGCTGGCCGTATCCCCAGTCCCGGGACCCGAACTGCCAGGTACCCAGCCCGATCTTGGAAATCTTCCTGGTGGTACCGACATCCAGATAACGCATGAGTCCAGTGTCCGCCCCGCCGCCACCGGGGTGGTCCCCCAGGGGTCCCCGCAGTGGGTCAGGCCCCGTCCACGGGCTCGAGGACGAACACCGGGATCTGGCGGGCGGTCCGCTGCTGGTATTCGGCGTAGGGCGGGTAGGCGGCGACCGCGCGTTCCCACCACCGGGCCCGCTCATCCCCGGTGACCTCCCGGGCGACCATGCCCTGCTTGCGGG
The DNA here is from genome assembly GCA_035518495.1 of Streptosporangiaceae bacterium. Classification (GTDB taxonomy): domain Bacteria; phylum Actinomycetota; class Actinomycetes; order Streptosporangiales; family Streptosporangiaceae; genus UBA9676. The sequence goes on from DATIXO010000308.1 coordinate 49,420, forward strand.
GCCCGTCCTGCAGCTCGACCAGCGGGTCGGAGCGGAGGTTGTAGTACCAGCGCGGGTGGGTGGGCGCTCCGCCCTGTGACGCGACCGCGGCATACCGGCCGTCGTGCTCGACCCTCATCACCGGCGTCTTGCGGATCTTGCCGCTGTGCGCACCGCGGTTGGTGATGATCACCACCGGCAGCCCGGTGTCCCGCAGTGTCGTGCCCTGCGTCCCGCCCGATCTCTCATACAGCTCGACCTGGTCGCGGACCCAGGCCGCTGTGCTCGGCTCATATTCACCCTCGGCAGGCATGCCCCCAGTCAACACCCGCGGCGCGGTGATCGCCACGCACCGCAGCGGGCCGGCCGCCACGATCACGGCTGGACCACAGGATCGCCACCCGGTCACGGGCGGGGTCACCGGCGTGGAAGGCTGTGTGCCGATCTGCTCAACGGGAGGGCCAGTGACCATCAGCGAGGAAAAGATCGGCGACTTCCTGGAACGGCTCGCCGCGCGGGTGCCGGTTCCCGGGGGCGGTGCCGCGGCGGCTCTGCACGCGGCGCAGGGCGCCGCGCTGCTTGGCATGGTCGCCCGCTACACCACCGGCACGCAGTATGCCCAGCATGAGGCGGCGATCGGCCGCATCGTCACCGAGGTGGACGAGCTGCGGGCGCTCGCACTGCGGCTCGCCGACGCCGACGCGGACGCCTTCTCGGCTGTGCGGGAGGCTTATCTGCTGCCCAGCTCCAGCGAGGAGGACAAGGCTGCCCGCTCCGCCGCCATCGCCGAAGCACTGGTCCACGCTGCCTGGCCGCCAGCCCAGGTCATCGGCATCGCGGGCATGGTGGTCGACCTCGCCGAGGCGCTGGCGGCGATCGGGAACCGCAACGTCCTCTCCGACGTCGCCGCCGCCGCCGAGGCCGCACGCGCGGCCGTGGCCACCGCCCGGGTCAGCATCGAGATCAATCTCGCCTCGATCGCGGACGCCCAGGCCAGCCTGGAGATGATCGCCGAGGAGGCCAAGGCCGACACGATCATCGCCCGTGCCGACCAGGTCACCGTGGCCGTCCGCGAGCAGATCCGCGCCTGAGCGGCCGACCCGGCACCGGCGGCAGCCGCTTGATCTTGCCGGGGAAATCCGCTAATCCGGCAGGAGATGCCGGCCGGCCCGGGCCGCCATCGCCGCCACGCCAGCAGGGAGCCGTCATGTGCGTCGATCACAGCCCTCCTGCCGCGGGCCCGGCCGTCCTGCACGACGTCCGGCCCGAGCGGCAGATCGACCTGGAACCGGTGGACTCGGTGGCGATCACCACCCTGATGGACAACGTCACCGACGCTTTCATGCCCGACCAGGGACCGGCCCGGCGCCCGGGGCCAGTGGCCCGCTCGGCCCGGCCAAGCGCGATCATGGCCGAGGGCCAGGCGCCCGACGTGCTCATCGCCGAGCACGGATTCTCCATGCTCGTCACCGTGTACAAGGGCGGGAGCACCCACCGGGTGCTGTTCGACGCGGGCACCAGCCCGGACGGGGTGGTCGAGAACATGCGCCGCCTGGACATCGATCCGGGATCGATCGAGGCCGTGGTCTGCAGCCACGGCCACTTCGACCACACCACCGGCATCGACGGCCTGATCAGGGCCGTGGGCCGGGCGAGCATGCCGGTGCTGATCCATCCGCACTTCTGGCGGCGGCGGCGGGTGGTGCTGCCGGGGATCGAGCCGCGGGAGATCCCGAGCGTCAGCCGGCGGGCGCTGGAGGATGCCGGGTTCGGCGTGCTGGAAGCGGCACAGCCCAGTTTCCTGCTCGACGGCTCGCTGCTGGTGACCGGCGAAGTGCCCAGGGTCACCGGCTACGAGCCGGGCTTCCCGCCCCAGCAGGCGTGGCTGGGTGGCCGGTGGGAGCCCGATCCCCTGGTCCTGGACGACCAGGGGATCGTCATCAACGTGCGGGACAAGGGGCTGGTCGTGCTCACCGGCTGCGGCCACGCGGGGATCGTCAACATCTGCCGCCACGCGCTCCAGCTCACCGGCGGCCAGCCGCTGTACGCCGTGATGGGCGGGTTCCATCTCAACGGCCCGCTGTTCGAGCCGCTCATCCCCCGGGTGCTCGACGACCTGGGGGCGATGAGCCCGCAGGTGCTCGTGCCCGCCCACTGCACCGGCTGGCGCGCCCAGCACGCGATGGCCCGCCATTTCGGCGAGGCCTTCATCCCCAACAGCGTCGGCAGCCGCTTCCTGCTCTGACCCTGGCCACGGCTCAGCACCGCCAGAAGTCGGACGGGTCCCGGCCAGGTTCGAAGCCCGCCGCCGCGGCGATATCCACCGCCTCGCGGAACCTGTCGGCGACCCGCGCCGCCACGTGCGCGTCGCTGCCGAACGACACCGCCCGGCCGCCCTCGTCCCGCCACCAGCGCAGCAGCGTGACCGAGGCCATTGGGCTGAAGGTGTTGACCTCCAGCACCCGCCCCGAGGACGCCAGCGCCCGCAGCACGGCCCGGTACTCCTCCTCGAGCCCCGATTCCGGGTACGGCCCGGCGCTGGCGGGCCAGTGCCGCCGCGGGTAGTCCAGATGGGCCAGGATCTCGAACGCGCCGCTGCCTGTGACGAGCGCGGCCACCTCAGCCAGGTACCGGCGCATCACCTCCGCGGGCGGCAGGACCCGCAGCAGGGAGGACGAGTTGACCAGCCTGCCCTCCCAGGCCAGCGCGTGCAGGGACCCGAGGACCCGGTCGAACCGGGTGGCCGCCAGCACCGCGCCCACGCTGCCGCCGAACAGGTGCGGCTCCCCGGCCTCCACCCCGGTCAGGATGCGCAGCGAGGGGAATCGGTGGCGGCACTCCTCGATGCTGGCCAGGTAGCCGGTGACGTCCAGCGGCCGGATCGCGTCCCACCAGCCGGGCCTGACACCGGTCGCGGCGATCGCGTCGCCGGGGCCGTAGCCGGTGAAGTCCAGGTGCTCGGTGAACGCCACCGACGGGACACCCAGGTCCACGGCCTGCTGGCACTCGGCCACCATCGACGCCCGCCCGAACGTGTCAAAGGACCACTGCGAGTGCACGTGGTTGTCAGCGGGCAGCACCCAGCGAGTATCCCAGCCGCAGGCTGCACAGCCGCGCGGCGCCCTTCCGCGCGGTCACGCGGTCATCGGCTGCCAGGCCGGGTGGTGGGGCCGGTGGGACTCGAACCCACACTGTAACGACCCTAAATCGTTCGCCTCCTGCCATTGGGCTACGGCCCCGGGTCCGGTTATGCCACGTAGACGGCGCGGGCCGGCGCCCCGGCCGCCCGGTCCGTCCGCTCAGACACCCAGCTCCTTGCGCAGGCGCGCGACGTGGCCGGTGGCCTTGACGTTGTAGTAGGCCCTGGCCACCACGCCGCTGGGGTCGACCACGAACGTGGACCTGATCACGCCCGTCGTCGTCTTGCCGTAGAGCTTCTTCTCCCCGTACGCGCCGTACGCCTTCTCCACCTGGTGATCCGGGTCGGACAGCAGCGGGAAGGTCAGGTGGTCGCGGTCGCGGAACTTGGCCAGCCTCGCCGGGCTGTCGGGTGAGATACCGAGCACCGTGACCCCGGCGGCGGCCAGGGAGCTCAGGCTGTCGCGGAAGTCGCACGCCTGCGTGGTGCAGCCGGGGGTCATCGCCGCCGGATAGAAGTAGACGATGACCTGCCGCCCGCGCAGGGACGACAGGCTGACCGGCTTGCCGTCGGCGTCGGGCAGGGTGAAGTCCGGCGCCTTGTCCCCAGGTGCCAGCTTGTGCTCGCTCACGCGCGCTCCCTTCGGGCGGGTGCTCCAACCCTACGGCGACTACCGGCCGGCCGTCTCGCGCCGCCAGCAGCGGCTGACGGGCCGGGGGCCGTCAAGCCCCGAGCAGCTCTGCTATGACCGGCGCGAGCGCGCGCAGCGCCTGCCCCCGGTGGCTGATCCTGTCCTTCTCCCCCGCGCTCATCTGCGCCGTGGTCAGCTCGAAGCCGTCCGGCACGAAGATGGGGTCATACCCGAAGCCGTTGCTGCCGCGGGGGGAGCCGGTCAGCTGGCCGTACACGGCTCCCTCGGTGACCCGCTCCTCCCCCGACGGCAGCACCAGCGCCGCCACGCACGTGAAGTGCGCCCCGCGCTCCCCGGCTGGCAGGTCGGCGAGCTGGCCCAGCAGCAGCCGCAGGTTCGCCTCGTCATCCCCGTGCCGCCCGGACCAGCGGGCCGACAGCACACCGGGCATCCCGTTCAGCGCGTCCACGCAGAGGCCGGAGTCGTCGGCGACCGCCGCGATCCCGCTGTACGCGGCCACCGCCCGGGCCTTGAGCAGCGCGTTCGCCACGAAGCTGCGCCCGGTCTCGGCCACCTCGGGCATGCCGGGGGCAGTGCCGAGGTCGGCCACTGCCACGCTCACCCCGGCGGCGGCCAGGATCCGCCGCAGCTCGGCGAGCTTGCCCGGGTTGCGTGTCGCGAGAATGATCCGGGCCGGGCTGGGCGGGCCGGCCGGCCCGGTCATCGGCCGAGCGCCTCGCGCTGCAGCCGGGTGAGCTCCGCGCAGCCCGCCACGCCCAGGTCCAGCAGCCGGTCAAGCAGCTCCCGGCCGAACGGCTCCCGTTCGGCTGTTCCCTGTATCTCCACGAAGCTGCCGTCGCCCGCGCACACCACGTTCATGTCCGTCTGGGCGGCGGCGTCCTCGGAGTAGCACAGGTCGAGCCGGGGCTCGCCGTCCACGATCCCGACACTGATGGCGGCCACCGACGTGACCAGCGGGTCGCCCTTGCAGCGGCCGCGGTCACGCAGCCAGCCGATGGCGTCGGCCAGTGCCAGGTAGCCGCCGGTGATCGCGGCGGTGCGGGTGCCGCCGTCGGCCTGCAGGACGTCGCAGTCGATGATGACCGTGTTCTCGCCCAGCGCCTTGGTGTCCACGCAGGCGCGCAGCGACCGGCCGACCAGCCGGGAGATCTCCTGCGTGCGGCCGCCCAGCCGGCCCCTGACCGACTCGCGGTCACCGCGGGTGTTGGTGGCCCGCGGCAGCATCGCGTACTCGGCGGTGACCCAGCCCAGCCCGCTGCCGCGCCGCCACCTCGGCACCTCCTCGGTGGCGCTGGCGGCGCACAGCACCCGGGTGGCGCCGAACTCGATCAGGACCGATCCCTCGGCGTGCTCCAGCCAGCCGCGGGTCATTCGTATCTCGCGCAGCTGGCCGGCGCCGCGCCCATCGGGTCGGGACATGCCGGAAAGCCTAGCCACTGGCGGTGCCTGGTGGATCCATGCGGGCGCACAGCATGCCGGTGATCTGCCGGGCGCGCGCAACGGGCTGAAGATCCACAGGGCATGCCCTAGCAGCCGACGCGGTCGGGCGCCCCGTCCTCGATCCAGCGATAGACCCGGCGGATCCCGTCGGCCAGCGGGGTCGCGGCCCGCCAGCCCAGCTCACCGGCGGCCCGGTCCACCGCCAGCACGCTGCGCGCCAGCTCGCCGGGGCGCGGCGGGGCGAACACCGGCGACAGCTCGTGGCCCGCGATCCCGGCGATGATGTCTACCAGGTCCAGCACGCTGACCTCCACCCCCGTCCCGATGTTCCAGGTGCCTGGCCGTCCCCGGTCGGCAGCGGCCAGGAACGCGGCGACCACGTCACCGACGTACACGTAGTCGCGGGTCTGGGTGCCGTCGCCGTAGATCGTCGGCCGCTCCGCGGCCAGCGCGCTGGCACAGAAGATGGTGATGACCCCCGCCTCACCGGCCGGATCCTGCCGCGGCCCGTACACATTCGCCAGCCGCAGCACCGAGTGGGACATCCCGTGCAGGCGGTTGTACAGCCCGATGTAGCACTCCGCGCAGTACTTCGCGATCCCGTAGGGCGACTCCGGCAGCGGCAGCACGTCCTCCCACGACGGGATCGGCGCATCCCTGCCGTACAGCGCGCCACCGGAGGAGGCGAACAGCACCCTGGCCCCCACCCGCCGCGCGGCCTCCAGCACGTTCACCGTGCCCACCACGTTCGCCTGTGCGTCGTCGGCGGGGAAGTCCACCGACGACCGCACATCGATCTGCGCCGCCAGATGGCAGACGAGCTCGGCGCCCGACGCCTCCAGCACCGCCGACAGCGTCCCCAGGTCGGTGATGTTCACCTTGTGCAGCTCCACCTGCGGATCAAGCCGCCCCGGCCGGGCCGCGGACAGATCATCGGCCACCACGACCTCGTCGCCCCTGGCCACCAGCGCATCAGCCAGATGGGAGCCGATGAAGCCAGCGCCACCCGTCACCAGAACCCGCATGACCACCGATCCTAAACCGCGCCGGCGGCGCGGGCGCCCAACGCCCTGGCCATCGCCGCGCGCTCACCTGCCCATACGCGATCGCCGCCGGGCGGCCACGGCTGCCCCGCCTCAGCCGAGCTCGAGCGAATGGCCGGGGGCGGCCAGCGAGATCGGCCCGGTGAAGGAGGACCCGCATGCCTCTTCCAGGGTGCGGGCCGGGTCGTTCCACGGCACCAGGTGGGTGAGCATCAGCCGCCCCGCCCCGGCCCGGGCCGCGTGCAGTGCCGCCTGCCGCGCGGTCAGGTGCAGGTCGGGCGGCAGACCGGGGCCTTCGAGCAGGGAGGCCTCGCACAGCAGCAGGTCGGCGTCGCGGGCGAGCCCGACCAGCGCGGCCGACTCGCCGGTGTCAGCGGAGTAGGCGATGCTCCGCCCCGCCTGCTCCAGCCGGAAGCCGAACGTCTCCACCGGGTGGTTGACGTGCGCGGTGGTCACCTGGAACGGGCCTATCCGCTGGGTGCCTGGCGCCAGCGTGATGAACTCGAAGGCCTCCGTCATGCCGGGCGGCTCGGCCAGGCCGGATGCGGCCGCCATCCGGGACGCGGCCCCGCCGGGCGCGTACACCGGGATCCGCGGCCGCGGGCCGTCGGGGTGGAAGGTGCGGGCGACGTGGTAGCCGCACAGGTCGAGGCAGTGGTCGGCGTGCAGGTGGCTCAGGCAGACCGCGTCGATGTCATACAGGCCCACGTACCGCTGCAACGCGCCTACCGCGCCATTGCCCAGGTCGAGCACGAGCCGGAACCCCTCCGCCTCCAGCAGGTAGCAGGAGGCCGGGCTGTCCGGGCCCGGGAAGGAGCCCGAGCACCCGATGATCGTCAGCCGCACGGTCGACCAGATTACGCGCCCCGGCCCAGCCGGGCGATCTGCCGGCTCTGCGCGACAAGGCGGTCCTGCGGGTCCCACACCTCGGCCTCCTCGTCGAACCAGCCGCCGTTGATGTGCCGGCACCGGGCGGCGACCCGCAGCGGCCCGCGGGCGGGAACCGCCCGCATGTGCCAGGTGAGCTCCACCGTCGGCGACCAGCCGAACGGGCCGAGCCCGAGCACCACCGGCGGCAGCGCGTCCACCGCCAGGGCCAGCAGGTACACGTCGGGGTCGCGGTCCTCCCGCAGGCTGAAGTAGCCGCGCATCTCGGGGATCCCGGCCGGCTCGCCGTGCAGCCAGCCGGCCGTCGCCGGGTCCAGGCGCAGGTCGACCTGGCCGGCGTAGCCGGCGAACGCAGCCGACTCGGCGCGCATGGCCAGGCTGGCGCACTGCTCGATCGGCGGCATGTGCGGCGGCTCGGACGTCCACGACAGGCCGCCGTCGCCGGGCTGGCCCAGCGGCCCGGTGGTGACGGTGGCCTCCAGCACCGGGAGGCCTTCCTGGACCAGCGTGGCCCGCGCGGTGGCGGCGGTCCTGCCCTGCCTGAGCCAGGAGATCTGCACCCCGGCCGGTTCCAGGCGCGGCACCCGCAGGAAATGGGCGCTGGTCGCGACCGGGTACGGGTGCGGTGAGGTGTCGAGCACCGCCCGCAGCACGGTCGCCATCAGCACGCCGCCGTTGACCGCGCCGGTGACCCCGTCCGGCAGGAAGATGGCGAACCGCTTGTCCGGCTGGATGCGGTAGCAGCCATCCCCGTCCGGCGTAACCGCGGTCGCCTCGTCGAACGCCGTCATGCGCCCCGCCGGCGCATCATGCCCACAGCTGGCCTTCCAGCCGGGCCTCGGCCTCCTCCAGGGTGCCCGAGTAGGCGCCGGTGGACAGGTACTTCCACCCGCCGTCGGCGACGATGAACGCGATGTCCGCGCGCTCGCCCGCCGCCTGCGCCTTGGCCGCCATGCCCAGCGCGGCGTGCAGGGCGCAGCCGGTGGAGATGCCGGCGAAGATACCCTCGGCGTCCAGCAGCTCCCTGGTCCGGCGCAGCGCGTCGGCCGAGGAGACCGAGAACCGCGTGGTCAGCACCGAGGGGTCATACAGCTCCGGGACGAAGCCCTCGTCGACGTTGCGCAGCCCGTACACCAGCTCGCCGTAACGCGGCTCGGCGGCCACGATCGCCACCCCGGGCACCCGCTCGCGCAGGTAGCGCCCCACCCCCATGAGCGTCCCGGTGGTGCCGAGGCCGGCCACGAAGTGCGTGATCGCGGGCAGGTCGGCGAGCAGTTCTGGCCCGGTGGTCTGGTAGTGGGCACGCGCGTTCGCGTCGTTGCCGTACTGGTAGAGCATCACCCAGTCGGGGTGCTCGGCCGCTAGCCGCTTGGCCACCCGGACCGCCTCGTTGGACCCGCCAGCGGCCGGGGACGAGATCACCTGCGCCCCGTACATCAGCAGCAGCTGCCGGCGCTCGGCCGAGGTGTTCTCCGGCATCACGCAGATCATCCGGTAGCCGCGCAGGTGGGCGACCATCGCCAGGGAGATGCCGGTGTTGCCCGAGGTGGGCTCGCAGATGGTGGCCCCCGGGGCCAGCAGCCCGTCCTTCTCCGCCTGCTCGATCATGAAGAACGCAGCCCGGTCCTTGACCGAGCCGGTCGGGTTGCGGTCCTCCAGCTTCGCCCACAGCCGCACGTCGGTGGCGGGCGACAGCCGGGGCAGCCCGACCAGCGGCGTCCCGCCCAGCGACTCAAGCAGTGAGTCGTACCGCATCAGGCTCGCCTCGCCCTCCCCGGCGCGCCGGCCCGGGCCGGCGGCCTCAGCGCTGGCCGCCGGCCACCGCCGGCAGCACCGTCACCGTGTCGCCGTCCTTCACCGGCGTCTCCAGCCCGCCGAGGAAACGCACGTCTTCGTCGTTGAGGTAGACGTTGACGAAACGCCGCAGCCCCGAGTCGTCCACCAGGCGCTCACGCAGCCCGCTGTGCCGGGCGTCAAGGTCGCCGAACAGCTCGGCGAGGGTGGCACCGGAACCCTCGACCGACTTGGCGCCACCGGTGTAGGTGCGCAGGATGGTCGGGATGCGGACCTCAATGGCCATGAACGTCGCTCCTGGGTGTGGGCATCGCCGGCCAGCGCGGCGATGGCATATCTCTGGTAGCTCCAACCGGTCGCCCGGGGGGATCATTCCGGTCCCGGGCCCGCCGCCCCGGCGGCGATCCGTACCTCCTCTTCGGTCACCGCGCCGCCGGCGATCCGGAACGAGCGGAACTCTGTCTCGTCCGGCTCGCGGGTGGAGACAAGCACATAGTGCGCGCCCGGCTCGCTCGCGTACGAGATGTCGGTGCGGGAGGGGTAGGCCTCGGTGGCCGTGTGTGAATGATAGATGACGACCGGTTCCTCGTCCCGCTCGTCCATCTCCCGCCAGACCCGCAGCTGCTCGGTGGAGTCGAACCGGTAGAACGTGGGTGAGCGCTCGGCGTTGAGCATCGGGACGAACCGCTCGGGCCGGTCGCTCCCGACCGGGCCGGCGATGATCCCGCACGCCTCGTCCGGGTGGTCCGCCCGGGCGTGCGCGACGATCTCCGCGTGCAGTTCAGGGGCAATCGTCAGCATGGATGCGAGCGTAGCCTGGGCGCCGTCACGACAGCGCGCGGACCAGGGAGTCCTGGATGTAGCCCAGCCAGTGGTAGACCTCGAGATAGGCCGAGCGGGGGTCCGCCCAGCTGGCCTGCTGCAGCTCGTCCTGGTAGTCCTCGGTGATGCCGAGGGCCGTCCCGATGGCGAGCCGGACGTCGTTGATCGCGCGCAGCCACGCCTGCGCGTCCTCCGGCCCCAGCCGCACCTGGCCGCCCTCGGCGGGCAGCGTGGCGAGCACCGTCTGGGCCGCGGCGACCTTGCCCGAGCGCAGGTCCTGCTCGGTGTAGCGGCGGAACTCCCCCGCCGCCTCCGGGTCGTCGCGGTAGGCGTCGGGCAGCAGCCGGGCGAGGACCGGGTCCTCCGGCGGGGAGACCGGCCCGGCGGCGGCGAGCATCGCGGCCATCTCCTCCAGCGACAGCTCCGGCTCCCCCGCTTCCCCGGGCCCGGCCGGGCCCTGGCCGGCCGGGGGTCCCGCCGTGCCGGGTGCCGCCGTGGCGGGCCAGGCCAGGCCCGGGCCGGCCGCGCCGGTGCCCTCCGCGCCGCCCATCAGCTCGGCCACCTGGCTGACCAGGTTGCGGAGTATCACCGCCTGCGAGGCGGTGAAGCGCGCGGACACCCTGCCCCGCGACCGCCGGAAAGCTCCCGTGGTCTCCTCCTCATCCGGGGCGCCGCCGTCCTGCGCCGCCCGCGGGCGCGGCCGCCGGGTCATCCCGCCCGCCGCCGGGTCACCGGTCACCGGTCGTGGCTCACCGTGGCCCACAGGCCGTAACCGTGCAGGATCTCGGCGTCCCGCTCCATCGACTCACGGGTGCCGTTGGACACCACCGCTTTGCCCCTGTGGTGCACGTCGAGCATCAGCTTCTCGGCCTTGGGCCTGGCGTACCCGAACACCTTCTGGAATACGTAGGTGACATAGGACATGAGATTGATCGGGTCGTTCCAGACAATGGTCACCCACGGCGTGTCGGGCACGGCATCGAGCCCGGCCTCCTCGCGCTCAACCTCGGCCGGCGCCACACTCATCGCTCATCATCTCCCCGGGCGCAGAATTCCACTCTGCCAGGGGATCGGCGCGGGCGCGAACCGGGCCGGCCGCCCGGACCGTAGGCTGCCAGATGTGGCAGATGATCCGGGACAGATCACCGCGCCGGGCGGCAGCACGGGGCTGCTCACCGACCACTATGAGCTGACCATGCTGGCCGGGGCGCTGCACAGCGGCGCGGCGCAGCGGCGGGCGGTGTTCGAGGTGTTCGCCCGGCAGCTGCCGCACGGCCGCCGGTACGGGGTGGTGGCGGGCACCGGCCGGCTGCTCGACGCGCTGGAGGCGTTCCGGTTCGGGCCGGGCGAGCTTGCCTTCCTGCGCGACACGCAGGTCACCGACGAGGCAGCGCTGCGGTACCTGGAGTCATTCGCGTTCACCGGCGACATCTGGGGCTACGACGAGGGCGACTGCTACTTCCCCGGCTCGCCGATCCTGGTGGTGGAGGGGACGTTCGCCGAGGCGGTGGTGCTGGAGACGCTCGTGCTGTCGATCCTGAACCACGACTGCGCGATCGCGTCCGCCGCCTCCCGGATGGTGACCGCGGCGGACGGCCGCCCGCTGATCGAGATGGGCTCGCGCCGCACCCACGAGCTGGCGGCGGTGGCCAGCGCCCGGGCGGCCTACATCGCCGGCTTCGCCACCACGTCGAACCTGCGGGCCGGCCGTGACTACGGCGTGCCCACCCGGGGCACCAGCGCGCACGCGTTCACGCTGGTGCACGACAGCGAGCGGGACGCGTTCCGCGCCCAGCTCGCCGTCCAGGGCGCGGGCACCACCCTGCTGGTGGACACGTTCGACGTGGCGGGCGCGGTACGCGCCGCGGTCGAGCTGGCCGGGCCGGACCTGGGCGCGGTCCGCATCGACAGCGGCGACCTGGCCGCCACCGCGCGGCAGGTGCGCACCCTGCTGGACGGGCTGGGCGCGCACAAGACGCGGATCGTGCTCACCGGGGACCTGGACGAGCACTCGATCGCGGCGCTCGCCACCGCCCCGGTGGACGGCTACGGGGTGGGAACCGCGCTGGTCACAGGCTCCGGGGCGCCCACCGCCGCGCTCGTCTACAAGCTGGTGGCCAGGGCGCTGGAACCCGGGCAGGGCGCCGCGCTGCAGCCGGTGGCCAAGCGCTCGGTGGGCAAGCCGAGCCGGGGCGGCCGCAAGTGGGCGCTGCGGCAGCTCGACGATAGCGGCACGGCAGTGGCCGAGCAGGTCAGCCTGGCACCGCCGGTCCCGTCCCCGGCCGGCCGGGAGCTGCTCCGGCCGCTGGTCGCCCGCGGCGAGATCGTCCGCGGGCAGACGCTGGAGCAGGCGCGGCAGCAGCACCGGGACGCCCTCGCCGAGCTGCCCGGGCACGCGCTGCAGCTGTCCCGCGGCTACCCGGCGATCCCGACGCTGATGGAGCCCGGCAACGGCTGACCGGCCCTGCGCCTGCCCGCCGTCGCGGTGCGGCGGCACCACCATCCGCCGCGCGACGGCGTTGGCCACCCTGCTCCCATTTACTCTGCGGCCACTGGTGCACAATGATGGCATCATGAGTTCCCCAGATCGCGGCCCGGCCGCCGTCTGGCGGGCGGCATGCCGGGCCGCCCGGCGCGTGGCCGATGTGGTAGACGAGTGCAACTACGCCCAGCGCAGGCTCCTCCAGCTGCGCCTCCATCCCGACCGGTACGCCCTGGACGGCGACATGGCGCCGGTCACCTACGGTGAGTTCCTGTTCCGCAGCTCCGGCCCGCCGTGGCAGGAGCCCTCGGCCGCAGAGCGGGCCGGCGGGGCGCCGGTGTGCCCGGTAGCCCCCAGGAATGCATCCAAGCGCCGGGCACGTCACTGACGTGCTGCGCGGGCTGGGCGTCACCGGGCAGGTGAGGCAGCTGCCCGCGCCCGCGCCCACGGCCGCTACCGCCGCCGCCCAGCTGGGCTGCGAGGTGGGGGCGATCGCCAACAGCCTGGTCTTCAGCGCCGACGGCGCCCCGCTGCTCGTGCTGACCAGCGGGGCGCACCGGGTGGACACGGGCAAGGTGACCGCGCTCATCGGCGCCGGCCGGGTGCAGCGGGCCGACCCGGAGTTCGTGCGTGAGGCCACCGGGCAGGCCATCGGCGGGGTGGCGCCGGTCGGCCACCCGCAGCCGTTGCGCACCCTGGTCGATCAGTGGCTGGATGGCTACGACGTGGTCTGGGCCGCCGCCGGGCACCCGCACACGGTGTTCCCCACCTCGTTCGCCGAGCTGGTGCGCATCACCGGCGGCGCCCCGGCCGACGTCGGCGCCAGCGGCTGACCTGCGGCGCGAGGGCCCCTGGCGGCGGCCGATGCCGTAGCCTCAGGGTGTGCGCGCGCTGATGATCGTGGATGTGCAGAACGACTTTTGCGAGGGCGGCTCGCTGGCGGTCGCGGGCGGGGCGGCGACGGCGGCGGCGATCAGCCGGTACCTGGGCACCGAGGGCGGCGGCTACGCGCACGTGGTGGCCTCACGTGACTACCACGTCGACCCCGGCAGCCACTTCGCCGCCGAGCCCGACTTCAGCAGCTCCTGGCCGCCGCACTGCGTGGCAGGCACCGAAGGCGCGCAGTTCCACCCCCGGCTCGACACCAGCCGGATCGAGGCGGTGTTCAGCAAGGGCGCCCATGCCGCCGCCTACAGCGGCTTCGAGGGCACCGACGCGGCGGGCACGCCGCTGGCTGCCTGGCTGCGCGAGCGTGGCGTGGACGAGCTGGACGTGGCCGGCATCGCTACCGACTACTGCGTGCGGGCGACCGCGCTGGACGCCGCACGGCAGGGCTTCGCCACCAGGGTCCTGCTCGGGCTCATCGCCGGCGTGGCACCGGCCACCACCGCCGAGGCTCTCGACGAGATGCGGGCCGCCGGGGTCACGCTGGCCGGCGCCCCGGCCGCTGGCCGGTGACCCCTCCGCCGCCGCCAGCCAGGCCCGCGGGCCGGCCACCGCCAGCCCCCTGCCCGCAGGCATCAGCGGCGGCGCCCATGGCGGCTGGCATCTGCTACCCTGTCTGCGCCCTGGCCGGCCGGGGGCGGGCCGGCAACAGGCGCGATGGTCGCCGCCGATGCGGCCGCGGCGGGCCGGTCCGCTGGCCGGGACCGGGTGCCTGCGGCTCCGGTGACCGCCGGGCAGAAGCAACGATCGCCGAGGTTGGCAGCCATTAGCAGCAGAGAGAAAACCGGACGGCCGGTGCTGTGGCGGGTCCGCCCGCCAGCGGTAGAGCCAGACCCGGTGCCCCCACCTGACCCCGCTGGCCGGCTGCATGCTGCGCCCCGGCTGCGGCGGCTGGTGGGGCGCGTGCCGGGCTGGCTGGTCGCCGGGGTGGTATACGCCGGGCTGGGCGTGGGGATGTGGTGGCACGTGTGGGCGGGGCGTCCCGCCTCCACGATGGTGTGCGCCTGCGGGGACCCGGCGTCGATCGCGTGGTTCATCGCCTGGCCGGCATATGCGATCAGCCACGGGCACAGCCTGCTGTACACCACCTGGGTCCATGTGCCCGGCGGCATGAACCTGCTCGACAACACCAGTGTCCTGGCGCTGGGCGTGGCACTGTCCCCGGTCAGCTGGCTGTTCGGGCCGGTCACCGCCCTGAACGTGGCGCTGACCCTGGCCCCGCCGCTGAGCGCCCTGTCGATGTACGGGTGCCTGCGGCGGGCGCTGGGAGCCGGCCGGCCAGCGGCCTTCCTGGGCGGGCTGCTGTTCGGTTTCTCGCCGTACATGATGCGCAATGAGGCCTTCAACCATCTTCAGGTGACGTTCCTGCCGCTGCTGCCGCTGATCTTCCTGTGCTGTTACGAGCTGGCCGTTGCCCAGCAAGGATCCTGGTGGCGGTGGGGCGCTGGCCTCGGGCTGGCCGTCACCGCGCAGTTCTTCGTCGGCGTGGAGATGCTCACGATCACCGTCTTCATGACCGGGATCGCGCTGGCCCTGGCCTCGCTGGCGGCGCTCGTGCGGGGCAGCCTCGCCGGGAAACTGCCGTTCGCCTGGCGCGGATTCCTCCTCGCCGGGCTGGTGGCCGGCGCCCTGCTTGCCTATCCGGCGTGGTATGCCCTGGCGGGCCCGCGGCACATCCGGGGAGCCGTCTGGTCGGCCGTGACCGCGAACGGCCTGGGCCAGCAGCTGTTCCCGGTCAGGCAGCGCGACCTCGCGGTCATCGGGTATCTCGGGCATGGCGGGACACGCGGCGCCTACCTCGGCATCCTCGCGCTCGTGGTGGTCGCGGTCGCGGTGGCGGTGCTGCGCCGCCCGCTGGTGGTCCTGTGCGCCATTCTCCTGGTCACCGCGATGTGGCTGTCGCTTGGCAGCAAGCATCTGGCGATATCACAGGGTGGCCAGCCCAGCTGGCTGCCGCTGCCGTGGCGCGCCCTCGACGGGTGGCCGATCCTGAAGAACATCACCCCGGCGAACTTCTCAGTCGTGGCGGTGTGGTGCATCGCCGTCGCGGGCACGCTGCTGCTGGACCGGGTGTGGCGTACCGCGGCCGCCCCGGCGGCGCGGGTGGCGGCGGCCGCCGCGGTCAGCGCGGCGCTCGTGATCCCCTGGCTCCTTGCCTGGCCGCTTCCGTTCACCACAACCGGCGTCAGGGCGCCGGCCGCGGTCTCCCGGCTGGAGGCGCGGCTGCCCGCCGGTGCGGTCGTGCTGTTCTACCCGTTCCCCTCCTCCTACCAGGATCAGGCCCTGGTGTGGCAGCTCGAAGACGGCATGAGGTACCGGCTCGTCGGTGGCCGCGGCATCGTCGCGGGTGGCGACGGCAGCGCCGATCACGGCTTCACGCCGGGCACACCAGAGGGCACGATGACCGCGCTCACCACACCGCTGGTCACCCATGCCGTGATGGCGCTCCCGCCGATGCCGGCACCGGGGGCCATTCGCTCGTTCCGGGTCGCCATGCGGGCCTGGGGCGTCACCAACGTGGTCATGACTCCCGGCGGCCGCGACCCGGCCTACGCCAGGAAGTGGCTGTCGGCGGCGCTCGGGACCGCGCCCCAGCGCGAAGAGGGCATCTGGGTCTGGAATGACGTCCAGCAACTGCCGGCCCGGGCGGCGGCGGGCTAGTTCCGGCCGGGCGTCGCGCCGGTGCCAGCAGGCGGCGTGGCCCGCGGCGCTACGCGTCTTCCGGGATCGACTCGTAGATCCGCTTGCAGTCCGGGCACACCGGGAACCGCTTGGGGTCGCGGCTCGGCACCCATTTCTTACCGCAGAGCGCGACCACCGGTGTGCCGAGCACGGCGCTGTCCACGATCTTGTCCTTCAGGACGTAGTGGGCGAAGCGCTCATGATCGCCATCACCGTCGGACGGCGCTGGCCGGACGGCGGTCTCCTCTGTCGTGCCTTGCTGGGGAAGGACCTCGGTGCTCACGGTGCCCGATTCTACCCCGCACTCAGTTGAGCGCCGGGTCATCCGGATAGGTGGCCACCAGGGCAAGAGCGCCCCCGGCACGGCGCAGCACCACCTGCCACAGCCGCTCCGGCTCGGCGGCGAACGCGTCGGTGGGCTCGGCCGGCAGCACGTACCAGGCCCCTTCCTCGATCTCCGCCTGCACCTGGCCCGGGCCCCAGCCCGCGTAGCCCGCGAAAACGCGCAGCGAGGCGATCCCGCCCTCCAGCAGCTGCGGCGGGGCGTCCAGGTCGACCAGGCCGAGACGGGCCAGCGGCGTCATCCCGTCCAGCGCCCGCCATCCCACCGGCTCGTCCTCGCCCGGGGCGATGGCCAGCCCGAGCGCGCTGTTGGGAGAGACCGGGCCGCCCCGGAAGACCACCGACGGCCCGGTCACCAGGTCTGTCCAGGATTCGAGCACCTGGCGGACCGGGGTCTCGGTCGGGCGGTTCAGCACCACCCCGAGGGTGCCCTCGCCCGGCTCGTCCTCCACCACCAGCACGACGGACCGCCGGAAGTTGGGGTCGCCCAGCAGCGGGGTAGCGACCAGCAGCCGCCCCGCCAGGCTCTCCTCCATGCACCCATTCTGGCCGATGGGCGGAGGTGGCCGGGCTGGGGCATCGATCCGCCGCGCACCGCCTAGGCGTGCGACGGGCGGCCGCCCGCGGCATCCCTGACCGCGGCGGCCACCGCCGGGGCCACGTCCGGGTTGAACACCGACGGGATGATGTAGTGGGGGCCCAGCTCGGCCTGGGAGACCACGCCGGCCAGCGCGCGGGCCGCGGCGACCAGCATGTCGTCGTTGATCGTCCGGCTCTGCGCGTCGAGCAGGCCGCGGAAGACGCCGGGGAACGCCAGCACGTTGTTGATCTGGTTCGGGTAGTCGCTGCGGCCGGTGGCCACCACCGCGGCGTGCTCACCGGCCGCGTCGGGGTCGACCTCGGGGACGGGGTTGGCGAGGGCGAACACGATCGCGTCGCCTGCCATCGCCGCGACCTCGGCGCCGGTGAGGATGTCCGGCGCCGACACCCCGATGAACACGTCCGCGCCGCGCACCGCGCCAGCCAGATCACCCTGGTACCCGCCGGCGTTGGTATGCCCGGCGACCCAGCGCAGGCTGTCGGTCAGGCCAGGGCGGCCCTGGTGCACCGCGCCCCGGTCGTCGCAGACGATCACGTCGGCCGCGCCGGAAGCGAGGAGCAGCCTGAGCACGGCCGTGCCGGCGGCTCCCGCCCCGGCCATCGCCACCCGCACCGACCCCAGCTTCTTGCCCACCACCCGCAGCGCGTTGGTCAGCGCGGCGAGCACCACGATCGCGGTGCCGTGCTGGTCATCGTGGAAGACCGGGATGTCGAGCAGGTCGCGCAGCCGCCGCTCCACCTCGAAGCAGCGGGGCGCGCCGATGTCCTCCAGGTTGATGCCGCCGAAGGCGGGCGCGATGATCTGCACGGTCCTGACGATCTCGTCGGTGTCCTGGGTGTCCAGGCAGACCGGCCAGGCGTCGATGCCGGCGAACCGCTTGAACAGGGCGGCCTTGCCCTCCATCACCGGGAGCGCCGCGTAGGGCCCGACGTTGCCCAGGCCCAGCACGGCGCTGCCGTCGGTGACCACGGCCACGCTGTTGCGCTTGACCGTCAGCCGGCGGGCGTCATCGGGGTTGTCGGCGATGGCCAGCGCGACCCGCGCCACGCCAGGCGTGTACGCCATGGACAGGTCATCGCGGTTGCGCAGCGGCACCTTCGCCTGGGTCTCGATCTTGCCGCCCAGGTGCAGCAGGAAGGTCCGGTCGCTGACCTTGCTCAGCGTCACGCCGTCAATGCCGGAAAGCGCCTCGACGATCGCGGCCGCGTGCTCGGTGTCGCGCGCCGCGCAGGTGACATCGACCCGCAGCCGCTCATGGCCATGCGGGGTGACGTCCAGCGCGGTGACCGCGCCACCTGCCTGCTCGACGGCGTGGGTGAGCTCGCTCACCGCCCGGCCGCGCGAGGGTACCTCCAGCCGCACGGTGATCGAATATGACACGCTCGGTGCTACCGCCACGGTCCCGGTCCGCCCTCCACGTCGGGGTCATGCAGGGACAATCGTGCCACCGCCGCGGGTCCGGCCGCGCTACCGGGCGCGGGACGCGAGGCCGGCCGGCGGTGGACAGCTGCGCGCCGGCGCGCGCGAGGGCCTGCTGGCACGTAGGCTTCAGGGGTGCAGGGAAGGAGCATGACCGGCCGCCCCGGTGCCACGCCCGCCGCCACGCCGTCCCGGCCCGCCGGGGGCGCCGGGCCCGACGCCGCGATCGACGTGGCCAGGCTGCGGGTGGCGATCGCCCGCCTGTCGCGGCGGCTCCGCCGTCATGTGCTCGCCGGGCTGACGCCCACGCAGCTCTCTGCCCTGGCCACGGTGGAGCGGTCCGGCCCGCTGCGGCTCGGTGACCTCGCCGCCGCCGAGGGGATCGCCCCGTCGACACTGACCAGGCTCGTCACCGCGCTTGAGGAGCGCGGCTACGTGGTCCGCTGCCCGGTGCCGGGCGACGCGCGCGCCAGCACGCTGGCGATCGCGCCGGCGGGCCGCGCCGTCCTGGAGCGGATCCGCCAGGAGAGCACCACCGTGCTCGCCGACAGCCTGCGCACGCTCACCAGCGAGCAGCTCGCCGCGCTCGCGGCCGCGCTGCCCGCGCTGGAGCGGCTCGCCGATGTCGATCCCGGGGATTCCGGCTCCCGCTGACCGCTGGCCGGCCCCGGCGCTCAGCGCTGGGGCCGCGGCTCTGACAGCACTCCCGGTTCGGCAGCGCCGCCGGACCGGGCGGCGGAGCCGTTGACCTTGGCCACGCCATTGCCAGCTGGGCCACCCGCGCCGTTGCCAGCTGGGCCACCCGCGCCGTTGCCGGCTGGGCCACCAGCGCTGGGGCCAGCTGGGCCACCCGCGCTGGGGACCGGCACCGCGTCCGCGCCATCCCCCGTGCTGGACGCGCTGCCCGCCCCGGCCCGCGGGACGGCGGCCGCGGGCGCGGTCTTGGTTCCCCGGTCCTTGAACAGGACGTAGTGGAAGATCAGGAACCGGGTCAGGAACGTCACGCAGTTGGCAATCAGGAAGGCGATGCCGTCGAAGAGCACCACCTGCTTGTGGCTGAGGCCCATCGTCATCGCGCGCTGATTCGCGAATTTGGTGGTCGAGGTGAGCACGACGGCCGCGCCCACAGCGACAACCCAGAACGGGAGGGTTTCCTTGAGCAGGTGCGGCCTGCCCCTGCGCTCCCACGCCCACCGGCTCACCAGGTAGCTCGTCCCGGCTCCGGCCAGCCAGGCGGCGAGTGCGGAGCGGCCGGCCGGCAGCCCGAAAAAGCCCAGGCAGACAGCCAGGGTGATCTGGCTGGCGGCCACCGCGGCCACCGCGGCCACCGCGAACCTGCTGAACCGCCTGCCGACCGTGGTGCGGAGCCTGCTCCGCGCCGCCGCGACCATCCTGGGTACGAGGTGGGCCATGAAGATCCTCGCTCTTCGGGATATCAGCAGGTCATCGTGACAGAGTTACGGTTGCCGAGCCCTGGAGGCGCGCGGCGGGGGGCCTCCGGCCTGCCTGCCACAGGCTATCTGGCAGGCTGGGCTCGCCAAGATGTGGCGACTATGCACGCTACCAGATGGATCTCGACGGTCCAGGACATCCGCCCGCCGCCAGTGGCGTAGGGTCGGTCAGCAGAAACTTTGCCGCTTCACATGGGATAAAACCACTGATGCCAATTCGACCACACACTGCCAGCCAGATCTACCGCTCGCTGCGCGAGGCGCCCGACACCGGCCAGATCACCAGCGCTGCGCAGGATGTGTTTGCCCGCAGTTACCCCTCGGTCAAGCTGGAGCCGCTGGTTGTCGTCATCGCCGCCTACAACGAGGCCGACAACATCGGCGAGGTGCTCGACGAGATCCCGGACGAGATAACGGGCGTGCGGGTGTCGTGCCTGGTGATCGACGACGGCAGCACCGACGGCACCACCGAGACCGCGCAGCGGCACGGCGCGCTGGTCTGCACGCTGTCGGCCAACCGCGGTCACGGCGTGGCGCTGCGGCTCGGCTACCGGATCGCCCGCGACGCAGGCGCCCGCTACATCGCCACGCTCGACGGCGACGGGCAGTGGAATCCCGCCGACCTGCCCGCCATGGTGCGCATCCTGGAGGAGGACCGGGCGGACTTCGTCGTCGGCTCCCGGCAGCTGGGCCGGACCGAGAACACCGATCGCTTCCGCAATGTCGGTGTCCGTTTTTTCGCCAGGCTGATCAGCTTCCTCACCGGCACCAGGCTCACCGACACCTCCAGCGGGCTGCGCCTCATGCGCGCCGAGCTCACCGGCACCGTCCGCCAGACGCAGCCGCAGTACCAGACCTCGGAGCTGCTGATCGGCGCCATCTTCCAGGGTTACCGCGTCGCCGAGGTGCCCACCGTCATGCGGCAGCGGATCTCCGGCGCGAGCAAGAAGGGCGGGAACCTGTTCTACGGCCTGCGCTACGCGCGGGTCATCGGGAGAACGTGGTGGCGCGAGCGGCGCGCGGCCAGCAGGCCGGCCGCCGGGGCCGCGGGACGGCGGCCGGTCCAGGCCGCTGATCATGCTGATCATCCGGTGGACATCCCGGCCGCCGACTAGCCCGCGTGCCCGCCCGCGCGGGCGTGATGGGTGAGCGGCGGACGCGCCAGCGCGGCCGGGCGGCGCGTGCGGCCCGGCAGGCAGCCCGTCAGCGAGCGGCCCGGGTCGGGTAGACGATCACGCCGCCGACGGCCCGTCCCCGCAGACCGATCCCGCGGAGAATGACCGGCCACCTTCCGGCCGAGCTCGCGTCAACGAGAATCGCCCCGAGCCTGGCTCTCCTGGCGAACGAGCGGAAATCCCGGACGGTGCGCGGGCTGGGCTTTCTGCCCCAGGCCAGCTCGGTGACCGGCTGCGGCAGATCGGTCCCGTGCTCGATCGCGGCGTTGACGAAACCGCCCGCCAGCCGCGGGTAGAAGTCCGTCTGCGCCTGCCACAGCATGCCGGCGTTACGTGTGCCCGACACCACCACGATGGTCTCGCCGGGAGCCAGGTAGTTGCGGTACTCGCCGCTGGTGATGAAGGCCGGCACGCTGGTCCGGGCCTGCAGGGTCAGCGCGGGCGTGTTCGCTGCGACGGCGGCGATGGCGGCCAGCGCGACCAGCCACCGGGCCCAGGGCCAGCGAGCGGGGCCGGCGAGCCACAGCGCGACGATCACGGCCAGGGCGAGGAAGGCGAACACCATGATCCTGACCGGGTACGCGCTGCGCAGGATCGGCAGGTACCAGGCGCGGGCCCAGGGCAGCCCCGTGAGCTGGTGCCCGTCCACCTTCACGGCGGGCCCGAGCGCGGCCAGGATGAGCAGCGGGAGCATGACAACCAGGAACCGGGTGAGCTTCCTCGACCAGCCGGACGCCGCCAGCCAGCCGACGATCACCAGGAGCGGAATCCCCAGGTACCCGTCCCGGGACGATGTCGAGAACACTCCCGCGCGCGCCAGCCACCCCAGGCCGAAGGTCTGGGTGGGCCGGGGAACCACCAGGCTCGCCAGGTCGAGCGACGTCCTGTCGGGCGGGCGCACAAAGCCGGCCGGCACATGGGCCAGCGCATAGGCGAGATAGGGAATGGCGATGGCGAAGGCGAACAGGTATGCCAGGCCAACCAGCCCGCCGAGCCTCGCGACAGCTGGCCGCCCCGTCCGGCCGGCCACTGCGTAGCCGACCAGGAGAGCTACCAGCCACACCGCGGTCAGGTCGGCGAAGGTCTCGATGAACAGGTAGAACTGGACGGCCATCGTGAGCGCCAGCAGGCCGGTGAAGGCGCGCGGGCCGATCCGCCCGTCCCACCACAGCACGACGAGGTAGGCCATCAGCGGCAGGAGCAGGCTGAAAGCCAGGTTCAGCTGGCCGGCGATGATGTGGTTGATCTCGTACGCCGAGAACCCGTAGACGGCGCCCCCGGCCAGGGAGGGCCAGAACCGCCGGGTGAGCCGGCGGCACAGCACGAACGCGGCCCAGCCCGAGACCGGGATCGCGGCCACGACGAGCAGGTTGAACGAGACGACCGGGCCGGCCAGGGCGGTCAGCGGGAAGACCAGCAGGGCCAGCGGCGGGATCGTGGTGACCCAGGCCAGGCCGACCCCGGCGGGGGCGCCGACCTGGGCGGTGTGCAGCGGGTTGAGCCCGTGCGCGATCGCGTACGGCCACCAGCGAAGGCTCCAGGTGTAGAAGTTCGGGTCCGGGCTCGCCTGGTCGAGCTGCGCCCACCCGGGGTGGAGCACCAGCGGCAGCGCCTCGGCCAGCACCCAGATGGCCAGGTAGGCCACCAGCGCCAGCAGCCCCTGCAGGGCGGGTGAAGCGAGCCTGCCGCCGGAGGTGACCCGGCCAGGCCTCGCGGCCGTGGGCGGGCCAGGCTCCTCAGCGTGATCCGACCCAATCTCCACCGTCGTCGATGCCCCCGACGTCACCAGCTCGGAGTGCGTGCCTCCCTCATCATGGCGGCTGCCCGGCCCCGTCACGGTGCGGGCCTGGGGGGAATGTGCTGGCCGCCGTCCCGCTTGCCTTTATCCGGCGGCGGCCACGTGGTCCGCCCGTTGTCCCCGCCGCCGGTGGTGAACCCGCGCGTGTCGCGCACGAGATACAGGGGACGGGCCCTGGCCTCGTCGTATATCCGC
Organism: Streptosporangiaceae bacterium; assembly: GCA_035518495.1. Lineage (GTDB taxonomy): Bacteria > Actinomycetota > Actinomycetes > Streptosporangiales > Streptosporangiaceae > UBA9676. The sequence continues at coordinate 72,267 of DATIXO010000308.1, forward strand.
GCCACGTACTGGCCGACCATCCCGATCACGATCAGCTGGACCCCGCTCAGGAAGGTGATCGTCACCAGCAGGGAGGCGTAGCCGGGCACATAGGGAAGGCCGGCCAGCTTGAGCGCGATGGCGACCAGGCCGTAAGCGACCGAGGCGACGGCCAGCACCAGTCCTGCCGTCAGCGCCAGCCGCAGCGGAGCCGTGGAGAACCCGATGATCCCGTCGGAGGCGAACCTGAGCATCTTGCGCAGCGGGTACTTGCTGCGGCCCGCGTGGCGCGAGGCCCGCGTGTAGGGCACCGCGACCTGCCGGAACCCGATCCAGGAGAACATTCCCCGGACATACCGGTTGCTCTCCCGCATCTGCAGGAACGCGTCCAGGGCCTTCCGGTCGACCAGCCGGAAGTCGCCGACATCGACGGGCTGCTCGATTTCTGCCAGCCGATGCAGCAGGTTGTAGAACAGTGCCGCCGTCGTCTTCTTGAACAGCGTCTCGCCCTCACGCCGCTCGCGGACCGCGAACACCACCTCGTAGCCCTCCCGCCACCGGGCGGCCATCTCCAGGATGACGTGCGGGGGGTCCTGGAGATCGGCGTCCATCACCACGACCGCCTCCCCCGACGCGGCGTCCATGCCGGCGGTGATGGCTACCTGGTGCCCGAAGTTCCGGGACAGCTGGATGACCTTGAACCGGGGATCCTCCCGGTTCGCCTCCAGCATCAGCCGGTAGCTGGAGTCCCGGCTGCCGTCGTCGACCAGCACGACCTCCGCCGGGCCGTCGAGGAGGTCCATTACCTCACGCAGCCCCTTGACGAGATCGGAAAATGATTCCTCTTCGTTGTACACAGGGACGACGATGGAGTACTTGGCCGCCGTCTCCACGACTGTCTCCCTACCTGCATCCCAGTCCGCCCGCTGCCCAGCTCGTGCGCGTGGGCTGACGGCACGTGAACTCGTGCCGGCTGGCATCATCGCGAACTGGCAGATCCGCGCGATCGCGCCTGCGGCATACGGTACAAGATAGGGCCATGGAAGCAGCTGAGCTTCGGACTCTCGCTGCTGTCGAGGACCACCATTGGTGGTACCGGGAGCGGCGCGCACTGCTGGAGCGGGAAATCCAGCGACTGGCCCCCGGCCTTGCCCTGGACATAGGGGCGGCCGGTGGCGGCAACACCAGGGTCTTGCGGGCACGCGGCTGGCAGGCGCTCGCGCTCGACTACGCGGAATCGGCGGTCGGGACCGCCCGGGACCGGGGGATCGACGCGATGCGGGCCGACGCCAGGGAGCTGCCGGTCAGATCCGGTGTATGTGACCTGGTCACCGCCTTCGACGTGCTTGAGCACGTAGACGAGGACTACCTCGTCACGGCGGAGATCGCCCGGGTTCTCAGGCCGAACGGGACCGCGCTGATCGCCGTGCCGTGCGACATGGCCCTGTGGTCCGCGCACGACGAGCACGTCGGGCACGTCCGCCGCTACAGCCGGGCGGGCCTCACCGACGTCGTCCAGAAGGCCGGCTTCGCGATCGACCGGGTATGGAGCTGGAATGTCCTGCTGCGCCCCGTCGTCGCATGGCGGAGGCGGCAGTCCACCGGCAGCGACCTCGGCGAGGTGCCTCCCCTGCTCAACGGGATTCTGACGTCAGTCGTGGTCGCGGAGCGTTATCTCCCGGTCAGGTCACTGCCCGGCGTGACGCTGATGCTCCGCGCCCATCGCCCCTAGCGGCGCCAGCGGCTCAGCTGGCGCCGGCGGCTCTGCTAGTGTGCGGGGCGGGTGCCGGGCTCCCGGCGGAGCGGGAAGCAGCGGGGACATCTTGGTCGTCGGCATATCCCGCCACAGGCGGTCGTCACGCGGGCCTGGCTGGGTGCTGCGGGTGCTGGATGCGGGCCCTAGGCCGCTCTACCGGGCGGCACTGGCCTCGCTGGCTGTGGCCTGCCTGCTGACGGTCGCGATCGCACTGACCGTCCGGCCCGCGGGCAGGCTGCCCGGATCGCAGCAGGTGCTGATCGCAGGCGCCCTGGCCGGGCTGGCGCTCGCCAGCGTTCTCGGGCTGGCCTCCCTCTGGTGGCCGCCGCGCTGGCGCGTGACCCTCCTCGACCGCGTCGTGGCCCCCTCCGAGCGGGCCACGATCTGGCTGGCGCTTGCCGCCTGGTTTCCGGCCCTGCTGATCCCGGTGTACTTCAGGGCGCGCTCGACGCAGCCGCTGCCGGTGCACTGGATCGCGTTCGGGTACCTCGACAAACGGTGGGAGACCGCCGCCTATCTGGCCGGCGCCCTGGCACCGGTGCTCCTGCTGGTTGCGGCCGCCCGTATCCGCCAGACCGGGCGTGATCACCCGCGGAGCTGGCGGGCATGGCTGAGGGGCATGACCGCGGGCGGCGGCGCGGCCGGGGCCGTCTCCCCGGACGCCCGGTGGGCCAGGGCCGCCCAGATTGCGGCCAGGGTCCTGACCGGCGCCGCCCTCGCCTATTACTTCTACGGGCCCCCGTGGTATCTCGACCGGAATACCGCTGCGATCGGCTACCAGGATGATGTCTATCTGGGCGGGCTGCAGGCCATATACAAGGGGCATCTTCCCTACATCGGCCCCGCCGCGATCCAGTACGGTCCCGGCACGCAGCTCCTCTCCTACCTTTTCATGCGCCACATCGGCACGTTCTCGGTGCTGGGCTTCCGCGAGTCGTGGGCGCTGTTCCAGTGGGCTGGCGCGACGGTTTTCTTCGTGACGCTCTTTCTCGTGTTCGGCTACGCACGCGGGCTCGCCATGGCGCTGCTGGCGGCGCTCATCTACCCGACGCTGACGCAGCTCGGATTCCGGCCAGGCCACACCTATGCCGGCTTCTTCGGCTGGGCCAACCCCCTGCGGTACGCGGGCGCATTCGCGCTCATCGTGTTCCTGCCGGCCATTGTCAGGCGCTGCCCGCGGTGGCGGGGGCTGGTAGCCGGGTCCGCCGTGGGGCTGCTGTGGGGGGCGCTGTCGTACCTCGCCCAGGAGAACCTGATCGCGGGCCTGGCCGGGGCGCTCGCGGTCGCGGCGGTGCTGCTGCTCAGCGGCACGGCCGGCCTGCGCGCGGTGAGAACCGCGCTGCTCGCCGTGCTGGCCGGCTTCCTGCTGGTCTGGCTGCCGGTGCTGGGGTACTACGCGGTCCATGGTGAGCTTGCCCGGTTTGTCTGGCTTTATTTCCTCATCCCACGCGCCGTTGCGGGGGGGTACAGCAACACCGCTTTCCGTCACGGGCTGCACAATCCCTGGGCGAAGACGTTCTACGTCTTCCCGTTCGTGCTCGCCATGCTCGCACTGCTCTCGGTGTGCCGGTTCCGCCCGTTCCGCATCGCCACGGACTGGTCGCGTGACCGGATCCTGCTCCTCGCAACGCTGATCGCGACGATCGTGCTGTACGAGGGGGCGCTCCTCCGCTCGGACACGCCCCACCTGTCCGGGCCGATGCTGCCCGTGCCCGCGCTCGTGGTCATGGCGGCGACGGCGCTGCCGCGGCTGCTGGGGGCCCGCCGCCGTGCGACGCTCGCCCTCACCGGCGCCGCCCTGGTGGCTGCGGCGTTCGCGCTCCTGCCCACCAGTTCCTTTGCCTTGCCGGACGTGGGCGCCCGGCTGGCGGCCCCGTATCTCGATCGCGTGCGGCTCGCCGGGGATCCGGCCCCGGCCACGCCGGTGACCCTGGCCGGCCAGCGGGTCGGAGCCGGGCTGGAAACCGCCCGGACCTGCTGCCAGCGATCGACGCTGTCGATGCCGCGGTTCGACCTGCTGATGGACCGCATCCACATGATCACCGGGAATCGCGTCACGGACGTGGTCAGCTTCCCCAACGGATATCCCGGGCTCATCTACTTCGTGGCTGACCTGAACCCGGCACCGATTCCCCTTGAGCCCTACACGATGGTGCTCACGCAGCAGCAGCGCCGGGCCTTCCTTGCCACCTACCGGAAGAGTGTCCTGCCCAGGACCCAGGCGCTCGTGACATCGTCGCTCGCCGCCCGGCAGGCCCGGTACTTCCTCCGGCGCTACCCAGACGCGCGCCGGATAGCGCTGAGCTACCGTGGCAGGCCGTACTACGTGATCCTCCAGCCGGGGCCCAAGCGGCCGGTGAGCCGGGCTGCACGGCCCTCCGCGTCAGCGGGCCGTCACGTGCCGGTCCGGTAGAGGATGACGCCGCCGATGGCCTGCCCCCGCAGCCCAAGCCCGCGGAGAATCGCGGGCCACTGCCCGGCCGAGCCCGCCTCGACCAGGATCGCGGCGGGCCTGGTGCTGTTGATGAACGAGCGGAACTGCCGGGCTTCGCCTGGCGTCACCGGGCCGGTGGCCAGCCTGGCGATGGGCATCGGCAGGTCGGTGCGCCGCGCGGTGTGCTCATTCAGGTAGCCGCCGGCGAGCCGGGTGTAGTAGCTGGTCTCCGCCTGCCAGAGCATGCCGGCGTTGCCGCGCTGCGATATCACCACGATGGTGTCGCCGGGAGCCAGGTAGTGGCGGTACTCGCCGGTGCTGATGAAAGCGGGCAGGCCCGGCCCGGGCTGGAAAATCAGCGCTGGGGTGTTCACCGCGACGGCGGCGATGGCGCACAGGCCCAGCAGCCACCGCAGCCATGGCCTTCGCGACGGCCCGGCCAGCCATACCGCCATCATCACCGCCAGGACCAGGAAGGCGAAGACCATGAACCGGGCGGGATACGCGCTCCGCACGATCGGCAGCTGCCAGAGGCGCGCCCAGGGCAGGCCGGTTACCCGGTGCCCGTCCACATGCAGCACAGGCCCGAGCGCGACGAGGATCACGGCGGAGAGCATCACGGTCAGGAATCTCGTGAGCCTGCTCGACCAGGTGGTGATGGCCAGCGCCACGGCCACCGCCAGGAGCGGGATACCCAGGTAGCCATCCTTGCCGGGGATCGGCAGCAGCGCCGCATAGTGCGCCAGCCAGCTCAGGCCGAAGGTCTGGCCGCTCCGGGGGACCACCAGGCCGGCCAGGTCGAGGGAAGCGGAGGCGGGCGAGGTCGTGTATCCCGGCGGCACGTGGGTCAGCGCGTACGCGAGGTACGGGGCGGCGAGCGCGATGGCGAGCAGATACGCGACGCCCACCAGCCGGATCAGTTTGGCGACCCGGGGCCGGTCGGCCCGGCTGGCCAGCACATAGCCGGCCGCGAGGGCCAGGGCCCACACGGCGGTCATGTCGGCGAAGATCTCAAGGAACAGGTAGAACTGCAGCGCGATGGCGAGGCCCAGCAGGCCGGCGAAGACGCGGGAACTGATCGCGCCGTCCCGCCACAGCACGACGAGGTAGGCCATCAGCGGCAGGAGCAGGCTGAAAGCCAGGTTCAGCTGGCCGGCGAAGATGTGGTTCATCTCGTAGGCCGAGAACCCGTAGACGGCGCCCCCGGCCAGGGAGGGCCAGAACCGCCGGGTGAGCCGGCGGCACAGCACGAACGCGGCCCACCCGGAGACCGGGATCGAGGCGACAACGAGCAGGTTGAACGAGACGACCGGGCTGGCCAGCACGCTCAGCGGGGAGACGAGCAGGGCCAGTGGCGGGACCGTGGTGACCCAGGCCAGGTCGTAGCCGGCCGGGGCACCGACCTCGGTGGAGTAGAGCGGGTTGAGCCCGTGCGCGATCGCGTACGGCCACCAGCGCAGGTTCCAGGTGAACAGGTTCGGGTCCATGCTCGCCTGGTTGAGCTGCGGCTGCGCCGGATGGAGGACGAGCGGAAACACCTCGGCTATCACCCAGACAGCCAGGTAGACCGCCAGCGCGATGAGGCCCTGGACGGCGGGGGCCATGGCGCCCCGGGGCTCGCCGGCGTCCCCGGCGCCACCCGGCCCGGATTCCACCGTCGCGGGTTCGCGGGACCTTGTCAGCCCGGGCTGCGCGCGCCCCCGGTCGTGGTGACTGCTAGGCGTCATCACGCCCTGGCCACGGAGGTAGTCCGGCGGGTCGCCATCGCGCTGTCTCAGGCCTGGCCGCGCGGCAGTGCGGACGGACGGTAGACCATGACGCCGTCGGCCTGGTAGTCGAGCACCGCGCCGGTCTCGGTCAGGTAGCGCTGGATGGCCTGGTAGTGCAGGTGCCGGGGCGGTGGCCCGGCGGTTCCGAGCGGGAAGTTGGGAATCCACTTCGGTGGCCACACCAGAATCCAGCCGACCTTCAGCTCCCGCAGGTCCTGCCGTGCCGCGGCCAGCTGCGCGGGCGTGACCGTCCTGCCCTTCTCCGCCGCGACGAGCCCGGCGTAGAACGGATGCTGCCGGATCCCGGCGATCGTCCGCCTGGGCACCGCGCTGCTGACCGATATGCCGCGCGGATGGCCGTCGGCCGTTGCCAGCGCCAGTGCGAATGGCGGGGCCTTGGTGCCATACACCTCGGGGCCGCGGATGACGAACGGGACGTCCACCACGACCGAGGCCGAATGGTCGGCAGCGATCGGGCGGTCGACCGCCGGGAGCGTGGTGGACACCGCGATCTCGCCGGGGATCGCGCTGTAGCCCGCCTCCAGCAGGCCCAGCGCCGCGACCACGATGAGCAGCGGCCAGGCGCGCCGGCGCAGCCAGTCGACTCCGGCGCCTGCCAGCAGCGCGGCGCCGACCAGGCCCAGCAGGGCCAGCCGGTCGGCCTCGCGGAACGACGACAGCACCGGCAGCCGGATCATCCACGTGTACGGCATCAGCAGGGAAACCCGGATGCCGCGCCAGGTCGTCGCGAGCGGCACCAGCTGGTGGGCGCCGATGTACAGGGTGGGCCCGAGCGCCAGGGCCGCGCAGCCCAGCCAGAGCGCGGCCAGCGGCCGGGCTCTGGGCCGCCGCCAGCTGACCACCAGGCCGAGCACCGCCATCAGCGTGAGGACCACACCGAAGGTCGCGAGCATCTCGTGGGCCTTGGCCGCGGCCAGGTGGCGGGACAGGTGGGCGTTGTAGATGGACGCCAGCCCGGTCAGCCCGAAGTCGGCGAGCCGCGGCGACGGCGCGAACAGGCTGGGCAGGCGTGCGGCATATCTGACGTAGTTGGTGACGGGCGGCTGCGCCGGGCCGCCACGCCCGGCCGCCCGCAGCATGGCGAGCACCTGAGGGCTGGCGATAACCGCCGCCGTCACCGCGCCCACCGCAACGGCCCGCAGGCGTGCGGCGCTGGGCCGGCCCAGCAGCCACGGGACCAGGGCGAGGGCAGCGACGATTGTCGCCAGTACCGCGGTCTCCTGGTCGGTCAGCACCGAGGCTCCCACCACCAGGCCGAGCACGACCCCGCGGCCGATGGTGGGGTCGCGGCGCAGCCGGACGGCCACCTCCAGGGTCAGCGGGAGGAACACGCAGCCTATGGCGGTATGGATGTGGAGCCAGTCCTGCGAGGTCAGCATCCCGGACAGCCCGTAGAACGCCCCCGCCGCGATCGGACCGATCTGGCCGGGCAGCCACAGCCGCGCGGCGCGGTACATCGCGTAGGCCGCCAGGCCGGGCGCCACGATGGTGAGCAGGTTGTAGGAGGCTGAGGGGCCGAACAGCAAGGTGATCGGCGTCATGACCACGCCGGGCAGCGGCATCAGCGTGTCGTACCCCAGCTGGACGCCAACCGGCGCGGCCAGGTGGGTGGTGAACCACGGGTTGCCGAAGTGGATGACCTGCCGGGCGACCCACCAGAAACTCCAGACGTACTGGATCTGGTCCCCGTCCAGCGGCACCCGGCCGGCGAGGTAAGAGGCCCGCGGCCAGGTCACCGCGACACCGGCGGCGAGGAAGCCCGCTAGCACGAGCACATGCTGCACCCAGTGCCGCGCCAGGACCCGCTCCGGCCAGCCAGCCGTGGCGGCCGGCGGCGCTGGCGCGGGGGTGGCCGCCGGGCTGGCGGCAGGCGCAGTTGGACCGCTCGTGTCCTGCTGGCTCACGTGACCTCCGTCGCACGACTGTGGCATGCAGTTCCCCGCCAGATGGCGGCAGCACAGATGCCCGGCCGGCTGAAGGCAGCCGGGGCCCCGGGGTAATGATCGCTGCTCCCGCGGCTCACCCGTTCAAGCCTGGGCGGAAGGGCGCAACCGGACGCCGGGTCCGCAAAAGGGCGGTTCACGGGATCACGCGCCGCTGCGGCGAGTGTAGAGGAACAGCTGGATATCGTCCACGCGCCAGTGACGGACAAGCTGGAAAGCGCTGTTGTGGAGCTGCGGTGCGGTGCCGGAGGACAGATACTTGAGGTCCACCACCCAGACCCTCGGCAGCAGGGACAGCCGCTGCTGGACCACGGCAGCGGGCAGCGATGTTCCCGTGAGCGTCCCGGACATGGCAGGGGTCTGGGCCTGGCCTATGTCCTTCAGCTGGGCGAGGCCGTACGGGTAGGCAAAGGACCAGCTCTCCTCGGTCGGGTTGTGGAATATCACCGCGTCACCAGGGCGCATGTAGGCGGCCACGATCTGATCCGCCTTGCGGATGTTCTCGCCGTGGCCAGCGGGATGCCTGACAGCCAGCTGCACGGGCAGGCATACCAGCGCGACCACCGCCAGTGCCGCCGTCCCGGCAATGCGGCCGAGCGCGGCGAGCGCCGCCCCGCTGAGCAGGGCCAGCGCCGGCATGCTGAACAGGATGTAACGGACGTTGTATATGGGTTTGACCAGCGAGATTCCCAGCAGGATCGCGGCCGGCAGGATCAGCCACGGCAGGCAGATCTCGGCGAGCCGGGATGGCCAGTGCCTGTGCAGGGCCGCCCGGCCGCTGGCCATGCTCACCACCAGCCCGGCACCGATCAGGACTCCCAGTGCCGCGAGCACAGAGGCCGAGGAGTTGCCGAAGGCCCGGGGGTGCGGCGCAGGGGCCACCAGGCCCGCCAGGCCACGCCATACCTTGCTGTCCGGCGCCTTGATCCACTGGATGGCCGCGCGCTCGGTGAAGGCGAGCCAGGCCAGCGGGCTGATGATGGCGAGCGCGACCACAACCGCGATCAGCCAGCGGAGCACCAGCGCCCGCCTGGCACCGTGGTCCTTGGTACGGATGGCGGCTGCCGCCACCGCCACGGCATGCGCGACCACCAGGAGCAGGGCGAAAAGGTCGATCAGCCCCAGCACGGCGATGCACACGGCGTACCCGGCCAGCCAGCGGCGGGAAGCCGCTCCATCGTCCAGCACCCGGACCAGCAGGTAGGACGCGCCAGCGGCCAGGGCCACGGCCATGGCGTCCGGACGCGCGTTCTGCGCGTACAAACTGGTGGCTGGCACTACGGCAAAGACCAGGCCGGCGGCAAGGCCAGCCTGGGGCGAGACGAGGCGGCGGCCGATGACCGCGACGAGCGCTGCCGCGGCGGTCATCGCCAGCACGGAGGGCAGCCGGGCGGCCAGCTCCCCCGAGCCGGTCGCCCGGACAATCCCCCACATCATCACGTAGTACACACCGTGCACGGCATCGGTCTGGCCGAGCAGCCGCAGCAGCTGGCCGAACGAGCGATGCACCGCCACCATGGTCGCGGCCTCGTCACGCCAGTATGAGGAGCCGGTGATCCTCCACAGCGTGATCACGAACGTGGCCAGCGCCGGAATGGCCGGCACCAGGAAATGCCCTGGCCCGGTGAGCAACTCTGAGCTGCTCTCCCTCACCACCGTGGAGCCCGGCGCGGTCGACGCCGTGGTCTCACCCGTGGGAATCGTCATACAGCAGAGCCTCCGGAAAGCGGTCGCGAGAGCCGGCCACCCCGTGCCAGCGCCCGGCCAGACCATCGCTGATTAGAACAGTACCGGGTGCTGCTGGGCCCGATGCGGGGCTACCCGGATCCACCCGCGGTACCGCCGGGACCGGGCAGCGCGCCAGGGTCAATTACGCAGATCACCGTGGTCCGGTAGGAGATCAGCGTGGTCCGGTCAAGCCTGCCTGAGAACCGGGTGACCGTTGCGCCCTGTGACATGAAAGGCATCTTCCGGGATTTGTGCGGCGCGGCGTTGTGCCACACCGGTTCCGGCCGTTCCGGCCCGGCGCCAGCGCCGTCTCCGTGCCAGCATCTGGGCACCCGCGATGTCAGAACAGCAGGCTGGACAGGGTGGCCCGCGCCTTGGTGACCCGCGGGTCCCTGGGGGGGAAGATGTCGAACAGCTCGATCAGGTGGAGCCGGGCCTGGTTCCTGTCCTCACCAGAGGTCCTGCGGATGAGGCCGAGCAGGCGGTCGAAGGCGTCTTCGGCCCGGCCTGAGGCCAGGTCGAGGTCGGCGACCTTGCGCTGTGCGTCCACGTCGTCGGGGCTGGCGGCCGCCGACCTGCGCACCGCGGCCTCGTCGTAGGAGTTCACCCGCCGGAAGAGGTTCACCTGGGCCAGGCCCTGGGCCGCTATCGGATGCCCGGGATCGTCCTCGAGCATCCGCTCGAATGCGGCCGCGGCCCCGTCCAGGTCGCCGCGCTCCATGGCCTGCTGTGCCTCGATCAGCCCCGGTTCACGGAGATCCCCCATGCCGTCGGCCGCCTGCTCGCCCATGCCGGGCCCGGCCTCGCCCTCAGCGTCGCCGCCCTGTTCGGCGCCGGCCGCCGACGGCAGCCCCAGCTGCTGGGCAACCTGCATGAGCTGGCCGAGCCACTGGCGCACCTGCGCCTCCGGCAGTGCGCCGAGGAACCCGGGCATGAGCTGACCGCCGATCACCGCGACCACCATCGGGATGCTCTGCACCTGGAGCGCGGCACTCAGTTGCGGGTTGGCGTCCACGTCCACCTTGGCGAGCACCCACGCGCCGGCCGCCTCCGTGGCGAGCTTCTCCAGGACCGGGCTCAGCTGCTTGCAGGGGCCGCACCACTCGGCCCACAGATCCATCACGACCGGGACGGCGCGCGAGCGCTCAAGAACGTCGGCCTCGAAGGTGGCATCGGTCACGTCGAACACATGGCCGCCCTGCGGGTCGCCGGTGCCGCCCGGCCCGCCCGTGCGGGACGCCTGCTGGGCGCGCTCAGCGGCGGCCTTGCGCGCACCCAGGTCAACGGCGCCGTAAAGCGAGAAATCCCGCGGCTGCTGCATGACTCCATCCTGCCGTATCCCGGGCGTTACCCGACCGCCCAGCCCCATCCCGGGACCGGATGCACCATAACGCCGGATCCCGCGCGGGCCCAGCGGGGCAGCGGCCGCACCGCGGCCACAGCGCAGGGCACGCCCGGGCGGGTTCCGCGGGCGCGGGGCGGACGCGGCCGGGCGGGTCAGAAGGCGGGGTCTCGGTATCAGAAGGCGGGGGTCTCGGTATAGGTGCCCCACCTCTCGCGCAGCGCCCCGCAGATCTCACCCAGGGTCGCCTCGGCCCGGGCCGCCGCCAGCATCGGCGGGATCATGTTCTCCCCCGAATCCGCCGCCTCGAGCATGGCCGCCAGCGCCGCGTCCACGGCCGCCTGGTCGCGCCCTGCCCGGCGCCTGGCCAGCTCGGCCACCTGCTCGCGTTCGACTTCATGGCTGACCCGCAGGATCTCCACCGGATGGCCGGCCGAGCCCGTATGGCAGTTCACGCCGACGACTTTCTTCTCGCCCTTCTCCAGCTTCTGGTGGTAGGCGAAGGAAGCCTCGGCGATCTCCGCGGAGAACCAGCCGTCATCGATGCCGCGCAGGATCCCGCCGGTCATCGTCCCGTCCGGGCTCATGGCGCCGATCCGGGCGAAGATCTCCTCCGCCTCGGTCTCCAGCCGGTCGGTGAGGGCCTCCAGGTACCACGACCCGCCGAGGGGGTCGGCGACATTGACGACGCCGGATTCCTCCATGATCACCTGCTGGGTCCGCACCGCGATCTCGGCCGCCCGCTCGCTCGGCAGCGCCAGCACCTCGTCGAGCGCGTTGGTGTGCAGTGAGTTGGTGCCGCCCAGCACGGCAGCCAGCGCCTCGATCGCGGTCCGCACCACGTTGTTGTCGGGCTGCTGCGCGGTGAGCGACACCCCGGCCGTCTGGGTGTGGAACCGCAGCCATTGCGCGCGCTCGGTGCGCGCGCCGTAGACGTCGCGCAGCCACCGGGCCCAGATCCGGCGGGCGGCCCGGAATTTGGCGATCTCCTCGAAGAAGTCGATGTGGGCGTCGAAGAAGAACGACAGGCCCGGGGCGAAGGTGTCGACGTCGAGGCCGCGGGAGCGGCCGAGTTCCACGTAGCCGAATCCGTCCGCGAGCGTGAACGCCAGTTCCTGCGCGGCGGTGGAGCCGGCCTCCCTGATGTGGTAGCCGGACACCGACAGCGGCTTGTACGCGGGGATGTGCCCAGCGCAGTACTCCATCAGGTCGCCGATCAGCCGCAGATGCGGCTGCGGCTGGAACAGCCACTCCTTCTGGGCGATGTACTCCTTGAAGATGTCGGTCTGCAGCGTGCCGTCGAGGGCGGAGATGTCGGCCCCCTGGCGCTCGGCGGCGGCCAGGTACATGCAGAAGACCGGGACCGCGGGCCCGCTGATCGTCATCGAGGTGGTCACATCGGCGAGCGGGATGCCGGAGAAGAGCACGTCCATGTCCGCTGCCGAGTCGATCGCCACCCCGCAGTGCCCGACCTCGCCAGCGGCCCGGGGGTCGTCGGAGTCCCGGCCCATGAGCGTGGGCATGTCGAAGGCGACCGAGAGCCCGGTGCCGCCGGCGCCCAGCAGCATCTTGTAGCGCTCGTTGGTCTGGCGCGCGCTGCCGAACCCGGAGAACTGCCGGATCGTCCAGGCACGCCCCCGGTACCCGGCCGGGTACAGGCCGCGGGTGAAGGGGTACTCACCCGGCCAGCCGATCCGTTCGAAGCCCGGGACCACCGCGCCCGGCGGCGGGCCGTACACCGGCTCCACCTCCAGGCCGGACAGCGTGGTGAAATCGGCGTCGCGGGTGCGCGCCCGCTCATAGCGGCGCTGCCAGCGCTGCCTGGCCTGCCCGCCGGCCTCAGCCTGGTCGGCCATGGCGGCCCCCTTCCCCTCACAGCCCCTGGGCAAGATAGTAGGACGTCCTACTATCTTGTAGGTCCCCAGTCTAGCCGCGCTCATGCCACCGCCGGCCGCGCTGCGCAGCCGTGGCGGACCCGGCCCAACCGGTGCGGCCTCTGCGCCGTCTCAGGTAGTGCCGGGACACCCGCGGGGCGGCGTGCCCCGGTGACCGCCGGCCCGGGAGAAGGTGTGGTACAACCTGTGCAATCCCATCCCACCGACACCGCCGTCCCGGCCGCGGGCAGCGTCGCGACGCTGCTGGGAACCTGGAGCGCCCCGGCGGGGGCCGCCACCCGAGGTGATGCTGTGGAGAAGTTCCGCGCCACCGACCGGGCAGCGGCGGAGGAACTTTTCAACGCGTGCTATCCCCGTCTCGCCGGCTGGGTGCGCCGGCTGGTGGATGACGACGACACCGCGCACGAGATCGCGGCGGAGGCGTTCACCCGGCTGCTCGCCCGCTGGTCATCGCTGGAGAACCCGCAGAGCTACCTCTACATGATCGCGACGAACCTGGTGCGTGACCACTGGCGCGCCGCCGGGCGGGAGCGCCGTGCGCTGCGCGCGGTGAGCGCCGCCTCCCCCGGCGACGCGGTGCTCCACCCGGCGCAGGACGTGGACGTGCGCGCCCTCATCCAGTCGCTGCCGGACCGGCTGCGGCAGCCGTTCCTGCTCTACCACTACGCGGGGTTCCCGATCCGGGACGTCGCCGCGATGCTCGGCCGGCCCGAGGGCACGGTCAAGGCGGATCTGCATCACGCCCGCGCCAGGCTCCGGGCAGCGCTGGGGGAATCCCGTGTCTGAGCCGCGCGACGAGCTCGGCAGCTGGCTGAGCGTGCAGGTACAGCCGCTGCTGCCACCCCCCGGCACGTTCGAGCGGGTCAGCAGGCAGGCGCGCAGGCGCCGCGTCAGGCGGGCGGTGCTGGCCGCCTCCGGTGCCGTCGCGCTCGCCGCCGTCGCCGCCGTGGTGATCCCCCAGGTGGCGATCCCGGCGCTGCAGGCCGGCCGGCAGGCGAACGCCGCGGGCGCCGCGGGCGCCCCTTCGGCGCCGCCGCGGCACCCGGCCCCGCAGGCGTCCAGCGCCGCACCTGCCCCCCCACCGCTGTCGGTCACCTTCGTCGGCGTCTCCACCGGCTGGGTGATGGGCCAGGCGATCCCCGCCGGGCAGTGCGACCTGCCGGCCGCGCCCGACTGCCTGGTGCTGCAGCGCACCGACACCGGCGGCAAGGCGTGGTACACCGTCAGCCCGCCGCCGGCCCACGGCCCGAGCGGGGCCACCGGGGTGAGCCAGGTCCGGTTCCTGACGACCAGCGATGGCTGGGCGTTCGGGCCGCAGCTGTGGGCCACCCACGACGGGGGACGGACGTGGACCCAGATCAACACCGGCGGGCTGCGGGTGACCGCCCTGGAGACCAGGGGCCAGCGGGTGTTCGCGGTCTGGGCGCGCTGCACCGGGACCGGGGCCGGCTTCGCGGCGCACTGCACCAGCTTCACCGTCTACTCCAGCCCCGCGGAAAGCGACAGCTGGACGCCGGCGCTCGCCGCGGCCACGGCGGCCCCCGGCACGGCCGGCAGCGCCGCGTCGCTGCTGCTGACCGGGACCACCGCGTACCTGTTCCCCCCGGCGGGGAGCCTGCTCGCCGGCCCGCTGACCGGCGCCATCCTGCAGCCCGTCCCGCAGGCCAGCGGCGCGGCGGGCGGGCAGGCCGCACCACCATGCCGGGCGGGCCCCGCCCAGCCGGACGGCCAGCCGTCGGGTGCCCTGCTCGCCGCCGGTGCGTCAGCCAGCGGCCTGGACCTGCTGTGCACCGGGCCGTCGGCGGGCGGCCAGCAGAGCAAGACCATCTATACGTCCGCCGATGGCGGCCAGTCCTGGCAGCGCGCTGGCCAGGCCCCGGCGGCTGGCACGGCCTTCTTCCTGTCGGGCAGCCCGTCCGGCACCCTGGTGCTCGCCACCAGCCTGGGCATCGAGATCTCCACCGACGGCGGTGCCAGCTGGTCGGCGGCCAGCGGCACCATGCCGCCGGGTGGCTTCGCCTACGCGGGGATGACCACCGCCACCCAGGGCGTGGCCGTGCCCGCCGGCCCGTCCCAGCATGCCGTCTGGCTCACCTACGACGGCGGCCGCACCTGGCAGCGCTCCCCCGTCGGCGCCTGACGCGGAACCGCCCGCGGTCAGGCTTGCGCGCGGACCCCGGCGCCACCGCCGTCCGGGCCGGCCTCGCCCGGCCCGGCCACGAAGTCGCCCGCGGCCAGGCGCAGCCCGCGCAGCAGCGTGAAAACCTGCCCCAGCTCGCCGGTGTCGTAGCCGCCCATCCCGAACCGGGCCGCCATCAGGTCACCGGTTGCCCGTTCCGCGGCCTTCCGCCCGCGCCCGGTGATCTCGGCCAGCGTGCCGCGGCCGTCGCGCGGGTTGGGCCGGCGGACCACCATGCCCTGCTCCTCCAGCCGGTCGATGGTGTTGGTGACGCTGGTGGGGTGGACCATCAGCCGCTCCCCGATCACCCGCAGCGGCAGCGCGCCGCGGCGGCTGAACGTCAGCAGGATCAGTGCCTCGTAGCGGGCGAAGGTGAGCCCGTGCGGCCGCAGCAGGCCATCGAGCTCGGCGAGCAGGAGCTGCTGTGCGCGCATGATCGAGGTCACGGCGGCCATCGCGTCCGCCGGGCCGAACCTCTGCTCCCAGATATCGGCGGCCCTCGCGATCGGATCGAACGGCAAATCCAGGCGCTTCGCCACACGCCCACGCTACCGGCGCGGCCCGCGGCCCGAGCCCGCCGCCGCGGATCCGGGCCGCGGATGCCGTTAGGCTGCGGCTCATGGACTGGAGCCTGCTGAGCTGCGGGGTCAACGGGCACGTCACGTTCGCACCCGACCAGCCCGCGCTCCGTGAGCGGCTGAGCGTGAGCACCCCCGGGGGGGCGGCCTGGCGCTGCCTGCGCTGCGGCACCTTCGTCACCGGCGAGCCAGCTGCCAGGGGCCCGGTGCCGACGGCCCCCAAGGTGCGCCGGGGCAAGGAGATACGCAGCGCGCTCATCCTGCGGCTGTTCGCCATCGAGCGGTTCGGCCGGGCGATCGTCTTCGGCGTGCTGGCCTACGCGATCTGGCGGTTCAAGAGCTCCGAGCTCACGATCGAGCAGGCGTTCAACCGCCAGCTGCCGGAAGTGCGGGAGCTACTGCGCGAACTCGGCTTCAACGTCAACCACTCCAAGCTGCTCGGCCTCATCCGGCACGCCTTCAGCCTCGACCCCCGGACCCTGACCTGGCTCGCGCTGGCGGCCGCCGGGTACGCGGTGATCGAGATCACCGAGGGCGTCGGGCTGTGGATGCTGAAACGCTGGGGCGAGTACTTCGCGATGGTGGCCACCTCGGTCGGGATCCCCTACGAGATCTACGACCTGACTGCGAAGGTGACCGTGCTGCGGCTGTTGGCCTTCGTCATCAACGTGGCCCTCGTCGTCTACCTGGTGGTCACCAAGCGCCTGTTCGGTGTGCGCGGCGGCAAGCACGCCTATGAGGCCCGGCTGCGCAGCGCATCGATCCTGCAGTCGGAGATCGACGCCCTCGCGGCCGCACCGGCCGTACCCGGGCCGCAGCCGGCCGCCGCGGACCGGCCCGGGCCGGCGGGTCAGCCCGCCCAGGCAGCAGCGCCAGTCCAGCCGAGCCGCCCGGGCCCCCTGGGCCCACCCGACCAGCCCGGGAAGGCACCGGCAGCGGGCGGGGCGGATTAGCCGGACGGGACACCGGCGGTGGGCACGACGGACCCGCAGCGCGGGACAGGGACGGCACACAGGCCGGATCAGCCCAGGGACGCCGCTGCCACCAGCTCGTCCGCGGCCGAATAAGGATCGAGCTCCCCGGCGGCGACCCGGGCGGCCAGGCTGTCGAGCCCGGAGCCGCCGGGCAGCCCGCCCATCCGCTGGCGCAGCGCGGCCACCGCGATGGCGGCCACCTCCTCCCGGGCCCGGGCCTGGCGGCGGCGGTCCCGCTCACCGGAGGAACCCAGCCACGACCAGTGGGCGTCGAGCGCGGCGGCCAGGTCGGCGATGCCCTCCCCCGCCGTCGCGACGGTCGTCACGATGGGCGGCTTCCAGTCCCGCTCGCCGCGCCGTGCCATGGCGATCATCGTGCGCAGGTCCCGCACCGCCTCCTGCGCGCCGGGCTGGTCGGACTTGTTGACCACGAAGATGTCCCCCACCTCGAGGATGCCCGCCTTGGCCGCCTGGATCGCGTCCCCCATCCCGGGCGCGGCCAGCACCAGGGTGGTGTCGGCGAGGGAGGCGATCTCCACCTCCGCCTGGCCCACCCCGACGGTCTCGACCAGGACGGCGCCGAACCCCGCCGCGTCCAGCACCCGCAGCGCCTGCGGGGTGGCCGCCGCCAGCCCGCCGAGGTGGCCCCGGCTGGCCATGGACCGGATGAACACCCCCGGGTCGGTGGCGTGAGCCTGCATCCGCACCCGGTCGCCGAGCAGGGCGCCGCCGGTGTAAGGGGAGGTGGGATCCACCGCCAGCACGCCCACCCGCAGGCCGCGCTCCCGGTAGGCGCCCACCAGCGCCGCCGTCACCGTGGACTTGCCCACACCAGGGGCACCGGTCAGCCCGATGACCCGCGCCCGGCCGGTCAGCGGCGCCAGCGCCTTCATCACCGGCCGGAGCTCCGGGGCCCCGTTCTCGACCAGCGAGACCAGCCGCGCCAGCGCCCGCGCGTCCCCGGCCAGCGCCCGCTCGATGGCCTCCTCAGTCACGGGCCTGCTCAAGCACGGGCGGCCGCCGCGGGCACGCGCAGCAGCAGCGCACTGCCCTGGCCGCCGCCTCCGCACAGCGCCGCCGCGCCCAGCCCTCCCCCGCGCCGCCGCAGCTCAAGGGCCAGATGCAGGGCGATCCGCGCCCCCGACGCCCCGATCGGATGGCCGATCGCGATGGCGCCGCCGTTGACGTTGACGTTGTCGCCGCTGACCTGCAGGTCGCGCATGGACTGCAGGACCACCGACGCGAACGCCTCGTTGATCTCGATCAGGTCGAGATCGGCCACCGTGAGGCCAGCCTTGCCGAGGGCGTGGCCGATGGCACGCGACGGCTGGGACTGCAGCGAGTTGTCGGGACCGGCCACGTTGCCGTGCGCGCCGACCTCGGCCAGCACCGCGATGCCCCTGGCCGCCGCCGCCTCGGCGGACATCACCACCACCGCGCACGCGCCGTCGGAGATCTGCGAGGCGGAGCCCGCGGTTATCGTGCCGTCGGCGCCGAACGCGGGGGGCAGCTTGCTCAGCGACTCGGCGGTCGTGTCCGGCCGGACGCCCTCGTCGGTGTCGAACCGGACCGTCTCCCCGCGCCGCTGCGGGACGCCGACCGCGACGATCTCGTCTGCCAGCAGCCCGTCCTTGATCGCCGCGGCTGCGCGCTGGTGCGACCGGGCCGCGAACTCGTCCTGCTCCGCGCGGGTGATGCCCAGCCGGGCGTTATGGGAATCGGTGAGCTTGCCCATGGGGGAATGGTCGAATGGATCGGTCAGGCCGTCGAGGGCCATGGCGTCGGCCAATTCGATGGCGCCGAACTTGTGCCCGGCGCGGGCCCCGGGCAGCAGGTGCGGCGCCCGGGTCATGGACTCCATGCCGCCCGCCACCACGATCTCGAACTCGCCCGCCCGGATCAGCTGGGCGGCGAGCGCGATCGCGTCCAGGCCGGACAGGCACACCTTGTTGATGGTGATCGCGGGCACCGTCATCGGGATGCCGGCCGCCACCGCGGCCTGCCGGGCCGGGATCTGGCCCGCTCCGGCCTGCAGCACCTGGCCCATGATCACGTACTCCGGGTCGGCGCCGGTCAGGGCGCTGCGCTCCAGCGCCGACCTGATGGCGATCCGGCCCAGGTCGGCGGCGGTGAAGTCCTTCAGCGAGCCGAGCAGCCGGCCGACCGCCGTCCGGGCGCCACCCGTGATCACCGCTTCTGGCATGTGCCCCTCCGCTGGCTGGCCCGCCCCCCGATGCCGGCCGGGCGGGGATGTCTGCCACCATACCGAGATGCCGCCAGGTCAACGAAGGGGGCAACGGTGCTGGACCGGATCGACCACGTGGGGATCGCCTGCCACGATCTCGCCGCCAAGATCGCCTTCTATGAGTCGGTCTTCGAGCTCACCGTGGTGAGCCGTGAGGTCAACGAGGAGCAGGGGGTCCGTGAGGCGATGCTGCGGGTGGCGGCCGCGCCCGGCGGCGCGTCCTGGATCCAGCTGCTGGAGCCGCTCGCACCGGACACCCCGGTCGGCCGGTTCCTCGCCCGCCGGGGCGAGGGCGTGCATCACATCGGGTACGGGGTAGCGGATATCACGGCGGCGCTGCAGGCCATTGGCGGCCGCGGGGTGAGGCTGCTGGACGCCCGGCCGCGGCATGGTTCAATGGGCGCCGCCATCGCCTTTCTGCATCCGGCCGATGTGGGCGGGGTGCTAACCGAACTGGTCCAGGCGCCCCGGGCTGCGCAAACGGCACTGTAGGTGGTTTCTCACAACAAAGCAGGATCTAGTGGGCTGGAAGCTGGAACGCGCCTCATTCGCCTGCGTGAGGGGAGTACGCTGCCAGGATTGGGCGAGCGGCTCGCAAGCGCCACACCGACCGGCTGGGGGATGCCCGCAAGGCATCCTGCCATCGATGCCGTAAGGTGATCGTCCGGAAATCCCCGCATGTCCCCCCCTCTAGCCAGGATGTAAGCCAGATGCAGCCTGAAATTGACGCCCAGCTGAGCAACTTCTTCGAAGACGCACCAGCCCGCGACTTCGCCAAGGTCATGCGCGGGTACGACCAGCACCAAGTCGACGAATACCTCAAGCAGCTCGACGCGGAGATGCGGCAGCACCGCGACCAGGTGCAGGCGCTGCAGCAGGAATTGTCCGATGCGCACCGCCAGATCCGGGAGCAGGAGCGCCCGACCTACTCCGGGCTCGGCTCCCGCATCGAGCAGCTGCTCCGGCTCGCCGAGGAGCAGGCCAACGAGATCGTGGCCGAGTCCAGGTCCGCGGCGAACGAGCTCACCGCCGCCGCCAAGGTCGACGCCGCCGAGCTGCGCGCCGCCGCGGAGAATGAGGCCGCCGAGCTGCGGGCCGTCGCCAAGCGGGAGACCGATGACCAGCGCAGCTCCGCCGAGCGCGACGCGGAGGCGATCCGGACCGCCTCCCGCCGCGAGTCGGACGAGCTGACCTCGACCACCGAGCGGGAGGTCGCCAAGCTGCGCGCCACCGCCGACCACGAGGTCGCCGAGAAGCGGGCCGCGGTGGAGCGGGACATCGCCAAGCTCCGGACCACCACCGAGCGGGAGGCCGCCCAGCTCAAGGCGTCGGCGAAGCGGGAGCGGGACGAGATCCTGACCACCTCCAAGCGGCAGGCGGACGAGATGCGCAGCCAGGCGCAGCGCATCCTGGAGGAGAGCGAGGCACAGCGCGCCCAGGCCGAGGCCGAGTTCGAGATCCAGCTGGCATCCCGCCGGGAGGAGTCCGAGCGGCAGGAGGCAGAGCGTCTCGCCGCGGCGCAGGCGGCGACCCAGAAGCTGGTCACCGAGGCCGAGCAGCGGGCCGCCACCGCCGAGCAGCGGGCCGCCAAGGCCAGCGCCCAGGCCGAGCAGACCCGGCGGGAGGCCGACCAGCACTCCAAGCAGCTGGTCACCAACGCCAAAAAGAACGCCGACCAGATCGTCGCCCAGGCGAAGGGCCAGGCCGATCAGCTGCTGGCCGACACCAGGAGCGAGATCGACCGGCACCGGGCCGCGGCGCAGCGCGAGGTCGACGAGCTGAGCAAGCAGAAGGAGAGCATCTCCACCCACCTGGCCCAGATCAGCCAGCTGCTCGGCACCCAGATGCCGGGCCTGGCGGACGCGCTCAAGCAGCCCGGCCGGGCTGCGGTCGGGGCCGCCCCGCCCAAGGCGGTGGCTCCCCCGCCGCCGGCCACCGCCCCGGCTCAGCCGGCCCCCAGCCAGGGCCAGCAGCCCACCCAGGCCCCACCGGCGCCGCCGGCCCCGCAGGCCCCGGCCGCCAGCCAGGCGCCCATGGGCGGCGCGCCCAAGCAGCCGGTCCCGGCCAAGGCTGCCAAGTCGGGCGAAGAGGAGTGGTGGACCGAGTAGTCAGCACAACGAGAAGGGGGGCCGGCGCTGGCGCGCCGGCCCCCTCCGCTGTTACCGCCCTGGCTAGCTCAGGGCGGTCTGGCCCCCGTCTACCACCAGCGCCTGGCCGGTCATGTAGGACGAGGCGTCGCTGGCCAGGAAGACAGCCGGGCCGGCCATCTCCCCGGCCCGCCCCCAGCGCCGCATCGGCACCGTGGCCACGGTCGCCGGGCCGGCCTGCTCGTCTCCCCACAGATCCCGGTTCAGGTCGGTCGCGGTCCAGCCCGGGCACAGGGCGTTGACCCGGATCCCCAGCGCCGCCCACTCCACGGCCAGTGACTTGGTGAGCGAGATGAGGCCCGCCTTCGCGGCCCCGTAGGGGGACAGGGTGGGCGAGCCGACCAGGCCCGCCACCGAGGCCACGTTGATGACCGAGCCTGCGCCCCGGGCCGCCAGGTGGCCGCCGATCGCGTGGCAGACGTACATGGCCGAGTCGAGATTCAGCCTGATGATCTTGTCCCAGCCGGGCAGCCGCAGGTCGAGGAACGGCACCGCGAAGTTGGAGCCGCCCGCGTTGTTCACCACGATGTCGACGTGCCCGAGCCGGCCGATCGCGGCCGTGACCGCCGCCTCGACCTCCGCCTGCCGGGTGACGTCGGCCGGGATGACGTGCGCCTCGCGCCCGCAGCCAGCGACCTGCTTGGCGGTGGCGGCGAGCCCTTCCTCGCCCCGGGCCACCAGTGCCACATCCGCTCCCGCCTGCGCGAGCCCGATCGCGATCGCCTGCCCGATGCCGCGAGACGCGCCGGTGATGAAAGCCTTCTTGCCGGTCAGGTCGAACAGGGTCACGGTGAGTCCTTCCATTCCGTCGGGAGCGGCCACGCCTGCGGGTTGACCCGGCGCACGATCTCCCCCAGCACGATACGGACCGAGGGCTCGCCCACCCACAGGTGCTTGGACCGCTCCACCCCGATCAGCTCCGCCTGCGGCACCCGGGCGAAGCGTTCGGCCGCCTCCGGCGGCCGCAGATAGTCGTCCAGCCCGGGCACCAGCACCAGCAGCGGCTTGCCCGAGGCTGCCCAGGCGCCGAGGTCGGCGTCACCCGCCCGGTGCAGCGGCGGCGAGAGCAGGATCGCCCCCTCAACCGCCGGGTCGTTACCCCATCTCAGCGCTAGCTCGGTGCCGAACGACCAGCCCAGCAGCCACAGCCGGGGCAGCCCGGCGGCCACGCACCAGGCAATGGCGGCGGCCACGTCGTATCGTTCGGCATCACCGTGATCGAACGTGCCTTCGCTGCGGCCCTGCTCCGATGCGGTGCCGCGGGTGTTGAATCTGAGCACGGCCAGGCCGGCGAGGGCGGGCAGGCGGTAGGAGGCTTTGCGCAGCAGGTGGCTGTCCATCATGCCGCCGTGGGTGGGCAGCGGGTGGAGGCAGATGAGGGTGGCCACCGGGGCACGCTGCGCTGGCAGCGCGAGCTCACCCACCAGCGACAGCCCGTCCGAGGTGTGCAGCGTGACCGGCTCGCGCCGCGCTGGCAGCACCGTGCTGGCCCGGATCTCGCCCATCACCGGCTCACCTGCCCACCCGGCGGCACTGGGCGGCCCCGGCGGCTCCCCGTGTGCCGCTGCAGCCGCCGCTGCCAGCAGGGATTGTGCCAGTGACGGCGGTCAGCCGGGCCGGGGGCGCCGGCCGGCCAGGCGACCACGTGGGCGGTGCCCAGCGGGATCTCCTGATCGCAGCCCGGGCACCGGTACACCTTGGTGCTGGCCGCGCCCGGCACCATGCGCACCACCCAGTCCCCGTCGGGCGCCGATTCGGTGCGCCCCGGGGCCAGCCAGAGCGCCGGGGGCGCCGCTGTCCCGCGCCCGTCCGGGCTGTCCGGCGCGTCCTGCCCACCCGGCTGGCCGCGCGGCATTCCGCCACGCGGCTTGCGGGGGACGCCCGCCGGCAGCCGGCGGGCCCGGCGAGGGCTCACGGCCGTCACTGTAGGGCATCGCGCCCGCCAGCCCTGCCAGGACACCGGGCCGCGCAGCGCGCCGTGCACCGCCGGGGCCGCGGCGGCACTACAGTTGGCTGCCGTGCGGCTCGTCATCGCCAGGTGCAGCGTGGACTACGCCGGGCGGCTCACCGCCCACCTGCCCTCGGCGCTGCGCCTGCTCATCGTCAAGGCGGACGGCTCGGTGCTCGTCCACTCCGACGGCGGGTCCTACAAGCCGCTGAACTGGATGTCGCCGCCGTGCCGGCTGGAGGTGTCACCCGGTGCCTGGCGGGTGGTGAGCAAGGGCGGCGAGGAGTTGCTGATCACGATCGAGGAGGTCCTGCACGACTCCAGTCATGAGCTGGGGACCGACCCGGGGCTGGTCAAGGACGGCGTAGAGGCCCACTTGCAGGAACTGCTCGCCGCTCACATGGACGTGCTCGGCCAGGGCTGGCGGCTGGTGCGCCGTGAGTACCCGACCGCCATCGGGCCGGTCGACCTCATGTGCCGGGATTCCGAAGCCGTCGCGGTAGCGGTAGAGGTCAAACGGCGCGGGGAGATCGACGGCGTGGAACAACTCACCCGTTACCTCGAATTGCTCAACCGCGATCCGCTGCTCGCCCCGGTGCGCGGAGTGTTCGCCGCCCAGGAGATCAAGCCACAGGCCCGGGTGCTGGCCGAGGACCGCGGCATCCGGTGTGTGACCTTGGACTATGACATGATGCGAGGTATCGGCGATGCAAGCCTTCGGCTGTTCTAGCCCCAAATATCAGTTCTCACACCAATTGTCCGCAGCGGCCCACTCCGCTCCCGGTACTATGCGCTGTTATGGGTGCTGAAGATTACGGGGGTTCGCCACTGCCGGTCCGCACGACGCGGTATCTCCGGCCGGGGCGTCATTCCAGCCCGCACCAGCTGTCGTTGCCTGCCGAAGCCCCCGCACTCCTGCTCGCCGTGCCCGGTTCGGCGAGCCCGGCGAGCGATCAGACCGCCGCCGAGATCGCTGCCTGCGCCGGCGGCTCCTGCCCCGGCGTCGATGTCGCGTTCGGTTACCTGGAGGGCAGCGAGAACCTCCTCAGCGAGCTCCTGAGCGGCCTGCGCAGCCAGGACGGCCGCCCGCCAGCGGTCGTGGTCCCGCTGCTCACCTGCCCCTACCCGGAAATCGATGAGCAGGTCGCCGCCGCTGTGGCAGCGGCGGACGTGCCGATCCTGGTGGGCGGGCATCTCGGCCCGCATCCGTTCCTGGCGGAAGCGGTGCACGCCCGGCTGTCCGAGGCAGGCCTCGCACGGGCCGGGCGGTCGGGCCGGATCAGCATCGTCACCGCTGCGGACGGGGTTGTCGTGGGCGGCATCGGCGACCCGGACGAAGCGCTCCAGGCGGCGGGCGTGATCGCGGTGCTGCTCGCGTCCCGGCTCACGATCCCCGCCGTGCCCGCGCCGGTCAACGACCTCACGGCGCTCAGGAACGCGGCGGAGCAGCTGCAGGCGGCGCAGGTCACCCGGGTGGCGCTGGCCCCGTGCGTGATCGGGCCGGAGGTACCGCCCGGCGCGATGGCGGCCATCACCGCCAAGACCGGCCTGGAGTGCGCGCCGCCGCTCGGCGGCTATCCCACGATCGGCCACCTGGTCGCGATGCGCTATGGCGCCGCCCTGGAGGACCCCCAGATGGCCGACGTCTCCGGCTGACGTCAGCGGCCGAGGATCGCCGCGTTGACGGCGCGGGCCTGCGGGGCGAGATCCGCGATCTCCACCACGGTGATCCCGGCGCTGGCGAGCAGGGCCGCGCCACCGCCGGGCGCGAACACCGGCGGCTCCAGCCAGGCGATCACCACCCGGCGCAGGCCCGCACCGATGATGAGCTCGACGCACGGGCGCGGCCGCGAGGCGCGGGACCGGCACGGCTCCAGCGAGCTGTACAGGGTCGCCCCGGCCAGCCGGGGATCGGCCGGGTCCAGCTTCGCCAGGGCAGCCTCTTCCGCGTGGTCGTGCGGGTCGTCCTCGCGCGAGTAGCCGGCGGCGAGCACCGTGCCGTCCCCGGCGGCCACGACCGCGCCGACCGCGAACGCGGTCGCCGACGGAGGGCAGCGCCGGGAGAGCGCGATCGCCTCACCCAGCCAGCCCCGGTCCGCCGCGGTCGCCTCACGGCCCGGCCCGGGTGCCCAGTGCCCATCCACCGGCTCAGCCATCGGCGGTCCCGCTCTCCCCCGGCACCGTCTCCCCCGGCACCGTCTCCCCCGGTACCGCGGCGGAGCCGGCCGCCAGCGGCACGCCGTCTGCCAGGGCCGGCAGCAGGTAGCGGAGCAGGACCACCTCGCCGACCTCGCGGACCTCGGCGAGGGCCATCCGATGCCCGGGCCCGTACGGGTACCGGCCGGGCCCCGCGAAACGCGGGGCACCGGGGTCGCCGACGAAGAACGGCGCGATCACCAGCTGCAGCTCATCGGCGAGCCTGCCGGTGAGGAACTGCCGGGACACCTCGGCCCCGCCTTCCACCATGAGGCGGCGGATCCCCCGCCGGGACAGGTCCGCCAGCACCGGGGCCAGCGCCGGCCGGTCCCCCGCGTCGACCACCTCGGCCAGGCCGTCAAGCCGGCGGCGGGCCCGCGCCACCGCCGGGCTCGCGCAGTAGACGAGCCGGGCCGGGCGGGCGCCCGGGCCCTCCCCGGTACCGCCGCCCGGCCGTGGCGCGGAGAAGAACCGGGCGGCGGGATCGAGGTCGCCGCTGGCGGTCAGGGTGACCCCGGCCGGGTGCTCGGGCCGGCCGTTTGCCGTGCGGGCCGCCCGCCGCGCCGGTGAGCGGATGAGCAGGCGGGGGTCGTCGCGGCGGATCGTGCCCGCCCCGACCATGATCGCGTCGCTGCTGGCCCGCTCGCCGTCCACCCGGTCCAGGTCAGCGGCTCCCGAGAGCACCAGCCGCTCGCGCCCGGGCGCGTCCAGGCAGCCGTCGACCGACATCGCGCAGCTGAGCAGCACGTAGGGACGTTCGCTCACCAGGTTCCGATCCGGTCTGCCGGTGCCTGGCCGGGCAGCGGCGCAGGCTTCCCTCACGGTACCCACAACCCACCGGCCCGGGGGCGCGCCCCGGCGCCTTCCGGGTGGGCCGCACGGGTCCGGGACGCGTCTCGCGGTGCCCGGCCGCCAGTGGTTTACTGGCCAAGCAGCGCAGGCGGTGCGACCGGAGCGAGGGCGGAGCGATGGACTCGGTGTGGACCCATGGGCAGGCCAGGCAGGTGGAGACGTTCGAGTCGGTCAACCCCGCCACCTCCGAGGTGATCGCCACCTTCGGCGTCCACGGCCGGGCCGAGGTGGAGGCCGCCGTCGAGCGCGCCCATGAGGCCGCCGCCTGGTGGTCCGGGCTGGGCTGGAAGACCCGCCGGACCAGGCTGCTCGCCTGGAAGTCCCACCTGATCCGCTACATCGGCCGCCTCGCCGAGCTCGTCCACACCGAGACCGGCAAGCCGCTCGCCGACGCCCAGCTGGAGATCATCCTGGCGATCGTGCACATCGACTGGGCGGCGCGCAACGCCCACCGGGTGCTGGGCCCGCGCCGGGTGGGCAGCGGGGTCGCGGCGATCAACCTCGCCTCGTCGGTGGAGTACGCCCCGCTCGGCGTCATCGGCGTGATCGGGCCGTGGAACTACCCGGTCTTCACCCCGATGGGCTCGATCGCCTACGCGCTGGCCGCGGGGAACGCCGTGGTGTTCAAGCCCAGCGAGTTCACGCCCGCGACCGGCGGCTGGCTGGTCAGCTCGTTCGGCGACGTGGTGCCCGAGTATCCGGTGCTGCAGCTGGTCACCGGCGGTGCCGGGACCGGCGAGGCGCTCGCCCGCAGCGCGGTGAACAAGATCTCGTTCACCGGCTCCAGCGCGACCGCGCGCAAGGTGATGGCCGCCTGCGCGGACAACCTCACGCCGATGGTCGCCGAGTGCGGCGGGAAGGACGCTTTCCTGGTGGGCGCCGACGCCGACCTGGACGCGGCCGCCGACGCCGCGGCCTGGGGCGCGGTGTCCAACGCGGGGCAGACCTGCATCGGGGTGGAGCGGGTCTACGTGGTCGAGGCCGTGTATCACTCGTTCCTGGAGAAGCTGGCCGAACGGATGGCCGGGGCGCGCCCCGGTGACGACCGTGAGTCCGCCTACGGGCCGATGACCCGCCCGGCCCAGACCGACGTCGTCGAGGACCACGTCGCCGACGCCCTCGCCCGGGGCGGCCGGGCGGTGATCGGCGGCATGCAGAGCATCCGGCGCCCGTATGTGGACCCGGTCATCCTGGCCGATGTGCCGGAGACGAGCCTGGCGATCCAGGAGGAGACGTTCGGCCCCACCCTGACCGTGACGAAGGTCGCGGACCTGGACGAGGGCGTGGCACTGGCGAACGCCAGCCGCTACGCGCTGGGGTCCACCGTGTTCGTAGGCAGCAAGAAACGCGCCATGGCGGCGGCGCGGGCGATGCGCAGCGGCATGACCGCGATCAACTCGGTGATCGGGTTCGCGACCGTGCCCGCGCTGCCGTTCGGCGGGAACGGCGACTCCGGTTTCGGCCGCATCCACGGCCCCGACGGGCTGCGCGAGTTCACCCGGGCCAAGGCGATTACCCGGGTCCGGGTGCGCCCGCCGCTCAACCTGACCTCGCTGCGCCGCACCGACAAGGACCTGAAGAGGCTCCTGTCGGCCGCCACCCTGCTGCACGGCAAGCGCTACCGCTGAGGGAAATCCGCCAGCAGTTCAGCTTCATGCCCTCCCACGGGCACCGATCCGAACCACTGATGGCTGGACGGGGCGGGGCGCCTCCCGCGGCTGCTGGAGCGGGGGGCCAGCTGGGCGGCTCAGGTGAGTTCGGCCGGGAGGGGCTCGATGGCGGGGTCGGACGGCTCCAGCGGGGCGCGGCCGACGATGAGATCCGCCGCCCGCTCGGCGATGGCGATGGTGGGGGCGTTGGTGTTGCCCCGGGGCACCACCGGCATCACCGAGGCGTCGACCACCCGCAGCCGCTCCACCCCGCGCACCCGCAGCTCCGGGTCGACCACGCTGG
>DATIXO010000309.1:0-2027 GCA_035518495.1 Streptosporangiaceae bacterium
CGGGTGCCTGCATCTGGGCAGCCGGCGAAACAGCCGCCGGCCGGGGCGAGGTCCCGGGCACGTCACGGGAGGCGCAGGGGCCACGAGCGGGCAATGCCGCTAGCTCTGTTCTTCGCACATGGGGTTTTATGGGGTTAGCCAGCGGGGCCGGCTGATGTCGATGTCGAGGAGGTCAAGTAGCCGGGCCTGGACGCCGGCGGGTTTGGGGATGGTGGCGGGGTTGCCGTCGTGGGCGGGGATCAGGCGCAGATCGGCGAGCGCCTGGAAGATGGTCCGGCCGGTGGGTCTGGCCGGGGTGCGGGTGTAGCCGGGCAGGCCGGTCATCATCTCCCCGTGCGGGGCCAGCGCTTTGCGGACCTGCCGCTCGGCCAGGCAGAAGATCAGCAGGGCCAGGCAGATAACGGTGATCAGGGCGGTGATGCGGCGGTTGGTCTTCAGGAACAGGGGGGCGACGGCCAGGGGGCCTTTGAACTCGCCGTAGCGGCGTTCGACGACGTGCTGGCCCTTGTAGCGGCGGAAGACCTGCTCCGGGCTGGCCTGGCCGGGCTTCAGGTTGGTCAGCAGCGCGTACCAGCCGTCCGCAGCGGCTTCGGCGTCGATCGCGTCCTGGTCGAAGTGCCAGGCCAGGGCGGGTTTTCCGGCTGGGCCGACGGTGATGGCGGTGCGCAGGTACTTCCCGGCGCGGCGCTGGGCGGCGATCGCCTGGACGCGGGCGGCCACGGCTTCGGCGTCAGGATGGTGGCGGGTCCCGGCGGTGCGTACCAGCTTGTCCAGGTCCGCGGCGGCCTTGGCCAGCTTGGCCGCCCTGGCCTTGGCCTGGCCGGTGGCATTCGCGGAGGAGTACACCAAGATCCGGCGCAGGTGCACCACCGGGCCGCTTTTGCGGGGGCCGTGCAGGTCCATCCCGGCCTCGTCTTCGAGCACCCGGTAGCTGGCGCGCGCGGCGGCGGGCTTGCCCGCGTCCCGTGCGGCAACATAGTCCACCTGAGTGCCGGCACCGGGCGACAGCGCGGCGAACAGCCCGGCCGGCACCCGCGCGGCGGCCAGCGGCGCGACGAAGCCGACCTGTTCGGCGGCCATCGCCGCCGCGTTGGCATACGAGATCAGCTTGGAGTCGCCCACCAGCAGGAACCGGCGCGGCCCGGCGATCTTCTTCAGCGCGGTCATCGCCGCGGTGACCTGGGCTACCTCCCCGGCCCCGCCGTCGTAGGCGTGGTGGAACACCGGGATCCCGCCATCCCCGCTGACCGCCAGCCCGGCCTGCACCTGCTTCAGATCCGGGCGGCGGTCCTTGGGATGCCCCCACCGCGGCGCCGGGTACTCCTCATCGGTCTCCGGGTAGGCGCCATACAGCGAGATCGAGGTCATGTCCCAGTGCAGCCGGGCCGCGTCCACCCCGAACTCGCTGATCGCCGCCGCCCCGACACCGCCGGTGATCTCATCCAGCTGCGGGGCGACCGCATCCAGCGCCCGGGCGATCCGGTCATCGTTGAGCAGGCCCGGCTCGATGCCGTAGGCCTCCTCCACCGCCATCGCCGCCGCCCACTCCTGCACCCGCACCAGCGGCGCCGGTGCGGTCAGCCGATTCGCCACCAGCGCCTCGATCACCTCACCATGGGAGATCCAGGCCACCTCCCGGACCGGGCACAGCTCATCGACGATCTCCGCGATCCGCAGCCGCCGGCCGAACTGCGCCACCACCGGCAGCGCTCCCAGCCGCTTTTCCAGCACCCGGGCGACCGCGATCTCCGCCCGCGCCCGCCCGCGCCCCCGGCCAGTCCTTAACATCCCGCTCATGCCAGACATCAACCAGCAACCAGGCCAGCCATTCCCCGCACGTCACACAACGCCGTAACGACCCTGAGCCAGCCCATCACCCAGCCACCGCCCACATCCAATCTCATGTGCGAAAGCCGGGGCTAGCCGCCGCCGAACAGGCCCGGCACCACGCTGACACCGAGATCGGCCGGGCCCGGCAGGCCGAAGCCGACGCCCGCGCCGAAAACGACCACGTCCGCGCCGACGCC
>DATIXO010000310.1:0-30147 GCA_035518495.1 Streptosporangiaceae bacterium
ATCGTGACGCTGTCGCCCGGGTGGTGCTGCCCCAGTGCTGACTGCAGTTCCTCGGGCGACGAGATGCGCTGGCCGTTCACCGAGACGATCACGTCGCCCTGGGTGAGGCCCGCCTCGGCCGCTGGCGTGCCCTGGACGACCCCGGCGACGGCGGCCCCGGCGCCGGCCGGCACACCGCCGGCCGCGGCGTTGTCAGCGGACATGATCTCCACGCCCATGAACGCGGTCGGGCCGATGTGCACCGTGGCGGAGGACTGGCCGGCCTCGATCTGGCCGGCGATGGAGACCGCCCGGTTGATCGGGATCGCGAAGGCCTGGGTCTGCTGGCTCTGGACCTGCACCCCCGATGAGGCCGCGGTGTTGATGCCGATGACCTGCCCGGCGGTGTTGACGAGCGGGCCGCCCGAGTCACCCGGCTGGATGCCCGCGTTGTGGTGGATGAGCCCGGACAGCTGCTCCGAGGTGCCCGCCCCCTCGTCCGATGCGGTGATCGAGGCGCCGAGGCTGGCGATGTGGCCGGTGGCGATCGCCGGGGTGCCGCCCTTGCCGAGCGCGTTGCCCAGCGCCACGACCTTCTGGCCGGCCGCGGCGCTGCTGGAGTTGCCCAGGTCCACCGTCTTGAGGCCGGATGCGCCCTGCAGCTGGATCACGGCGACGTCGTGGCTGTGGTCATAGCCGACAACCTTGGCCTGGTACGTGCGGCCGTTGCCGATGTCGCGGGCCTTGATCGAGGTGGCGCCGTTGATCACGTGGTTGTTGGTCAGCACCTCACCCGATGACGTCAGCACCATCCCGGTGCCCGCCGCCCGGGCCTGCTGGTAGCCGAGCGTGGTGTAGATGTCGACCAGGCCGGGGTCGGTCTGCGCGGCGATCTGGGCGGTCGTGAGGACCTTGTGGCCGGAGATGACGCCGGTGGCGTGCACGCCCCAGGCGGCCAGGCCGACGGCGCCCGCGGCGCTGGCAGCCAGCAGGCCGCGGCGCATGCGCCGGGCCGGCTTGGCCGGGCCCTCGCCTCCGCCGCCGTAGCCGGATGGGCCGCCGGGACCGGAAGGGCCGCCCGGGTCGGACCAGGGCGCTGACGGCGGCTGCCCTGGGCCCGCCGGGATGGGCGGGTCGTAGATTGTGGTCATCGGATCGGCTCCCTCGGCTGCGTCGATCGTGCTGGTCCCTTGCATAGTCGGTCGCATACCTGGGAGAAAACTGAAAGCCCGCTGACTTCAGTCTTGAACTTTTCTGATTACCAGCTTCGGGCTGTTACCCGTTCTCGCCGCTCCCGGCCCCGGGAGCGGGCAGGGGGTCGCGGGCAGACCGGGGCTGGACCGCGGGCGGCCCGGGTGCGGAGAATCGGTCGTGCGGACCGTGCGCAGCGGCCGGTGGTGACCGGCCGCGTGAGGCGGGAAGGTGATGCCATGGACGGGCTCAAGCCGGAGGTGGACGCGGCCGGGGCAGGCCTGGACCCGGGGCGGCTGGAGCGGCTCGACCGGCATTTCGCCCGCTACGTCGACGATGGCCGCCTGCCAGGCTGGCTGCTCACGGTGGCCAGGCACGGCCGGCTGGCCCACGTGTCCTGCTACGGGTCCCGCGATCTGGAGGCCGGGCTGCCGGTGGAGCCGGACACGCTCTGGCGGATCTACTCGATGACCAAGCCGGTCACCTCGGTCGCCGTGATGATGCTGTATGAGGAGGGCGCGTTCGAGCTCACCGACCCGGTGAGCGCCTTCATCCCCTCGTTCGCCGGTGCGCGGGTGTACGCGGGCGGGCCGGACCTGCGGCCGGTCACGGTCGCGGCCGCCGAGCCGGTGCGGATCTGGCATCTGCTCACCCATACCGCCGGCCTGACCTACGGGTTCCACCGGGTGCACCCGGTGGACGCCATGTACCGGGCCGCCGGGTTCGAATGGGCGTCGCCGCCCGGCGTGGACCTGGCGCAGGCCTGTGACATCTGGGCCGGCCTCCCGCTGCTGTTCCAGCCGGGAACGGAATGGAACTACTCGGCCGCCACCGACGTCCTCGGCCGGGTCATCGAGGTCGTGTCCGGGACCAGCCTCGACACGTTCCTCACCGACCGGATCCTGCGCCCGCTGGGCATGCCGGACACCTCGTTCTGGGTGGATGACGACGCCGCCGGGCGGCTGGCCGCCCTGTATACGCCGGGCCCGGACCGGAGGGCGGCCAGGCTGGATGCCCTCGGCAGCGCGGCGCGGGAGCGGCCGGCGATGCTCGCAGGCGGCGGCGGCCTGGTGTCCACGGCAGCCGACTACCACCGGTTCACCCAGATGCTGCTGCACCACCCCGGCAGCCCGGCCGGGGAACTGGACGGCACGAGGCTGCTGAGCCCGCGCACGGTCGGCTACATGACCCGCAACCACCTTCCTGGCGGGGCTGACCTGGAGACCTTCGGCAGGCCGCTGTACGCCGAGTTCCCGTTCCGCGGCGTGGGCTTCGGCCTGGGGTTCGCCGTGGTCACCGACCCGGTGCCGGGCCGGGTGGTCTGCTCGGCGGGGGAGTTCTCCTGGGGCGGCGCCGCCAGCACCGCGTTCTGGGTCGACCCGCAGGAGCAGCTGACCGTCTCGTTCTTCACCCAGCTGCTCCCATCCAGCGCCTACCGGATCCGCCCGCAGCTGCGCCAGCTCGTCTATCAGGCGCTCACCGGCTGAGCCCGGTGCCTGGCACGCCGGGCGCGGCGGCCGGTCTCAGCCGCGCTGCATCTCAGTCACATGGGCCGCCCGCCAGCCAGCGGGCCCCCCGCCGGTAGAGGGCGTCGACCTCCGGCCCGGTCAGGCCTGGCATGTCCACCTTGACGTCGTAGCCCGCCTCCACCTGCAGGTAGGCCAGGTGGCGGTAGCCATCCGGGAACCGTGCGAGGGTGGCGGGGGAGAGCTCGACCCGGGCGGCCGGGTCGACCGGATCCATCCGGTCCTTCTCGTAGATCGGCTGGCGCAGCACGATCCCCCAGCGCCCGTCACGGCGCTCCAGGAAGTCGTAGAAGCGCCCGGTGCACACGACGTCGCACAGCACGCCGTGGACCGGCCCGCGCTGGGAGATCGTCATCTTCGTCTGCGCGATCGCCCGGTCACCGGCCAGGTCGACCGATGCCCCGCCGAGGAAGTGCAGGATCCGCACTCCCCGGGCGAAGCCTTCCTGGCTCACCCGGATGAAGTCAGCGGCGGGTCCCTGGAACCAGGTGGCCATCATCCGGCCGTCGGGGTGCCACACGGTCCGGAAGCGCTCCCAGTCGCCGGCATCGCGCCACACCGCCCAGTTCTCGACCAGTTCGCGTATGGCCAGCCGGTCCGCTGCCGGGTCGCTCATCGGGCCCTGCCTTTCCGGCCAGGTGCCGCCGGGGCACCGCCGTTAAGCACCGCCAGGGGTGAACGTGCCTGGATACGATGATGGCAGCAGCGCCGGGAAGCGCGTGCCAGGACGAGGGGAAGGGCCGGCCTGTCCCCGTACAGCGACGTGGCAGAGCTGAGATGCGGGTCATTGCGGGCACGGCCAAGGGGCGGACGCTCCGGTCCCCACGCACGCGGGACACCCGCCCGATCACCGACCGGGCGAAGGAGAGCCTGTTCGCGATCCTCGCCCCCCGTGTCCCCGGCAGCCGGTTTCTCGACCTGTTCGCTGGCACGGGCGGCGTGGGCATCGAGGCGCTCAGCCGGGGGGCCGCGCACGCTACGTTCGTCGAGCGGGCGGCCAGCCCGCTGGCCGACATCCGGCACAATCTCGGCGCAACGCACCTGGCCGCGAACGCGGACGTGGTGGCGGCGGACGTGCTGGCCTATCTCCGCGGCAGCCCGGCGCCGTTCGACGTGATCTTTGTGGCGCCGCCCCAGTGGCGTGAGCTGTGGACGCGGACGGTCCAGCTGCTCGACCGGCGGCCCGGCTGGCTGGCGCCGGATGGGGTGATCGTGGTGCAGCACGACCCGTCCGAAAGCGCCGGGGTCGCGCTCCAGCACCTGCAGCAGTTCAGCGAGCGGACATACGGCCGGGTCCGCTTCACCTTCTTCGGCCAGCGGGCCGGGGTCAGCGAGGCCGGGGTCAGCGAGGCCGGGGGCCCGGGGGATCCTGGCCAGCGCCAGCGGGGCAGTCGTACAGGATGACGGTGACCGCGCGGGCCGTCTCGGCCGGCGAGGGGTTCACGTACCGGTGCGGCATCGACGACGGGAAGTCGATGCTGTCACCGGGCTCCAGCAGGTAGCGCTCGAACCCGATGGTGATCTCCAGGCACCCGCTCATCACCAGCACCATCTCGGTCCCGGGATGGGTGAACTGGCGCGGGTGGGACTCGGCGCCGGGCTCATAGACCAGCTCGAAGAAGTCGAGGTGGTCCAGGGTGCTCCGGGTCAGCCGCTCCCAGCGCACGCCGCCTTCGATGTCGATCGCTGCCCGCCCGCCCCGGCGCACCACGTAACGGCCGTCGGCGGGCGGTCCCTGGCCCGGCCCGGCCCCCGGCCGGGCACCGCCAGCATCGCCCGGCCGGGGGCCGGCGCCCGGCGGCTGCTGCGGCTCGCGGAAGAAGGCGTCGACCGGCACGTCCAGCGCCTGGGAGATGGCGAACAGCGTCGACACCGACGGGCGGGACAGGCCCCGCTCGATCTGGCTGATGAGGCTGGGGGTGACGCCCACCTCCCGGGCGAGCTCGGCCACCCGCATCCCGCGCTGGCCCCGGTACGCGGCCAGCCGCCGCCCGATGTCACCGGCCAGGTCGCCGCCGGCCTGCGTGCGCTCGGGCCCGTCGGCCTGTGCGCCACCCTGCCTGGTCTGGCTGGCCGTGGCCGCACCATCGGTAGTCATGCTCACCCTCTTACGTGGTGCCTGAAGGCTACTGCACCTGTTCCCGGCGTTCTGCCCGGGGTTCCCCCGGAGTGTTTAGCACTGCTATCGTCCGAGGCTGAGAAGGCGCGCTTCACTTATCGTCACTGAACAGGCCGCAGCAGGCGGCCGCAGGCATGAGGGAGCACCCCGTGGCGCCAGCACCGGATCGCGGCGGCGGTGACCGGCTGCCCGCGCCCGGCGGCGGGGCCATGCTGATCGAGCGGGACGTGCCGGTGCCAGCGGGCGACGGCCTGGTGCTGCGCGCCGACGTGTTCCGGCCGGCGGGGCCGGGCCGGTACCCGGTGATCCTCAGCTACGGGCCCTACGCGAAGGGGCTCGCGTTCCAGCAGGGCTACGCCGACCAGTGGCGGCTGATGACCGCGCAGCACCCCGACGTCGCCCGCGGGTCGAGCAACGCCCACCAGAACTGGGAGGTCGTGGACCCGGAGAAGTGGGTGCCGGACGGCTACTGCTGCGTCCGGGTGGACTCGCGCGGGGCGGGCCGCTCACCGGGCCGGCTCGACCCCTTCTCACCGCGGGAGACCCGGGACCTGTACGAGTGCGTCGAGTGGGCGGCGGCGCAGCCGTGGAGCACCGGCAAGGTGGGCCTGAACGGCGTCTCCTACTACGCGATGAACCAGTGGCAGGTGGCCGCCCTGCACCCGCCGCACCTCGCCGCGATGTGCGTCTGGGAGGGCGCGGCCGACTTCTACCGGGACGCCACCCATCACGGCGGGATCCTCAGCTCGTTCTGGGCGAACTGGTACGACAAGCAGGTCACCGTGGTGCAGCACGGGGTGGGGGAGAACGGCCCCCGTCACCCGGTCACCGGGGAGACCGTCGCGGGCCCGGAGACCCTCACCAGCGCCGAACTGGCGGCCGCCCGGCTGCCGTTAGCCGAGCAGATCCGCTGTCACCCGCTCGACGGCGGGTTCTACCGTGACCGGTCGGCGGACTGGGACGAGGTCACCGTCCCGTTCCTGACCGCGGCCAACTGGGGCGGGCAGGGCCTGCACACGCGCGGCAGCTTCGAGGGGTTCACCCGCGCCGCGGCGCCGGACAAGTGGCTGGAGGTCCACGGGCTCGAGCACTGGACGCACTTCTACACCGACTACGGGGTGGGCCTGCAGAAGCGGTTCTTCGCCTGCTACCTGCACGGCGACGGCAGCCGCTGGCGGCACCAGCCACCGGTCCAGCTGCAGGTCCGGCGGCTTGACGGGTTCACCCAGCGGGCCGAGCAGGAGTGGCCGCTGGCCCGCACCGCCTGGCGGCGGCTCTACCTGCGGCTCGGCTCGCGTGAGCTGACCGCGGACCCGGGCACCCGGCAGGAGCGGCTGTCCTGGCGGGCCGACTCCGAAGGGGTCACGTTCACCGCACACCCGGCCGGGCAGGAGACCGAGATCACCGGCCCGGTGGCGGCCCGGCTGTTCGTCTCCTCCTCCGCCGCCGACGCCGACCTGTTCTGCGTGCTGCGGGTGCTGGACCCCGGCGGCGGGGAGGTCACCTTCCCCGGCGCCATCGACCCGCACACCCCGGTCGCGCAGGGCTGGCTCCGGATGTCCCACCGCAAGCTCGACCCGGAGCTGAGCACCGCCTGCCGGCCCTACCACAGCCACGACGAGATCCAGCCGCTCGTCCCGGGCGAGATCTACCAGGCCGATGTCGAGATCTGGCCCACCAGCGTGGTCCTCCCGCCCGGTTACCGGCTGGCGCTGACCGTCCGGGGCCGCGACCATGAGGCCCGCCAGCCCGGGGCCCCCCGGCTGGGCTCGTTCAAGAACGAGATGACCGGCTGCGGGCCCTTCCTGCACGACGACCCGGTGGACCGCCCGCCGCACATCACCGGCAGCACGCAGACCCTCTGGCACGGCCCCGGCCGGCCGTCGTACCTGCTGCTCCCGGTCATCCCGGACGGCTGAGGCCGGCGTGCCGAGCGAGACGAGCGAGATGAGCCAGAACTTCAAGGTGGTCGTGCCCCAGCCATCCGCGGCCCCCGCCATGAGAAAGGACGACAGCCCATGAAGGAAGCGTTCGGTGGCCTGAGCACGGACTGGAAGGAGGGCATCAACTGGGCGGCGGTCCGGGCCTGGCGGCTGCGGCGGGCGCGGGAGGCGATGGCCCGGCACGGCCTGGGGGCGCTGCTGCTGTTCTATGACGAGAACATGCGGTACGTGTCGTCCACCTACACGCCCGGCTGGAACCGGCTCAAACCCGGCCTGCGGTACGTGGTGCTGTGCGAGGGCAGGGAGCCGATCGTCTACGAGCAGGGCGACATCGGCATCCACCTCAAGGCGCACAACCCGTGGATCCCGCCGCAGAACGTGCGCCACTCCTACACCTGGATCAAGGGTGCGGCGGGCCCGGCCGCGCAGAACCAGGTGGCCAAGTTCACCACCGCGCTGGTCGCCGACCTGGAGGAGGCGGGAGTGCTGGACAAGCCGCTGGGGGTCGACTTCATCGACATCAACATGATCGCGGCGTTCCAGCGGGCGGGGGTGAGCTGGGCCGACGGCATGACCCCGATGATGGAGGCCCGGGCGGTGAAGAGCCCGGATGAGCAGAAGGCCTCCCGCATCGTCGGCGCGATCTGCGACTCGCTGCACTACGAATTCACGCAGTTCCTGCGGCCGGGGCTGACCGAGAACGAGGTGGCCGCGTTCGGCTTCGAGTACCTGTACAACATCGCCGGCATGGAGGATGTGGAGGACATCATCGTGTCCTCCGGGCCGAACGCCTGGCCGAACTGGCGCAACTTCTCCGACCGCATCATCCGGCCCGGCGAGCTGGTCATCGTCGACCTGGCGGCCCTGACCTGGAACGGGTTCAAGTCCTGCGTGTACCGCACCTACTGCGTCGGCGGCACGCCGACCGACGAGATGAAGCGGTACTACGACACCGCCCACAAGTGGCTGTGGGACGCGATCGAGGTGGTGCGCCCCGGCGTGACCAGCGGCGACATCGCCGCGAAATGGCCCTCGGCCAAAGAGGCCTGGGGTTACGACGAGGAGGACCAGGCCGCGGCCAACCTGTGGGGCCACGGCCTGGGCCTTGCCCAGTACGACCGGCCGGTCATCTCCCGTATCTGGTCGCTGGACTATCCGGAGGAGATCAAACCGGGCATGGTGTTCGCACTGGAGACCCAGCACGGAAAGGTGCATGAGTTCGGCGTGCGGCTGGAGGAGATGCTGCTGGTGACCGAGGACGGGCACGAGCTGCTGTCCTCCTACGCCTCCGACCAGATCATCCTCGCCGGGTGAGCGTGCCGCCGGTGCCGCGCCTGCTCCCGCTGGCCGGCGGGACCGTCCGTGCCGGGCGCGACAGCCCGCAGATGCTCAACGAGGCTGCGCGGCCCGCCACCACCGCCGGGCCCGGGCGGGTGGGGGCGGCCGGGCCGGTGGGGGCGGCCGGGCCGGTGGGGACGGCCGGGCTGGTGGGGGACAAGGCGGCCCGGCTGGCCCGCGCCGCCGCCGCCGGGCTGACCGTCCTGCCGGGGTGGGTGGTGCCGGTCGCCGAGGGCAGGCCCGCGCTGCGCGCGGGCGCGACCGCCGTGCGGCAGGGGCGGCCCGCCGCTGCGCGGCGGGCCGTGCTCACCCACGAGCTGGACGATGCCCTGGCCGCCGGACTGCAGGCGGCCGTGGCCAGGCTCGGCGGCCGCGTCATCGTCCGGTCTTCCAGTCCGCTGGAGGGCGATCCCCGCTGGTCCGGCGCGTTCTCCTCGGTCGCCGAGGTCGGCCCCGGCGACGTCGTGACGGCGGTGCGCAGCTGCTGGGCTTCGGCCTTCGCGGTGGACCCGCTGGGCCGGCTCGGGGCCTGCGGCCTGCCGCCTGAGGCGCTGGAGCTGGGTGTCCTGCTCCAGCCCGAGCTCCGCCCGCTGGCGGGCGGCGTGGCCCGGGTGAGGTGCGCGGGCGATACTGGTGCCGCCGAGGTCACTGTGGAGGGTATGGCCGGCCATCCCGGCCCGCTGCTGTCCGGCTGGGCCGAGGGCGCGTCCGCGTGCGTCCGCCTTCCCGGCGGTCCGCAGGGGACCGGCCAGCTGCCCGCGGCCGGCGACGTGCGGCCGCGGAACCGGCGGGATGAGGACGGGCTCGGCGGGCTGATCGGCCCGGAAATGGTCGCCGCGGTGGCTGCCCTGGCCGGGCGCGCCTGGCGGCTGCTGGGCGACGACGTGATCGAATGGGCGGCCGGTGACGGCGTGATCTGGCTGCTTCAGTCCCGCCGCTCCGCCGTCACCGCGGCCCCGGCTGGGGCGGAAGAAGTCACGGCGGGCCGGGCCGGAAGGGGCCGCGCCGTAGCCGGACGCCCGCCCGGGGACGCCGGGGGCGGGCTGCCCACCGCACGCGCGCGGATGCCGCTGCTCGCGGCGGCCGTGCTGGCGCACGGCGAGCACGTGCCGGGGCGCCCGGGTGCGCCGGGCACGGCTGCTGGGCAGCTGCTGGCCTGCCGGCCGCACGAGCGCCCGGCAGGCGCATGCGGGGACGCCATCCTGCTGGTCGAGGCGCCGGTGCCGGCGCTGGCGCCGCTGCTGTTCGCCGCCCGCGGCGTCATCGCCCGGACCGGGGCGGCCGGCTCGCATCTGGCCGAGGTGGCCCGCAGCCTCGGGGTGCCGATGGTGCTTGGCTGCCACCCGGACCCGGTGACCGGGGCGCCGCCCGTCCCCGACGGCGCTTTCCTCGCCGCGATCGACGGCGCCACCGGCGACGTGGCGCTGCTCCCCGCGGGCGGGACCGGCCCGGCGGCGCCCGGCTGGCACCAGGCATGCTCAACAGGTCCCGGCGCTCTGCCGCCGGCACCGCCGAATCATCCAGCGTCCGCTCGTCCCGTCCGGGGACCGCGGAGCGGCCAGCGAAACTAGGTGGCGAACATGATGCGATGGGGAATCATCGGCCTCGGCAGGATCGCCGACACGGAGATCGCCCCGGCGATCACCACCAGCCCGCATGGTGAGCTGCGGGCGGTGGTCAGCCGGGAGCAGGGGCGGGCGGATGCCTTCGCCGGGCGCCATGGCGCGGCGCGGGCGCTCACCAGCTTCCGCGAGCTGCTGGCGGATCCCGGCGTGGACGCCGTCTACATCGCCACGCCGAACGCGCTGCACGCCGAGCAGGTGGTGGCGGCCGCGCGGGCCGGCAAGCACGTGATGTGCGACAAGCCGCTGGCGCTGACCGTCGCGGACGCCCGGCGGGCGGTCTCCGCCTGCGAGGAGGCCAATGTCCGGCTGGGGATCACCTTCCAGACCCGGTTCCACGACAACTTCGGGCGGTTCCGCGAGGTGGTCCAGGGCGGCTCGCTGGGGGAGATCCGGGTGGTGCAGGTCGAGATGAGCCCGGGCCGGACACTGCTGAAGGGGTGGCGGACCGACCCGGCGCTGGCTGGCCTCGGCGCGCTCAACAACCTCGGCGTCCACGCGTTCGACCTGGTCAGCTGGCTGCTCGGGGCCGACGTGACCGAGGTGACGGCGATGGCGGGGCACGAGGGCGGCCTGGAGCCTGAGACGCTCGCGCTGGTGCTGCTGCGCTACGGCACCGGCGCGCTCGCCTACGTCAACGTCAACCAGTCCGTCGCCTTCCCGCAGGCGGACATCACGGTCTACGGCACCAGGGGCCGGGTGGTGGGCCGGTCGGTCAGCCGGATGAACATGGAGGGGAGCCTGAGCGTGCTGACCGAGGAGGGCGAGACCACGATCGAGACCGCCAGCTACCACGCCTACCGCGGCGCGGTCATGGCCTTCGAGGAGGCGGTCGCGGCCGGCCGCGAGCCCAGCCCGTCCGGGCTTGACGGCCTGCGCAGCGTGGAACTGACCAGCGCGATCGCGGAGTCGCTGCGCGGCGGGCGGACCACCGGGGTCAAGGCATAGGGCCGGTCATCTGCTCCAGCACAGCGAACACGCACGCCGGGTCCTCGTCGAGGCGGCCCTGCGCCATCGCGGCCAGGTGAAGCTGCGCGGCCGCGGTGAACAGCGGCAGCGGGCAGCACGCCGTGCGGGCCAGGTCGCCGATGAGGTCGATGTCCTTCTGGAAGACCTGCAGGGCGATGTTGGCGCCGGAGAAGTCGCCGTCGACCATCATCGGGCCGCGGATCTCCAGCATCCGGGAGTTGCCGGCCCCGTCGGCCAGCGCACGCAGCGCCAGCGCCGGGTCGAGCCCCGCCCGCCGGGCAAGCAGGAGGGCCTCGGCCGCCGCGGTGTGGTGCACGGCCACCAGGTGGTTGGCGATCAGCTTCATGCGCATGCCGTTGCCGAACGCCCCGACCTCGTGCTGCACCCGGGAGAAGGCCGCGAGCACGCCGTGGCTGCGCTTGATCGCGGCCGGGTCGCCGCTGGCGTACACGGCGATGTCGCGGGACCGCATCTGGCTGGCCGTCCCGCTGAGCGGGCAGTCCAGCACCACCGCCCCGGCCCGGCCCAGCGCCTGCGCCGCCCCGGCCTTGGCCGCGATCGGCAGGGTGCTGGTCTCGATCAGGATCAGGCCCTGCCGGGTGGCGCTGGCCAGCCCCTGCTCGCCGCCCACCACCTCGCCGCCCACCACCTCGGCGAGCGCGGCCACCGAGGGCAGCGAGGTGATCACCACCTGCGCGCCGGCCGCCGCCCCGGCCGGGCTGGCGGCGGGCGTGCCGCCCGCCGCGGCGAGCGCGGCGACCGCCTCGGGCCGCACGTCGTAACCCTGAACGGCGAAGCCGGCCGCGAGCAGGTGCCCGGCCATCGGGAGCCCCATCCGGCCCAGTCCGACGACACCTACCGTGGCGGGGGCGGTTGTCATGGCGGCGCTCCTCCTGCGGTCGGGATCGGGCACGTTCGGCCGGTCCGCGGAACTTCCCCGTCCCCAATAGCAAGATTAAACGTGAAATTAGCATGACTACCGGCGCGCCAGCAGGCGCGGTCCGGCGGCCCCGTCACCGCAGGAGGCACGGTGTACATCGACGTTCACAACCACGTCATCCCGGACGCCGTGCTGCGGCTGGCCGAACAGGACGCCAGGCTGGGCATCTCGGCCGGCGGGGGAGTGTTCCGCAGTCCCCACCACGTGCCCTTCCCGCTCCTGCGGGCCTTCCACAGCCCGCAGGAGAAGATCGCCGACCTGGCCGCCCGTGGGCTGTGGGGCGCGGTGATCTCGCCGGCCCCGGTGCTGTTCGGTTACGACCTGGATCCCGGCGTGGCCGCCGCCCTGTGTGAGGCCAGCAACGAGGGCATGGCCGCGTTCTGCGCCCACGCCCCGGACCGCCTGCACTGGCTGGCCAGCCTGCCGATGCAGGCGCCCGCGCGGGCGGCACAGGTCTACGCGGGCGCGGTGGCCGCTGGCGCGGTCGGGGCGGCGATCGGGACCTCGGTCGCCGGCCGCCGCCTGGACGAGGCGGACTTCGAGGTGTTCTGGGAGCAGGCCGACGCCATCGCCAGGCCCGTGCTCATCCACCCGGCCTTCAACTGCAGCCATCCGGCCCTGGACCAGTGGTATCTGCAGAACGCGATCGGCAACCCGCTGGAGACCACCATCACGGTGGAACGGCTCATCTGCGCGGGGATGCTGGCGCGTCATCCGCACCTCCGGCTGCTGCTCATGCACGGCGGCGGTTTCCTGCCCTACCAGACGGGCCGCCTGGTCCACGCCCGCAGCGTGCGCCCTGAGCTGGCCGGCACGCCGGTGAACGCGTGGGAGTTCTTCGGCCGGCTCTACTTCGACACGATCACCCACGACGCGGCGGCCCTGCGCTATCTGGTCGAGCGGGCCGGCGTGGACAACGTGGTGCTCGGCACCGACCTGCCCTTCGATATGGCGCTGGCCACCCCGGTGGCGGCTTTGACCGGTACGCTCACCGAGACGCAGGTGCAGGCGGTGGCGGTCACCAACCCGCGGCGGCTGTTCGGGCTGGACTGACGCGGGGCCCGGCTGGCCGGGACCGGCCAGGCCTGGGCGTCTAAACTGACGCCACCAGCCAGGCCAGGCGACCGGGGCCAGGGGCCGCTGCCGCGGGTCAGGAGGAGAAAGAGTGCGACCCGAGACGATCGCCATTGACGGGCCCGCCGGGAGCGGAAAGAGCACGATCGGCCAGGCGCTGGCGGCGCGGCTGCACTACGCGATGGTGGACACCGGGCTCATCTACCGGCTCGTCGCCAGGGAGGTGCTGGACAGCGCGGTCGATCCCGACGACGGGGACGCGGTGCTCAAGGTCTCGGCCGGCGTGCTGAAGGACGTGGAGGTCGCCAGGACCGAGACCGGCGGTGTCGTCCGGGTCGCGGGCCGGCCGCTGTCGGAGCTGCGGCTGCACGCCGACGACATCACCCGCACGGTGCCCCGCGTTGCCCGCTATGAGCGGGTCCGGGAGGTGGTCAGGCAGATCCAGCGGCGGGTCATCTCGGAGGGGCC
This sequence comes from Streptosporangiaceae bacterium, assembly GCA_035518495.1. GTDB lineage: Bacteria > Actinomycetota > Actinomycetes > Streptosporangiales > Streptosporangiaceae > UBA9676. Next base: position 13,170 of record DATIXO010000310.1, read on the forward strand.
GACGATCCTGGCCGGGCGCGACATCGGCACCGTGGTGGCGCCGGAGGCCGAGCTGAAGCTGTATCTCGACGTGAGCCTGCAGGAGCGCGCCGCGCGGAAGCTGTGGGCCCAAAGTGTCGACGAACTAAGGACTCAGACCGAGGTGGAGCGGCAGCTGGCCGAGCGGGACCAGATGGATCGTGAGCGTGAGACGTCCCCGATGCGGGTCGCGGCGGACGCGGTGGTGATCCGCACCGACAAGATGTCGGTCGACGAAACGGTCGATATTGTGGTCGCGATGTGCGGGCTCGAATTAGTGGCGCACGGTGGCTGACGTCGCGTTCCGGGGAGCGATGAGATGAAGTACCTGCGAGACGCCACCTACGTCGTGGGCGGCTATGTGGTACGCGGCGGCCGGGTCCTGCTGCTGTGGCATGGCGGCCTGGCGCGCTGGGTGCCCACCGGCGGCCGGATAGAGCTGGCCTCGGGGGAGTACCCGCACGAGGCGCTGATCCGGGAGGTGCGGGAGGAGACCGGGCTCGCGGTCAGGGTGGCTGGCGGCGCGGGGCTTGAGGTGAGGGATGACGCGGCCAGCCCGCTGCCCATGCCCATCTCGATCCAGGAGATCCGGATCAGCGCGTCAAAGGAGTACCTGGACTTCGTCTACTTCTGCGACGTGGTGGACGGCGAGCTCTCGCTTGACTACCGGGCGGCCCGCGCCTATCACTGGTTCAGCAAGGACGACCTCGGGCGGTTCCCGCTGATGCCGCACGTTCTCGCCTTTGCCTCGCGCGCGCTGGACGAGCTGTCGCCCGGCCGTGCCGCTGGCGGCGTGGGGACGGCCTCGGTGTCCTCCCGTCAGGCCTAGCGGGAGGACAGTACCTCCGCGATCTTCGCGGCGGCGGCGGACGGGTCCTCCGCATCGTGCAGCACCTCTCCCCAGGACCACCGGTAGTACCAGCGGAGGCGGCCGCTGTCATCGGTCCCCGGGGTGCAGTCGATGCTCTCGGCGAGCATGGTCGCGCCTGGCGTGAAGATGTGGAGCGCCGCGGGGTAGGTGGTCTTCACCGTGGATTGCAGTCCCTGGGTGTCAAGGGCAGCCGCCAGCCGGTGCAGATGATAGGTACGTGCGTGATCCCGTGGGCGATCCACCGTCTCCCCTGCTCTATGTCGCGGACGGCACATTCTCCGCCCGCGGCATGCAGATCTGTCAACCCTGGCCGCCGGCCGGATAGCCGCCGTAACCGTCCTGGTCGTACTGGTCGGCGGGGTAGCCGTCGGCCGGGTATCCGGCGGTGGTGCCGTAGGCGTCGGCGTAGGGAGCCTGGCCAGGCTGGCCAGGGTAGCTGCTGTGGTAGCCGCCGTCCCCGGGGTAGCCCGCCTCCGGATAGGCGACGGGCTGGGCGAACTGGCCGCCGTCAGCTGGCTGCCCTGTGCCTGCATGCGCAGTGCCTGGATGCCCGTTACCTGGATGCCCGTTACCTGGATGCACTGCGCCTGCGGGCACCCCGGCGGCGACCGTGGCGGGGTACGGCAGGGAAGCGGCCTGCTCGTAGCCGGGCTCGGGGTAGCCGCCCTGGTCACCAGGGTAGGCGGGGAAGCCGGCGCCGGGCTGGTCCTGGTACCCCGCGGGCGGGATCGAGGGGTAGCTGGCGGCCGGGGGCTGCTCCGCGTCCACGTAGCTGCCGTACGGGTTCCCGTGCGCGGGTGTGTGCGCCGGCGCCGGGGTGTGCGCCGGCGGGCTGTACCAGTCGGCTGGCTGCGGGGCACCGGCGGGCGGCGCCGCCGGTGGGGCAGGTGGCGCCGCCGCGTAGGCATAGCCCGGGTCCGCGTGGTCGGGGATCGGGTAGCCGCCGCTGACCTGGGCGCTGACCTGCGCGTGATCGTGTGGGCCGCCGTTGCCCGGGTAGCTGCCGTTGCCCGGGTGGCCGCCGTTGTCATAGTCAGCGGTGGGGTAGCCGGTGCCGCTGTAGCCAGCCGCTGCCGGGGCGCCGTCGCCGTAGCCGGCGCTGGCTGGCGGGCCACTGGCAGGTATGCCGTTGCCGGTGGCCGGAGCGCTCTTCCTGGCGCTGCCGTAGGACCGGCTGTCGGTCGCCGGCATGGCGAACGACGGGCTGGTCAGCGGGTCGTCGTCGGCCGGGCCGCCCGGCCTGCTGGCCAGGCTCGCGAGCATGGCCAGGCTGGGCTCGCCCGCCGGGGGAGTGGCAGTGGCGGCTGGCGCCATGGCAGCCGGCGTCATGGCGCCGGACAGGTCGGTGCGGGGCTGGCCGGTGCGGGGCTGGGCCGCCGCTGGCTGGGACCGGGCCGGTGCCGGCTGCGGCCTGGCGCGCATCGGTAGCCGCTCGGTGGCCGGTTCCCGCTCGTAGGCGGCTGGCTCACGGGGAGGTACCGCTTCCCGCTCCTGGGTGACCGGCTCGCGCGGTGGCACCGGCTCCCGCTGGGGGGCGGTTTCCCGCCGGGGGCTGCGGGCAGGCCGGCCGGCCCGGTCGGCGCGGCTTGCCCGGCTGCGCCCACCCGCTGACGGCGTGGGTTCGGCGGTGGCCGCCGACGGCTTGGCGGCCACGGACCGCGACCGTGCGCCGCCCCTGGCGGCCGGCGCGGGAGCGGGCTCGCCCGCGGGCTGAGGGCTGCGGGCGGTCGTGGACAGCGGCTTGTCGGAGGACAGCTCCGCCCAGTACTGCTCGTCGGTGAGCTTGTCCCACTCCATGCTGGGCCAGTCGTCGTCATCGTCGCGCTTGCGCGAGCGCCCCTTCGGGGCGTCCTGTCCCTTGGCCGGCCTACGGCGTGAGTCGGAGCGGCCCCGGCCGGGATCGGCCTTCGCCGGCGCGGACCTGCCGCGGGTGCGGGCGGCCGGCATTTCCTCGGAGGGGAAGTCGGCAGTGAACTCGCCGGAGGCGAAGTCGGCGGCCGGCAACGGCTCGGAGGGGAATTCATCGGAGTGGCGCGCCACCCGGTAGCGGGCGGTGGGGGCGTCCGCGGCGGCGGGCTGCGAAGCCGAGGGAAATTCACCCGACGGGAAGTCGGCGATGGGCTGCACTGCCGAAGGGAATTCGCCGGACGGAAAATCCGCGGCGCGCATCGGCTCGGACGGGAAATCGTCGGCCGCCGGGCGCGGCGCGGGCCCGGTGTCGTACAGGTCGGGCCTGGCTACCTGCCGGTCGCGGCCGCTCCCGGCGCGCCGGCCGCCGCTGGCCCGGCTGGACCGGCTGGACCCGGACCGCGCTGCCTGCTGCTCCTGCGGCGCAGTGTCATAGCGCTCCTGCGGCGCGCTGTCATAGCGTCCGGGCCGCCGCTGCGGGTAGTCGCGGTCCCTGGACCGGGCGGCCTGATCCCGCTGCGGCCGGCGGTCGTCGCGGTAGAACCTGGGCTGGGCCTGGGGCCGGGTCCGCTGCCCGCTGCGGGCGGCGTCGGCCGGGGCGCGCCGGGGGGCGCGGCCGTCCCGCTGGCGCGGGTCGCCGATGTCCCGCCGTCCGCGGCCGCGCTCGCTGGGCCGGTCCTCCAGCTCGTCGTCGTCATTGCGGCCGAGCCGCACGCTCAGAATGACGGCAATGAGAATCACCACGATAACGGCTGCGAGGCCGACCACGAGGAGCAGGACCATTGCACCACCCAACGAGCCATGGCCAGGTAGGTGACGCTAGCGAGGCGCACGCGGCCATCAACGCGGGCCTTCCCCTGTGTCGCTAGCGCCCTGGGTCAGCAGGGCGGGACTCTTAACCTGTGATTCTGACGGACCGGTATGGCCCCTGTCCCGTGTTTACGGAAGTTTTTACTCTCCAAATTAACATAGTGTAACAAATTGATTACGGAGAGGCGTTAACGGGGAGCCTGCCACGCTCGATGGCCGCTTGCGCGATCGCGGACCATGCCGACTTTACACTGGCACCCGGCGTGAGCCGGAGCCTTGACCCGAGTGCGTAAACGGTAATCCGATAAGAGTGGCTCTGGCCCACCGGGCAGGGCGGGTCGTAACCGATGGAGCCTTTACTATTGCGGGCCTGGCGGGCGCCTGCCGGAATCTGCCCCGGCTGAATATTGGTGGTCTGCGGGCCAATATTAAAAATGATCCAGTAGATATATGGACTTATCGGTGCGGCCGCGTCATCCATGACCACCGCCACCGACTTCGTGCCGGCCGGCACGCCGGACCAGTGGATCCCGGGGAACCTTCCCGCCCCGTGGCAGGTATAGGCCGAGCCCATCGCGCCCCTGGTGACATCGGGGCTGGTCACGGTCATCGTGTTGGGGACTGCCGCCTGGACGGTCTTCGGGCCGCCGACCAGCCCGCAACCGCTGGCCAGGGCGGCCATGCTGAGCAGGGCAGCCACGCGGGGCAGGGCGGCGCGGCGGGCGCGCGCATGCCCGGACCTGATCACGTCCACCTCCCCGCCGGGTGCTGTGGTAGCGATCGTACGGCCTGGCCACTAGTCAGGCTGCCGGGATGTCCCGAACATGATCTCGTCCCAGGACGGGACCGACGAACGGCGCGACCGCCCGCCAGCGGCCTTCTTCCTGGCCGGCCGCTCGGCGGCGGCGGGGGCCGGGGCGGGGACGGGCTGCTGGGCACCGCCGGCCAGCCCGCCGTCCTGCTCCGGGGCGGCCACCCGCGGCGGCCCGGGCGCCCAGGCCGGCTCGGGCTGCGGGCGGGTTTCTGGTTCGGCGGGCACCTGGCTGAGCCGGCTGGCGATGGGCGTGACCGTGGCCGATCCGCTCTCGTGCGGCACCACCGGCGGGAGGCCGGCGTCCGGCAGGCAGAGACCGGCGGCGGTGTCGTTGGCCGGGGAGACGTGCCTGCTCCGCGGGTCGAACACCCACTCGGCCAGCCGGGGATGGCCGCCAGCGGTGAAGATGAGAGACACCTGCCAGTTGCCGTCGCTGCGCTTGCGCGAATCCCACTGCGCCTCGTCGGTATCCGCCCTCAGGTCACCGAGCCGCTCGGCCAGCACCTCGCCCAGCGGGCGGCCCGGCCCGGAGTCCCCGGCGGGGCGGATGCTGGCCCCCTGGGCCTCCTGTGCGCGGTAGGCGCGTTCGGCCAGCACGGGCCCCTCGAACCGGCGCACCCGCTCGATCGGCACCCCGGCCGCGTCCGCGACCTCCTCCGCCGTCTCTCCGGCACGGATCCGGTCCTGGATCTCCTTGGGTCGCAAGGGACTCTCCACTTCGATCTCGTACTGGGCGAGCCGGGAGAACTGTCCTCGCGCCACAATCCGCAGCCGGTCATCGATCGGCAGCGAGAAGCGGCCGCTGCGCCCCGGTGCTGCCAGGACGGCATAGCTGCCATCCTCACTCACCGCGACCAGGCGCAGTTCCTGCATCGGCGTCCCTTCTGCCGCCGGCGGTGCCGACGTGCCTGATGCCGCGCGAGGGCGTAGCTCGGACTTCCCCTCAGGGCGAGTGTGACGGTCAGCGCCGCTCCTGGCCAGCACCGCGCGCGGCATGTCCCCAGATCAACCACAGTATTCTGGCCCGCCACCCGCCCGGTGAGCCGAACCCGGATTTTCCTGCCGGTGCCGGGACCCCTCCGCCGCTGGTCAGCTGCCGGGGACCTGGCTCAGCCGGCCGTTCCCGCCGCCCGGCGCCGCGGGTGGCGCGGCCGGGCCGCCCGGCCCGCCGCCGCCATGCTCACCGGGCCCGGCGAGCTGGGCCCCGGACCGGCTCATCCGGGACGGCCACCAGTTCCACCTGCCCAGCAGGACCACGGTGGAGGGCACCAGCAGCGTCCGCACCAGGAAGGTGTCCATGAGGATGCCGAGCGCCAGCCCGAACGCGATGTCGCGGAACTGCTCGCCGCCCGCGCCGCGCCCGGCCACCACACCGAAGACCACGAACGTGCCGGCCAGGATCAGCCCGGCCGAGGTCACCGTCGTGCCGGTCACGCTCACCGCCCGGGAGACGGCGTTCCGTAGCGGCAGCCGCTGAGCCTCCTCCCGGATCCTGGTCATGACCAGGATGTTGTAGTCCTCGCCGAGCGCGAGCAGGAAGATGAACATCAGGAACGGCAGGAAGAACACCAGTCCGCCGCTGTTGCCGATCTCGACGAACAGCAGCACCGACAGGCCCAGCGCGGCCAGGTAGGACAGCCCCACCGACGCGATCAGGTAGAGCGGCGCGACCAGGCTCCGCAGCACCAGCGCGAGCAGGATGCCTATGGCCAGGATCGCGATCGGGATCACCCGCACCAGGTCGCTGTTGGAGACGCTGCTGATGTCGTACAGCGCGGGTGCCTCACCCCCGACGCCCGAGTCGGCGGCGCCGATCGACTTGGCGACCTGCGTGGTGGCGTCGCGGACCGCCGGGACCGCGTTCATGGCCGGGGTCCCGCCCGGGTCACCGGCCTTCAGCCCGACCGAGTACTGCACCGTGCGGCCGTCCGCGCTGATGTAGTTCCCGGTGGCCCGGTAGGCCTCGTAGACCGGCAGCGGCACGGTGGTGCCGGGCGGGGGCACGGGGGGCAGCGCGCTCGCCGGGCCGAGCTTGGCGTGCAGGGCGGCGAATTCGGCCGGCGGGATCGGCGCGCCCGCCGGGTTCAGCGGGCCGGTCACCGTGGTGAACAGGGGGCTCGCCTTCAGCTTGCTGGTACCGGCGGCGAGCGCCGCCGGATGCTGCCAGACCGGATCGGCGAAACGGAAGATCAGGCTGGTCGGGTTCGCGGACGACTGCGGGAAGTGGCGGGCCAGCAGCACCTGGCCCGCGGCCGAGTCGCTGCCCGCGGGCGGGGTGGTGCTGCCGCCGAAACCGGAGGCGGTGTAGCCGAGCACCGCGAACGCGAGCCCGCCGAAGACGACCAGGCCGGTCACCAGGGTCGGCACGGGGTGGCGGACGATCCGGGTGGCGATGCGGCCCCACGTGCCGGGCTTCCCGCTGCCCTGGATGCTCCAGGGCAGCAGCTTGGGCTTGCCGAAGAAGCGCTGGAAGACCGTCCGCTTCTGCGCGAGCAGCGACAGCCGCAGCGACAGCAGGGCGGGCAGCAGGGTCAGCCCGGCCACCAGGGTCACGCCGAGCGCGATGGCGAACGGGATGGCCAGGTCGGAGTAGAAGGGGAAACTGGCCAGCAGCAGGGTGAGCACGGCGGCGATCACCGTGCCCGCCGAGAACGTGATGGTCTCGCCGACCCGGGTCACCGAGCGGGTTATCGCCTCGCGGGCCGGCTGCCGGGGGCGGATGAAGTCGCGGCCGAGCGCGCGGAGCATCTGCCCGAACCCGCTGGTCCCGTAGGACTCCTCGCCGTGCTTCGTGGCCCGCAGTTCCTCCCGGGCCCGGAATACCAGGAACAGGCCATAGTCCGTGCCCGCCCCCAGCACCAGGACGATCATCAGGTACTGCGCGAGCGGGGAGACCTGGAGTCCGTGCTGCGCGGCCTCGGCGACCAGCGGCCCGGAGATGATGACCGAGAAGACGGCCGGGGCGATGGTGACCAGGGCCAGCGTGAGGGACCGGAAGATCAGCACCAGCAGCACGATGATGAACAGCGCCGAGTAGTTCTCGACCTGGTTGCCGGTGTTGCCCGACGCCTTCTGCTGGTCCACCTGGACCGCGATGGCGCCGGCCAGGTGCGCCTGCAGCCCGGCGGGCAGCCCCGCGTGGGCGATGCTGGCCCGCAGCGAGTCGACCAGGTCGGTCGTCGCGTTCGGGCCGCCGCCGGCCTGGCTGGCCAGCACGATCAGCTGCCAGGCGTGCCCGTCGGGGGAGCGGCCGGCGTCGATGACCTTGCTGACGGTGGCGACCTTGGCGAGATCTTCCCGCAGGCCGGTCACGGCCGTCACATCGGCCGGCGTCAGCGGCGCGGCGGCGCGCGCGGCGACCACCGGGATGGGCACCAGGTTCGCGGTGCCGAACGGGGCCGCGAGCGTCGCCGCGTGCTCGCTCGGCGCACTGGGCGGCAGGAACTTGGTGTTGTTGCTCTGGGTCACGCTGGACAGGGCCGGCAGCAGCGCGGCGGCGGCGATGGCACCGGCGATCCAGGCCGCGAGCACGAGCCACCGGAAGCGGACACAGAACGACCCGATGGCGCGGAAGATGGTGTCGATATGCACGTGCCGAACAATACGCGGCCGGGCTGACGGCCCGTGCGCCGCGTCCCGCCCGCCGCGGACCTTCCTGTCCCGGCCCGGGCCGGTCCTGCCGCCGCCCTGGCCCCGTCTATCATCGGTGAGCCATGACCACGCCAGATGCGATGACCGGCCCTGCCGCGCCGCTGGTCAGCGTCGTGCTCCCGGTCGGCGGCGTGGAGGAGTTCCTGCCGGAATGCCTGGACTCGGTGCTCGGGCCAGGCCGCCCTGACCTGCCAGCCGGCCAGGCCGGCCTGGAGGTCATCGCGGTCGACGACGCCTCGCCCGACGGCTGCGGCGCCATCCTCGACCGCCGGGCGGCCCAGGACCCGCGGCTTCGGGTGGTGCACCTGACCGAGAGCGTGGGGCCCGGGCCCGCCCGGATGCGCGGGCTGGCCGAGGCGTCGGGCGCCTATGTGTGGTTCGTGGACCCCGATGACCTGCTGGCCGGCGGGGCGCTGGCCGCGGTCACGGAGAGGCTGGCGCGCGCCCGGCCGGATGTGCTGCTCATCGACTACGAGATCCTGCGCGGCCCGGGCCGCGCCGAGCCGAGCCCGGGGGCCGGGCTGCTGGCCGCGCCGCCGGGGGCAGGCGGCGCGGACGGCGCGGTGACGGTCACGCTGGCCGAGCGGCCGGCCCTGATCAACAGGACCATGACCGCGTGGAGCAAGGTCTTCCGCCGGGAGTTCCTCCTTGGCCTGCGGGTCTGCTTCCCGCCGGGGATCCACGAGGATGTCCCGGTGTCGTGCGCCGCGCTGCTCAGCGCGGCCCGGATCGGGCTGCTGGACCGGGTCTGCTACCGGTACCGGCGCCGGCCGCGCTCGTTCCTGGCCGCCGCCAGCATGGCCAACTTCAGCATCTTCGCGTCCTATGACAGCGTGTTCGCGCGGCTGGACGCCGGGGTGAGCGCCCCGGTCCGGGCCGCGGTGTTCGGCCGGGCGATCGAGCACTACAGCACCGTGCTGGCGAGCGGGCTGGTGCCGCGCCGGGCGCGGCAGGAGTTCTTCCACCGGATGGCCGCCGACTACCGCCGCTACCGGCCGCCCGGCTACCAGCGCCCGCCGGGCCTGCGCGGGCTGAAGTTCGCCCTGATCGAGCGGGACGCCTACCGGGCGTACCTGGTCCTCGGCCCGCTCAACGCGGCCCGGGTCACGCTGCTGCGCGTCCGCCCGGCCCGGCCCGTGCGCCGGGCCCAGCCCGCCAGCTGACAGGGCTGCGCCCGGCCGGCGTCCGGCCCTCACGGTCGCCAGGACCGGCAGGCCACGCCCCGCCCGGCGCCGCCGGTCCTGCCCCTTCTGGTCAACACGCCGCCTGCGCGGGACAGGTCCAGTAGAGTCGCCCGGACCGTAATTTGGGGACAGGAGCGGGAGTAGGGATCTCATGACGTCATGCGTCACCTGATCGGTTTCTTCCTGGCTATCGCCGTGGCCGCCGCGCTGTTCTTCGGCGTGACCTCGGGCCTGACCCAGCTGGCCAGCCTCGCGGCGCACGGCACCAGCCTGCTGGCCGCTACCGGCGTGATCGCCCTGTCGGTGCTGGCCGCCACCGGCCTGTTCCTCGGCATCGTGATCGCGGTGCGGGCCGTCTCCCCGCTGGCGCCCGGCCTGCCGGGGCTCGTGCTGCTGGCCTGGAGCGCCCTGCTGGCCGTGCGCGCGCACCAGGCCCTGCGCTGGATCCCGCTGCAGGGCCACTCCTTCGCGGCCGAGTTCCGCACGCTGCTGGTGAGCGGCATGCTGGCGCTGCTGGGCGCCGCGATGGTCGTCCCGCTGTTCATCCCCGGCCGCTGGCGCAGCGCGCACGGGCAGGATGACGAGATTCCCGAATCCGGTCTGGCGGCCACCGGGCTGCTGGCCGAGCCCGCGCCCACCACGCCTATCGCGCCGGCTGTGCCCGGTGGGGCCGGGCAGGCCGGCCTCAGTGGGCCGCTGTGAACTGCTCGCTCTCGGTGGAGTCCGCCAGCGCGACCGTGGCGGCGTCCGGCGTGATCGCGGATGTCACCAGGTCAAAGTACCCGGTCCCGACCTCGCGCTGGTGGCGGGTGGCGGTGTAGCCCGCGGGCTCGGCGGCGAACTCGGCGTCCTGCAGCCGCACGTAGGCCGGCATGCCCTCGGCTGCGTAGCCGTGGGCCAGGTCGAACATCGAGTAGTTGAGCGCGTGGAACCCGGCGAGGGTGATGAACTGGAACTTGTACCCCATCTCGCCGAGCTCGCGCTGGAACTTCCCGATCGTCGACTCGTCGAGGTGCTTGCGCCAGTTGAAGGACGGCGAGCAGTTGTAGGCGAGCATCTGGTCCGGGTACTCGGCCCTGATCGCCTCGGCGAACACGCGTGCCTCGTCCAGGTCCGGTGTGGATGTCTCCATCCACAGCAGGTCGCAGTAGGGCGCATAGGCCAAGCCGCGGGCGATGCCGGCCGGCATCCCGTTGCGCACCCGGTAGAAGCCCTCGGCGGTCCGGTCGCCGGTGAGGAAGGGCCGGTCGCGCTCGTCGATGTCGCTGGTGATGAGGGTGGCGGCGCGGGCATCGGTCCGGGCCACCACCAGGGTGGGCACCCCGAGCACGTCGGCTGCCAGCCGGGCGGCGTTCAGCGTCTTGATGTGCTGGCCGGTCGGGATGAGCACCTTCCCGCCGAGGTGACCGCATTTCTTCTCGGACGCGAGCTGATCCTCCCAGTGCACACCGGCGGCGCCGGCCACGATCATGGCCTTCATCAGCTCGAAGGCGTTGAGCACGCCGCCGAAGCCCGCCTCCGCGTCGGCGACGATCGGCGCCAGCCAGTGTGGCCGCCCGCCAGCGGGCTCGCCACCGGCCTCGGCCCAGCTGATCTGGTCGGCGCGGAGCAGCGCGTTGTTGATGCGCCGGACCACCGCCGGGACCGAGTTGACGGGGTAGAGGCTCTGGTCGGGGTAGGTCTGGCCGGCCAGGTTGGCGTCGGCGGCCACCTGCCAGCCGGACAGGTAGATGGCGGGCAGGCCGGCCCGGACCTGCTGCACCGCCTGGTTGCCGGTCACCGCGCCGAGCGAGTTGACGTAGTCCCGCTCGTGCAGCAGCTGCCAGAGCCGCTCGGCGCCCAGCCGCGCCAGGGTGTGCTCTTCGGTCACCGAGCCGCGCAGCCGGATCACGTCCTGCGCCGAGTAGCTGCGCCGGACCGAGCGCCACCGCGGGCTGGCCGCCCACTCCTCGCTCAGCCGCGCCGCCTGCTCGGCGGCGGAGCCGGCGCCCCCGTGCCAGCCGCTGCCGTGCCCGTTGCTGCTCCCGTTGGCGTGCCCGTTGCTCCCGTTGGCGTGCCGCACGCCCTCACGATCGCTCACCGGATCCTCCTGGTGTCCTGCCCCCTGGCTGATACCTGCGAGCCTGCCCGCCCGCGCCGGCCAGCGGCCAGGGCCGACACTGGAAAAAACTTCAAATCTTCACTTAAACTGAACTAATGACAGACTTTCTTGGACAAGAATCCAGATTCTTGACGTCAGGTGGTCTAGACCTTGCAACGTTCGGGCAGCGGCTGCGCCACCTGCGGCGTTCCCATGGCATCACCCTCGCCGAGCTCGGCGCCCGGGTGGGCCGGGCGCCGTCGGCGCTGTCGCTGCTGGAGAACGGGCGCCGCGAGCCGAAGCTCTCGCTGATCGAATCGCTGGCCAGGGCGCTGTCGGTGACACCGGAAGAGCTGCTGCGCCCGCAGCCACCGAGCCGCCGCGCACAGCTTGAGATCGCTCTGGAGGAGGCGCAGCGCGACCCGGTCTACGCCGATCTCGGGCTGCCCTACCTCAAGGTCGGCGCGCGGGTGCCCAACGACGCGCTCGAGCATCTGGTGGCCCTCTACACCGAGCTGCGCCGGCAGCGCACCCGGCCGACCGCCACCACCGAGGAGGCGCGGCTGGCCAACGCCGGGCTGCGGGCGGCCATGCGCGAGCGCGGCAACTACTTCGCGGCCATCGAGCGGCTGGCGTCGGACGCCCTGCAGGCGGTCGGCTACCGCGGCGGGGCGCTGTCGCAGGGCACCCTGCTCGCCATCCTCGCCCACCACGGGTTCACGGTGAGCTACGCGGAGGACCTGCCCCGGTCGGTGCGGTCCGTCACCGACCTGCGGCACCGGCGGATCTACCTCAAGCAGGAAGACGTGGGCATGCACTCACCGCGGACCATCCTGCTGCAGACCCTCGGGCACTTCGTGCTCGGTCACGACATACCGCGCGACTTCGCCGACTTCCTCCGGCAGCGGGTGGAGGCGAACTACTTCGCCGCGGCGGTGCTCGTCCCCGAGGAGGTCGCCGCCCGGTTCCTGGCCGAGGCCAAGCAGGCGAGGGACCTGTCGGTGGAGGACCTGCGGGACGTGTTCTCGGTTTCCTACGAGATGGCGGCCCACCGCTTCACCAACCTGGCGACCCACCACCTCGGGCTGCCGTGCCACTTCGTCAAGAACGACGAGGGCGGGATCATCTACAAGGCGTACGAGAACGACGGGCTGGTGCTGCCCGCCGACGAGTCCGGGGCGATCGAGGGCCAGCGCATGTGCCGCAAATGGTCCGGCCGGCAGGTCTTCTCCTCGCCGGACCGCTTCTCCACCCGCTACCAGTACAGCGACACCCCGTCGGGCACCTACTGGTGCGCCGCCCATATCGATCCCGGCCGTGAGCGCGGGTTCGCCATCACCCTGGGCACCCCGTACGAGCATTCCCGCTGGTTCCGGGGCCGGGACACGGTCATCAGGATGTCGTCGCGATGCCCGGACGGCGACTGCTGCCAGCGGCCGCCCGCGGCGCTGGCCACCCGGTGGGAGGGGATGGCCTGGCCGTCGGCGCGTGCCCATTCCCACATCCTGTCCGCGCTGCCCACCGGGAGCTTCCCCGGCGTGGACGAGACCGACGTGTACGAGTTCCTCGACCGGCACGGGCAGGCTCCGGACGGGCCCGCCTGATCAGCGGTGGCGCTCACCGGTGCCGCCCCGCGGCCGGTCCCGGCGCCAGCGGCGGGCAGCTCAGCGCAGCGGGGGGTAGCCGGTGTAGTTCTCGGCGAGTGAGGTGGCCGCCGCCCGCGAGGTGGTGACGTAGCGCAGCTGCGCCAGTTGCAGTTCCTCGTTCATCGGGTCGGAGCCCGGCGCGACGTGCAGCATCGTGGTCATCCACCAGGAGAAGTGGGTGGCCCGCCAGACCCGGCTCAGGCAGGTGCCGGAATAGCCGTCGGCGAGGCGGCTGTCCCCGCGCAGCAGCGCCGCCAGCGCGTCGGCCAGCACGGACACGTCGGCCATGGCCAGGTTCAGGCCCTTGGCGCCGGTCGGCGGCACGATGTGCGCGGCGTCACCGGCCAGGAACAGCCGGCCGTACCGCATGGGCGAGCTGACGAAGCTGCGCATGGGGGTGATGGCCTTGTCGAATATCGGGCCTTCCTTCAGCTCCCAGCCGGGCAGCGCGAGCCGCCGCTGGAGCGCCGCCCAGATCTTCTCGTCCGGCCACTGCTCGATCCGGTCGTCCGGCGGGACCTGCAGGTAGAGCCGGCTGACCTGCGGCGTCCGCATCGTGTGCAGGGCGAAGCCGTCGCGGTGGTGGTTGTAGATCAGCTCGTCGGTGGATGGCGGGACCTCGGCGGTGATGCCCAGCCAGGCGTAGGGGTAGTCGCGGTCCCGGACGGTGAGCAGGCCGGCCGGGACCGCGGGCCTGCAGATCCCGTGGAAGCCGTCGCAGCCGGCGATCGCGTCGCAGGTGACCTCCTGCCGCTCGCCGTCCGCGGCGGTGTAGGACAGCACCGGCCGGTCGGTGTCCAGCCCGGCCACGGCGGTGCCGCTGACCTCGAACTCCAGTGCCCCGCCGTCGGCCAGCCGCCGGGCGATGAGGTCCTTGACGATCTCGGTCTGGGCGTAGATGGTGACCGTGCGGCCGCCGGTGAGGTCGCGGAAGTCCAGATGGTGGCGTTCCCCGGCGAACTGCAGGTAGATGCCGCCGTGCTCCAGCCCTTCGGCGTCCAGCCGCTGCGCGAGATCCGCCTCGCGCAGCAGCTTGACCGTGCCGTCCTCCAGCAGCCCGGCCCGCTGCCTGGCCTCGCAGTAGGCCCGGCTGCGGTCCTCCACCACCAGCGAGTCGATGCCGCGCAGCGACAGCAGGTGGGACAGCAGCAGCCCGGCCGGGCCGGCACCGACGATGCCTACCTGGGTCCTCATGGCTGCCGTTCAGAACGGGTAGGGGGCGATCTCTCCCCGGATGGTGACCCAGCGGGTATCGGTGAACGCGTCCAGGTTGGCGGTGCCGCCGAAGCGCGCCCCGGTGCCGGAGGCGAGCACCCCGCCGAACGGCGTGTTCGGCGCGTCGTCGATGGTCTGGTCGTTGATGTGCACGATCCCGGTGGGGATCCGCCGGGCCAGGTCGAGGCCGCGCATCACATCCCTGGTGAGGATGCCCAGCGACAGGCCGTACTCGGTGTCGCCTGCCAGCTTGGCCGCCTCGTCGGCGGTCGAGAACCGGACCACCGGCGCGACCGGGCCGAACACCTCGCTGGCGTAGGCGGGCATCGCGGGGGCGACCTCGGCGAGCACGGTGGGCTTGTAGAACAGGCCCTCGTAGGTGCCGCCTGCCGCGAGCCGGGCGCCCGCGTCGACGCTCGCGGTGACAAGGCCGTGGACCTTGTCGCGCTGGCGCTCGTCGATGATCGGGCCGAGCGCGACCTGCCCGCTGGCCGGGTCGCCGACCGGGAGGTGCTCGGCCTTGCCGGCCAGGGCCGCCACGTAGTCGTCGTAGACGGCCTCCTGGACCAGGTGCCGGCCGGTCGTCATGCAGATCTGGCCCTGGTGCAGAAACGAGCCCCAGGCCCCGGCCGAGGCGGCCTTGTCCAGGTCGGCGTCGTCCATCACGATGAGGGCCGAGTTGCCGCCGAGCTCGAGGTGGCACCGCTTGAGGTGCCCGGCGGCCAGCTGGCCGACCCGGCGGCCGACCGCGGTGGAGCCGGTGAAGGAGATCACCCGCACCAGCGGGTCGGTGATCAGGGCCTCGCCCGCGTCCGGCCCGCCAGGCAGCACATGCAGCAGCCCCTCGGGCAGCCCCGCCTCCTCGAACACGCGGGCGAGGACCACCCCGCCGCAGACGGCGGTGCGGGGATCCGGCTTGAGCACGACCGCGTTGCCGAGCGCGAGCGCGGGCGCGACCGAGCGGATGGCCAGGATCTGCGGGAAGTTGAACGGCGCGATGACGCCGACCACGCCGACCGGGACCCGCTCGATGAAGCTGAGGTTGGGCTGCTCACTGGGCAGAATCTCGCCGGACGGCCGGGTGGGCAGCGTCGCCGCCTCGAAGATCTCCTCGGTGGCGACGTGGGTCTCGAACTGGACCGCGCCGGGGATCTTGCCGCTCTCGCGGATGTCCCACTGCTCGATCTCGGCGGCGTTCGCCCGCCAGATGTCACCGGCGCGGCGCAGGATGGCGGCGCGCTCGGTGTAGGGGAGGGCGGCCCAGGCGGGCTGGGCGGCGGCGGCCGTGGCAGCCGCGGCGGCGACGTCGGCCGGCCCGGCGATGCCGGTCCGCCCGAGCTCGGTGCCGGTCGCGGGCTCGGTGACGGGGGCGTCGCCGCCAGCGGCCTGCTTCCAGCCACCGGAGTAGACCTTGCCCCGCCAGGCAGCTTCGTCCATGAATGTCACGGCGGCCCTCCTTAGTTCCCCACTCGTGCGGGACGCGAACAATAGTTCTGAGGACGAACATGGCGAATCTAGGTGACCGCGCATCGGGGTGTCAACGTGCCCGCCTGGGCGTGCTCACCCGCGGCTCACCCGGGCGGCCGGCGCGGCGCGAAACCGGCCCCGGCTCGTGTCTGACCGGCCCCGCTCATGTCCGGTAGTTCTCCGGCCATGGCCTAGCCCGATCCCGGCCGATCATGCTACGCCTTATACATGGATCAGTACCCACAAGCGGGGACGCCGATCAGCGCCGTCGGCCGTGAGGCCATCGCGGCGGCCGCCGCCCGGGCCGAGGCCGAGGAGATCGCGCTGGTCTGGTTCCTCTACGCCGACCACGGCGGCATCATTCGGGGCAAGTCAGCGGCGGCCGCCGTGCTGCCGGCCCGGATGGTCACCGGGATCGGGCACACCGTCGCCATGATGGCGATGTCCATGCTCGATCATCTGCAGCCGGTCGAGGGCATGAGCCCGGTCGGGGAGGTCCGGATCTTGCCGGACCCGGCCACGTTCGTGCCGCTGCCGTACGCGCCGGGCGCGGCCGCGATGCTGGCCGACCTGGTCCATCCGGACGGCGAGCCGTGGGAGGCGTGCGCGCGCACCTACCTCAAACGGGCCATCGCCGACCTGGCCGCGGAGGGGTATGCGGCCATCGCCGCGTTCGAGCCGGAGTTCACCATCGGCCACCGCGAGGCCAGCCCGGACGGCGGGCCCGACCGGCTGGTGCCGGCCGACGACAGCCTGTGCTACTCGGCCACCGGCTTCCATCTCGCCCACGACTACGCGATGGACCTGCAGCAGGCGCTGCGGGCGCAGGGCATGCAGGTGGAGAACTACTACCCCGAGCTCGGCCACGGGCAGCAGGAGATGTCGGTCCGGCACGCGCCCGCGCTGCACGCCGCCGACCACCAGGTGCTGTACCGGGAGACCGTGCGCGGGGTCGCGTTCCGCCGCGGGATGTGGGCGAGCCTGGCCCCCAAGCCGATCGCCGACCAGGCGGGCAACGGCTGCCACGTGCACCTGTCGCTGCGTGAGGCCGGTCCGGACGGCAAGCCGGGCGAGCCGGTGTTCTATGACGCCGCCGACCGCTACCGGCTGTCGGCGGTGGGCTACCACTTCATCGGCGGGCTGCTTGCCCACCTGCCCGCGCTGACCGCCCTCACCTGCGGGAGCGTGAACAGCTACCGCAGGCTGGCGCCGCAGATGTGGAGCAGCGCCTACACCGTGTACGGGATGGACAACCGCGAGGCGGCGGTCCGGATCTGCTCGCCGATGCGCGACGACCCGGCCGGCTCGGTCAAC
>DATIXO010000311.1:0-25144 GCA_035518495.1 Streptosporangiaceae bacterium
GTGGTCATGATAATGACGGTGTTCTTGAAGTCGACCACCCTGCCCTGGGCGTCGGTCAGCCGCCCGTCCTCCAGGATCTGGAGCAGGGAGTTGAAGATGTCCTGGTGGGCCTTCTCGATCTCGTCGAACAAGACCACGGAGAACGGCTTCCGGCGGACCTTCTCGGTCAACTGGCCGCCCTCCTCATACCCGACATAACCGGGTGGCGAGCCGAACAGCCGTGACACGGTGTGCTTCTCCATGTACTCACTCATGTCGAGCTGGATGAGCGAGTCTTCGTCCCCGAATAGGAATTCGGCCAGCGTCTTGGACAGCTCGGTCTTACCCACCCCGGAGGGCCCGGCGAAGATGAACGATCCGCCCGGCCGCTTGGGGTCCTTCAGCCCGGCACGGGTCCGCCTGATAGCTTGCGAGAGTGCCTTGATCGCATCGTTCTGCCCGATAACGCGCTTGTGAAGCTCGTCCTCCATGCGGAGCAGCCGCTGCGACTCCTCTTCGGTCAGTTTGAAGACCGGGATTCCGGTGGCGGTGGCGAGTACCTCGGCGATGAGTTCCTCGTTGACCTCGGCGACCACGTCCATGTCGCCGGCCTTCCACTCCTTCTCCCGGGCGTCCTTCTTGGCGATTAGCTGCTTCTCCTTGTCGCGCAGCGCGGCCGCCTTCTCGAAGTCCTGGGAGTCGATCGCCGACTCCTTCTCCCGCCGCACCTGCGCGATCTTCTCGTCGTACTCACGCAGGTCTGGCGGGGCGGTCATCCGGCGGATGCGCATCCGCGACCCGGCCTCGTCGATCAGGTCGATCGCCTTGTCCGGCAGGAACCTGTCGCTGATGTAGCGGTCCGCGAGCTGGGCGGCCGCCACCAGCGCGCTGTCGGTGATGGAGACCCGGTGGTGGGCCTCGTACCGGTCGCGCAGGCCCTTGAGGATCTCGATCGTGTGCGAGATCGTCGGCTCCGCGACCTGGATGGGCTGGAACCGGCGCTCGAGCGCGGCGTCCTTCTCCAGGTGCTTGCGATACTCGTCCAGGGTGGTCGCGCCGATCGTCTGCAGCTCGCCCCGGGCCAGCATCGGCTTGAGGATCGAGGCGGCGTCGATGGCGCCCTCCGCGGCGCCGGCACCCACCAGGGTGTGCAGCTCGTCAATGAAGAGGATGATGTCGCCGCGGGTCCTGATCTCCTTGAGCACCTTCTTGAGCCGCTCTTCGAAATCACCGCGGTAGCGCGACCCGGCGACCAGGGCGCCCAGGTCGAGCGTGTACAGCTGCTTGTCCTTGAGGGTCTCCGGGACCTCGCCCTTGACGATCTTCTGGGCCAGTCCCTCCACCACCGCGGTCTTGCCCACGCCGGGCTCGCCGACCAGCACCGGGTTGTTCTTGGTGCGCCGGGACAGCACCTGCATGACCCGCTCGATTTCCTTCTCGCGGCCGATAACCGGGTCGAGCTTGCCCTCGCGGGCCCCCTGGGTGAGGTTGCGGCCGAACTGGTCGAGCACCAGCGAGGTGGACGGCGCCGACTCCGCCGGGCCGCCCGCCGCGGCCGGCTCCTTGCCCTGGTAGCCGTGCAGCAGCTGGATCACCTGCTGGCGGACCCTGTTGAGGTCCGCACCCAGCTTCACCAGCACCTGGGCGGCGACGCCCTCACCCTCGCGGATGAGGCCGAGCAGGATGTGCTCGGTACCGATGTAGTTATGGCCAAGCTGCAGGGCCTCCCGCAGCGAGAGCTCAAGCACCTTCTTGGCACGCGGGGTGAAGGGGATGTGGCCGGACGGCGCCTGCTGCCCCTGGCCGATGATCTCCTCAACCTGCTGCCGCACCGCCTCCAGGCTGATCCCCAGCGACTCGAGGGCCTTGGCGGCGACGCCCTCACCCTCGTGGATCAGGCCTAGCAGGATGTGCTCGGTCCCGATGTAGTTGTGGTTGAGCATCCTGGCCTCTTCTTGCGCCAGGACCACAACTCTCCGGGCCCGGTCGGTGAACCTCTCGAACATCTACGCTCCCTTACAGAGCGGTCGGGGAGGGCCCTGCTGTCCGGCCCCGTCCTTCCCGCATGGTAGCCCGCATGCCGGATGACGCGGCGCACGACTTTGTTCGCGCATAAGAAATGTTCCCCGGCAGGAGGCCGTTCATCCCATCCAACCCCTGCTAAGGGGGGGTGTGTTCCCCGCTACGCCGCGAGCGAACGCATGCCCCGCGGCCCCGCCCGCGGGGCGCTGGCGCACCCGCGCCCCGGTTTCTGGCACGCCTGCGCCGCGGCGCAGAGCGGGTCATCCGCGCTCACCGGCAGCACAAAACGGCGGCTGCCAGGCAGGCAGCCGCGATGGCTGGGAGCCGTGAGAAGGGGCGCCGCCATTCGGCCCGCGGTGAGACGGCCACCGCCGCGGTTAGGTGGGACGCACCGGGCCGCGGCCGCGGCCCGCGGGGCGCCCCGGGCGCGGGCCTAGCAGCGCGCCGCGCCCGGGGGCCCTGCGGTGGGCCGCCTGGGGAACTCGCTGGCGGGTGTTAGTGCGAGGACTCGTACTCCGTGATGATCGACGCGGGGATACGGCCGCGCTCGCTGACCTTGTACCCGTGCTGCTTGGCCCAGGCGCGGATGTCCGAACTGCGCTCACGGCCAGGCCCGCTCCGGGCGCGGCGGCGGCGGCCACCCGATGCGCTCGCCCGGCGCGCGTGTTCGGTGTACTGCCCGAACTTCTCGCGCAGTTCCTTGGCGTGTGTCGCGCACACGTCGATCTCATAGGCGGTCCCGTCAAAGGCGAACGAAACCGTCTCCGTCCCCTCGACCTCGCCGTCATGTGGAAGGTCACACACGACCGTCACCACTGTCTTCTGTGCCATGGGGGCCAGCCCTTCCGCTGGAGCATCTATTTATTGGGTGCCAAACATATACCACACTCATCTGTTTGACAATTCGAGCACCCGGGGATTCCCTAACGAGTTCACCACGGGCAAGTCAGGCAGACGCTAACAGCAATACACGTTACTCTCTGTAATCGGGGCCTTGATGTGCTGTCATCAATCGGCAGATGCCCTATCGCGCAGTCGCGCCGGCGGGGCGTTCGGCAATGCCGAACTTATGACATACCGCGATCGTCTGATGACGCAGCTTTGTGATCACCCGGATCGGCATTACTGCCGTCATCATGAATATCGGTCCCGGCGTCATGATCTTCAGGCTCGCCGCCCGCACCCATCTGCCGCCGCAGGAACAGAACCACCCCGATCAGGAAGGCGGCGCACACAACCAGTGGCGGAGTCAGTGCCGCCAGATCCTGGAGCATGCCAGCCCCCTTTCTGCCCGAGCCCGGTTCCTTCACCCTCCCACCTGGCATTGTCACCCATCCCCACCGCGCCCGGCACAGGGGATGCCCCCGGCCGGCAATAGGCGGTGGCTGCCGGCCGGAAACAGGCGCCGCCCGGGACGGGTCTGGGCGGGGCAGGAGAGAGGCGGGAAGAGCTTCCTCGCCCACAGCCGAAGCACGCGAGAACGGCGCCGTCGCTCAGAGCCGGAACGAGCGCTGCTGCCCAGGATGGGGAGACGTCCGAGCAGGAGCGGCGTCGCTGCCCAGCCGTGAGCGGGCGCCGCTGCCCAGCCAGAGCCGGGCGCCGTTGCCCAGCCAGAACCCGGACAGCAACCCGCAAAGAACCCGGCAGAACCCCGTCGCGAACGCAGCCCCGACGTCGGCAGCACATGACAGTATTTCGAGCGGCATGTTTCACGCGGACCTGCACATCCACTCGCGCTTCTCCCGCGCCTGCAGCAAGAACTGCGACCCCGGGACGCTGGCCTGGTGGGCGGTGCGCAAAGGCGTCACGGTGATCGGCACCGGCGACTTCACCCACCCGGCCTGGGCCGCAGAACTCGCCGAGTCACTCGAGCCGGCCGAACCGGGCCTGCTCCGTCTTCGCCCCGCCCTGCAGGCGGAGCTGGCACGGGCCACCCCGGCAAGCTGCGACCCGCTGGTGCGCTTCCTGCTGTCGGCCGAGATCTCCACCATCTACAAACGCGACGGGGTTACCAGGAAGGTTCACCACCTTCTCTATGCCCCCACATTCGAGGCGGCGGCCGCTATCACCACCGCGCTGGCGAAGGCCGGGAACCTGGCGTCCGATGGCCGGCCCATCCTCGGCCTCGACTCGCGTCACCTGCTGGAGATCACCCTGAATGCGGGGCCGGGCTGCTACCTGGTGCCCGCGCACATCTGGACGCCGTGGTTCGCCGTTCTGGGTTCCAAATCCGGATTCGACGCGGTCGCCGACTGCTACCTGGATCTGGCCGGCCATATCTTCGCGGTCGAGACCGGGCTCTCCTCGGATCCGCCGATGAACTGGATGTTCTCGGGGCTCGACCGCTACCGGCTGGTGAGCAACTCCGACGCTCATTCGCCGCCGATGATCGGCAGGGAGGCGACCACCTTCAGCACCGGGCTGGACTACTTCGCCATGGCGGAGGCGCTGCGCACCGGCTCCGGCCTTGCCGGGACCATCAACTTCCACCCCGAGGGCGGCCGTTATCACCTGGACGGGCACCGCAGATGCGGGATCCGGTTCGAGCCCAGCCAGACCGTGGCGCACTCGGGAACCTGCCCGGGCTGCGGCAAGCCGCTCACGATCGGGGTGCTGCACCGCGTCTGCCAGCTGGCCGACCGGCCGCCGGGCCAGCAGCCAGCCGGGGCGGCGGGTTTCCTCAACCTGGTGTCCCTGCCGGAGATCGTCGGCGAGATCAAGGGCAGCGGCCCGAAGAGCAAGGCGGTCGTCGCCGAGGTGGACCGGCTTGTCGCCGCGTTCGGCCCGGAGTTGCGCATCCTGTGCGAGACCGACGTGGCCGACCTGGGCCGCGGCGGGGGCGGCCTGCTCGCGGAGGCGGTCGCCCGGCTGCGCCGGGGTGAGGTCATCAAGGAGGCCGGCTACGACGGGGAGTACGGCGTGATCCGGCTGCTGCGCCCGGAGGAGCTGGCCCCGTCCGCGGCGCTGTTCGACCTGCCGGCCACGCGCCAGGAAACGGCTCCGGCCGGGACAGCCGCACCCGCCCCGGAACGCGGCCACCAAACGGCCAGCCCGGAAGCGGACGGACCGGTGGCGGCCGGGCCGGCGCCGGCAGGCGTTCTGCATGCCAAACGAGCGGCGCCCCCATCCCTCCTGGACGGACTCGACCCCGATCAGCGGGCGGCCGCTGAGGCAGCCGCACCGTTGATGATCATCGCGGGCCCCGGCACGGGCAAGACGCGCACGCTCACCTACCGGATCGCCGCGCAGGTGACCGAGCGCGGCGGCGACCCCGGGGCCTGTCTCGCGCTCACCTTCACCCGCCGGGCGGCCGGGGAGCTGCGGGAGCGACTGGACCGGCTGGCCCCCGGCCAGGCGGACCGGCTGACGGTCACCACCTTCCACGGGCTTGGCCTGATGATCCTGCGGGAGCATGCCGCCCGGGCGGGCCTGACCCCCGACTTCGGCATCGCCGACGAGCAGGCCAGGCTCGGCGTTGCCGCGGAGATCGCAGGCTCGCAGCGTGCTGGGCGGCAGCTGCTCGCGGCCGCGGCGGCCGACCCGGAACGCCGGGCCGAGTTCGGCAAGGCCCTGGCCGCACGCGACCTCGTCGACTTCGACGGCCTGGTCAGCCTGCCGGTCACGCTGCTGGGCGACGAGCCCGCACTGGCGGAACGGCTGCGCGGGCGCTGGCAACTGATCAGCGTCGACGAGTACCAGGACATCGACGCCAGCCAGTACGCACTGCTCCGGCTGCTGGGCGGGGACGGCGCGGGGCTTACCGTCATCGGCGACCCCGATCAGGCCATCTACGGTTTCCGCGGCGCGGATGTGGCTTTCTTCCTGCGCTTCGGTGAGGACTATCCGGCAGCTACGACGGTCCAGCTGACGCGCGGCTACCGGTCGGCTCCGGTCATCGTCGCTGCCGCGCTCCAGGCCATCGCGCCATCCACCCTGGTGCCCGGGCGCGTCCTGCAAGCCGCGGAGCCGCCAGCGGCCGGGGCGGGCCAGCCGGGCCGGGCCGGGCCGGCGGCGCGGGGCGGGACGGCCATCCGTGCACCCGGCGTCGCCGTCCACGAGGCCGGTGACGAACAGGGCGAGGCGGCCTGGATCGCCGGGGCCATCGACCGGCTGCTCGGCGGCGCGTCGTTCCACTCGCTGGACACCGGCCGGGCGGACGGGCACGGCGCGCCAGGGCTCGCCCTGGCCGACATCGCCGTCCTCTACCGCACCGACGCCCAGGCCGGGCCGCTCGGCCAGGCGCTGACCCGGGCCGGGCTCCCGTTCAGCAAGCGTTCACACGATCTGCTGCAGCGGCGTACGGCGGTACCGGAGATCGTGCGTGAGATGGCCCTGGCCGGCCTGGCCAGCGGGGGTGACCAGGGCGGCACCGTCGCTGGCTGCCTGGCGGCGGCGGTGCGCAAGCTGGCCGGCCGCGGCCCCACCGGCCGCAGCGCCGCCGGCCGGGCGGCCGCCGTGGATGCCCTGGCTGCAGGCGAGGTGCTGGCCCCGCTCGCCCGCCGGTGCGGTGCCGACCTGGAGAGGTTCCTGACCGAGATCGCGCTGGGCGCCGAAGCCGATGCCCTGGACCCGCGTGCCGACGCGATCGCCTTGCTGACGCTGCATGCCGCCAAGGGGCTGGAGTTCAGCGCCGTATTCGTCGCTGGATGCGAACGCGGCCTGCTGCCGCTCTGGCTGCCGGGATACGGCCCGCCCGGGGCAAGCAGCGTCCCGGCGACCGGCGAGAGCGCGGCGGCCAGCGGTTCAGCGGCCAACGGCGTGGCGACCGGAGGGCCGGTGGCTGCAGGGCCGGCCGCCGGCGGCGCGGCATCCCGGCCGGCGCCGGACCTGGCCGAAGAGCGGCGCCTGCTGTTCGTCGGCATGACCCGGGCGCGGACATATCTGTTTCTCACCAGCGCCGCCAGACGCCGCCGCCACGGAACGGTTACCGCGACCGGCCCGTCGCCCTTCCTGGCCGCGATCTCCCAGAGCCTGATCTCCCGTACGGCGCCGCCTCAGCCCCGGCGTCCCGCCGATCGCCAGCTGCGCCTGCTGTGAGCCGCGGGAACAGGCTCGGGTAGCCCCGCAAGGGCATCACGACAGATGCAGCAGCATGCGGGTATTGCCCAGGGTGTTGGGCTTGACCCGGTCGAGGTCGAGGAACTCGGCGACTCCTTCGTCGTAGGAACGCAGCAATTCCTCGTACACCTCGTGCGAGACCGGCGACCCGTCGATCTGCTTGAAGCCGTGCCCGGCGAAGAACCCGACCGCGAAGGTCAGCACGAAGACCCGGCGCACGCCGAGTTCACGCGCGCTGCCGAGCAGCGCCTCCACCAGCCGGTGGCCGATGCCGTTTCCCTGGCAGCCCGCGCGTACCGCGATCGTCCTGATCTCGGCCAGGTCCTCCCACATGACGTGAAGGGCCCCGGAGCCGATGATCTCCCCGTCACCTGCGCGTTCGGCGACCCAGAACTCCTGCACGTCCTCGTACAGGGTGACGGTGGCCTTGGCGAGCAGCCGCCCGGAAGCGACATTGTCATCCACCAGCCGGCCGATCGCCCGCACGTCCCGGGTCTGCGCGCGCCTGATCGCATACTCCATTGCCCGCACACCATAGCGTGTGACATCCCGGCAGTGGCCCGCCACCGCTGGCGTCTCATCCGGTTACCCAACGCGACCAGCGGCAATTGCCCCACGTAACGTCACCGCCCAGCCACGGATTGCCCCCAGGGCCGGGATGGCAGGAAATTCCAGGCACATCACACGCAAATCACGCAGCTGGATGAGGAATCTTGAGTGGGCTCTGACCTGCGGAGATGCTAAATGACGCGACACCGGGCCGCCATAATGCCCGGGCGCTGGGCCCACCATTCCGGCATTTCCTGAGCCCGCCGCCGCGCCCTCATTACAAAAATTTCACTCGTTCAGCCTCGCGGCAGGGCCCTGATCCATTAGCATTCGGCGCTAGCCAGACGCGTGACCGTCGCTGACGCCCCGCACCAGCACGATCCCCGGATCCTCGGGCGAGGCACAGGCGCTTGAGGAGAGGAACCCCACGTGGAGCGCGTGCCTCCTGTCAGGCATAGTCAAAGTGATCCACAACGGGCCCGCCGCCAATGGCGGCACGGCCGCGTCTGGCGGCGAACTGCCACCCTGGTGGGGGCGGCCACCCTGGCCAGCTTCGTTCTCCCCAGCAGCGTGAGCTCCGCCGCGCCGGCCAGGCCAGCGCCCAATCTGCAGACCCTGATCACCAGGGCGCGCACGCTGTCGAACGAGATCAACTCGCTCGACGAGCAGTACAACGGGCTCCGCATCCAGCTCAGCCAGGCGCATGCCGAGGCGAAGGTCGCGCAGCGCACCTACGCCGAGGACCTCATCAGGCTCAACGCCGGCCAGCTCAGCATCGGCCAGCTCGCGGCGCAGAGTTACATGAACAGCGGGCTGGTGACACCGCTGGCGATGCTGACGAACGGCAGCCCGCAGAACCTGCTCAGCCGTTCCGCTTTCCTGCAGCAGCTGCAGCAGGAGAACGGCGACCGGGTTGGGCAGATGGCCGCGGCGGTGGCGGCGGCTCAGCGGGCCAGGGAGGCCTCGCTGCAGCAGGGCAAGATCGCCGCCCAGCTGTCGGCCCAGATGGCCGTCAAGCGGGACGCGGCCCAGAAGAAGATCAACATTCTCAACAGCGCGGTGTTCGCCAAGGCCATGGCGGTCTTCAACAAGACCGGCAACTACCCCGACATCCAGATCCCCACCGCCAACACGATCGGCGCCCAGGCCCTGCGGTTCGCGCTGACCCGGCGGGGCGACCCTTACGTCTGGGGAGCGGCCGGGCCTGGCGAGTTCGACTGCTCGGGCCTGGTGCTGTGGGCTTATGCCCAGGTCGGCATCAGCCTGCCGCACTTCACCGGCGACCAGTGGAACATGGGCGTGCACGTGTCACGGGCCGACCTGCAGCCGGGGGACCTGGTGTTCTTCTACCCCGACATCGGCCATGTCGGCCTCTACATCGGCAACGGCCTGATGGTCGACGCCCCCAACTTCGGGGAGGATGTCCAGGTGGAGCCGGTCATGTGGGACGTCTACGTGGGCGCTGTCCGCATCGTCGGCTGAGCCCGCCGGCGAATCCCGGCGCCGCCCGGTTACTCCGGGCGGACCATCGGGAACAGGATCGTCTCCCGGATGCTCTCGCCGGTCAGCATGATCAGGATCCGGTCGATGCCCGCACCCATCCCGCCGGTCGGCGGCATGCCGTACTCCAGCGCGCGCAGGAAGTCCTCGTCCAGCCGCATCGCCTCGGGATCGCCACCGGCGGCGAGCAGTGACTGCGCGGTCAGCCTGGCCCGCTCCTCGACCGGGTCGATGAGCTCGGAGTAACCGGTCCCGATCTCGGTGCCGAACGCCACCAGGTCCCATCGCTCGGCCAGCCGCGGGTCCTCCCGGTGCGCGCGGGTCAGCGGCGAGACCTCGACCGGGAAGTCCCGGTAGAACGTCGGCGCCACGGTCTGCCGCTCCACCAGCCGCTCGTACATCTCCAGCACGATGTGGCCCGCGTCCCAGCCCGGCTCGGTCGGTATCCCCGCCTGCAGGCACAGCTTGCGCAGGTGCTCCTCGCTGGTGCCGGGCGTCACTTCCTCGCCCAGCGCCTCGGATACGGCGCCGTGCACCGTCTTCAGCGGCCAGTCGCCCCCGATGTCGTACTCGCCGCCGTCCGCGCGCCGCAGGACCGTGCCGCCGAGAGCCGCCACCGCGGCCGCCTGGATCAGCTCCCTGGTGAGGGTGCCGATCGTGTTGTAGTCGCCGTACGCCTCGTAGGCCTCGAGCATGGTGAACTCGGGGTTGTGGGTGGAGTCCGCGCCCTCGTTGCGGAAGATGCGGCCGATCTCGAAGACCTTCTCGACGCCGCCGACCACCAGCCGCTTGAGGTGCAGTTCCAGCGCGATCCGCAGGTAGATGTCCAGGTCGTAGGCATTGATGTGGGTGGCGAACGGGCGCGCGTTGGCCCCGCCGTGCACCGCCTGCAGCACCGGCGTCTCCACCTCCAGGAAGCCACGCGCGTGCAGTTCCTCCCGGATCGAGCGGATGACAGCGCTCTTGAGCTCCGCCATCCGTCTCGTTTCCGGGTTGACGATCAGATCGACATAACGCTGGCGGACCCGCGACTCCACGTCCGACAAGCCTCTGTGCTTCTCCGGCAGGGGCCGCAGGCTCTTGGCCGTGATGGCGAACGAGCCGGCCAGGACGGAGAGCTCCCCGCTCCGCGAGGTGATGACCTCGCCTTCCACGCCGACGTGATCCCCGAGGTCCACGTCGTGCTTCCACGACGCCAGCGCCTCGGGGCCGACCCGGTCCGCCGAGATCATGATCTGGATGTCGCCGGTGCCGTCGCGGATGGTCGCGAAGCAGAGCTTCCCGCCGATGCGCGACAGCATCACCCGGCCGGCCACCCCCACCCGCTCGCCGGTCGCGGCGTCGGGCGGCAGATCCGGGTAGCGCGCCCGGATCTCGCCGATCGTGGCGGTGCGGGGGAAGCCGACCGGGTAGGGGTCGATGCCCGACGCCAGCAGCCGTTCGCGCTTGCCCAGCCGGACCTGCATCTGCTCCGGCACGCCGGGCTGGCCGCCCCCGTGCCCATGCACGTCACCGGCTGGCACCTGATCGTCTTCCACCCGGAAGAGGGTACCGGCCGTGGCATCCGCCCGGCACCGGGATTAACCGCCGCCACGGGGCACCGGGGCAGCGGCCCGCGCGGAGGCAGCCGGGCGATCTGGACGGCCGCCACCTGCCTGGGCGCCCGGCGCTCAGGGCGCCAGCTGGAACGGCGGGTACCGGTCGGTGACCAAGGTGAGTGCGTAGCCGACCACCCGGTTGTGCCAGCGGATGACCCCCTCCACGAAGTCGAACATCCCACGGGGGTAGCGGCCGGTGAACAGGATCGCGAACCAGGCCACGATGACGACCACGAAGGCGGCGATGTCGAGGAAGAAGAGCACGATGTAATGCGGGATCGCCAGCAGCCATTTGACCAGCGGCAGCCATCGGTTCAGGTCACGTGTCGCGTCCGGGTAGCCGTACTCCAGATGCACCGACTGGTGTTCGTCGGTCGAGGGGTACCTGTCGTCCATCAGCGCGAGATAGATGCCCACCCGGTTGCTGAAACGCTGCAGCTCGAGATTCCAGTCGAACCACCAGCGCGGGTACTTCTGGCGGAAAAGGATCATGAGCAACGGCCCGAAGAAGAGCAGGCCGCCAGCCCCGGCGACGACGGCAGTGGTCCCGTTCGGGTGCGAGTAATGCCAGGTGCCACCGGCCACGGCGCCGAGCACGATGGCGATCGGGATGACCGTGAAGATGCGGAACGCCGTGGTCACCCGGTTGAGGTCACGATCCGGGTAATCGACGGCGAACTGGACCGGGTACGGAGGTTGCTGGAGTGGCTGCGTCGCCATGACTTTCCCCTATCTGTCGGGTCCGGTGACCTGGTAATAGCCACCGGCCTGCCCGTATCTGTCGGGTCCGGTGACCTGGTAATAGCCACCGGCCTGCCCGCCACACCCGCGAATGACACCCGAACGGGCAGGCGGGATGAGCCGGGGTCACTCGCCCCTGAGATTCCGCTCGTAGACCAGCCGCAGGCCGATCAAGGTCAGCCAGGGCTCGTGCACGTCGATCACGCTGATCTCGTCGAGGACCAGCGGCGCGAGCCCGCCGGTGGCGATGACGGTCACCGAGTCGGGATCATCGGGGGCGAGCTCGCGCGTCATGCGGGTGGCTATGCTCTCGACCTGGCCGGCGAACCCGAAGATGATGCCCGACTGCAGCGCCTCCACCGTGTTCTTGCCGATCACGTGCTCCGGGCGGGCGAGTTCGACCTTCAGCAGCTGGGCGGCGCGCCTGGACAGGGCATCCACGGAGATCTCGATCCCCGGCGCGAGCGCCCCGCCGACGAACTCCCCCTTCTCGCTCACGGCGTCGAAGTTGGTCGACGTGCCGAAGTCCACCACCACCGCCGGGCCGCCGTAGAGATGGGCCGCGGCGACCGTGTTCATGATGCGGTCGCTGCCCACCTCCTTCGGGTTGTCCATCCGGACCGAGACGCCGGTGCGCACGCCCGGCTCCACGATCAGCGTGGGGAGGTCGCCGTAGTAACGCTGGAACATCTCGCGCATCTCATGCAGCACCGAGGGAACCGTCGAGCACAGCGCGATCCCGGTGATGTCGGGATCCTTCAGCACCGCGCTCTGGGCGAGCAGGCCCTGCAGCACCACGGCCAGCTCGTCGGCGGTGCGTACCGGATCGGTGGCGAGGCGCCAGTGCTCGACCACCTGCTCGCCCTCGAACACACCGAGCACCGTGTTGGTGTTTCCCACATCAATCGTCAGCAGCATGGCCTTCCCGCGTCCTGCCGCCCCGGCGGCACCATGATTGTCCTTGATCGCCGCGACGCCGGCCAGCGCCAGCCGGACGTGGCGCGGTCAGCTCTGGCCTCCGAGGATGAGCGGCACGTTGTCGATCAGCCGGGTCGAGCCGGATCTGGCGGCCGCCAGCAGCAGCGCCTGACCCGCATGACCGGCCGCCACCGGGGCGAAGGTACCCGGATCGACCAGTGCCAGGTAGTCGGTGACCAGCGGCGGCTCCGCCTTGGCCGCCTCGTCCAGGACCGCGCCCGCCGCCTTCAGCACCGCCTCCGGGCCGGCCTCGGCCGCCTCCTGCCCGGCGCGCAGCGCGCCGGGCAGGGCGAGCGCGGCGCGGCGCCCGGCCGGCGACAGGTAGCTGTTCCGGCTGGAGACCGCCAGGCCGTCGGGGTCGCGCACCGTGGGCACGCTGGCGATCTGAATCCCGAGATCGAGATCGGCGGTCATCCGCCGGACCAGGGCGAGCTGCTGCGCGTCCTTCTCCCCGAAGACCGCCACCTGCGGCTGGGCCAGCTGGAACAGCTTGAGCACCACGGTCAGCACGCCGGTGAAGAACCCGGGCCGGGACGCGCCCTCGAGCACCCGCCCCATCGGCCCCGGGTCGACAGTGACCAGCTGCTCCCGCGGGTACATCTGCGCAGTACCAGGGGCAAACACCAGCGTCACCTGCTCCTCCGCGCAGGTGATCATGTCGTCGTCCAGGTCGCGCGGGTAGCGGCCGAGGTCTTCACCGGCCCCGAACTGGAGCGGGTTGACGAACACGGACACCACGACCGATCCGTTTGGCATGGAAATCTCGCGCGCGCGGCGGAGCAGGGCGCGGTGGCCGTCGTGGAGCGCGCCCATGGTGGGGACCAGCACCACCGGCGTCCCGAGGCCGCGGCGGGCGGCGGACAGCCCGAGCCTGGTCCGGGCGAGGATCGGGATCACCGGGGCGCACCGGCCAGCACGTCGAGCAGGCGCTGCGCGTCCGGCGGATCCAGGATGCCCGCCGCCAGCGCGCGGTCGGCGGTGAGCCTGGCCAGCGCGACATAGGCGCGCAGCGCCTCCGGCGACACCTCGCGCAGCGCCTCCAGGTGGCCGGCCACGGTGTCCGCGTCGCCCCGGGCCACCGGCCCGGTGAGCCCGGCGTCCCCCAGCCGCAGCGCGTTGTCGAGCGCCGCCGACAGCAGCGGCGCGAGCATCCGGGACGGATCGGCCACCCCCGCGACACCCAGCAGTTCCGCCGCCTGGACCACCAGCGTGACGAGATGGTTGGCGGCGCTCGCGAGCGCCGCGTGATAGAGCCCGCGGCTCGCTTCGTCGATGAAGACGGGCTCGCCGCCCATCTCGATCACCAGCGCCTCGGCGGCCAGCCGGAGCGAGTCGGGGGCGGTCACGCCGAAGCAGATACCGGCCAGCCGGTCCACATCATCGGGGCGGCCGGTGAAGGTCATGACCGGATGCAGGGCCAACGGCAGCGCGCCGAGGCGGGTCGCGGGCGCGAGGACCGCGGTGCCGTGCCTGCCGCTGGTGTGGGCGAGCAGCCGGCCTTCCAGCGGGGTGCCGGTCGCGCTCAGTCCCGTCACCAGGCCGGGCAGCACATCGTCCGGGACGGTGAGCAGCGCCAGATCGGCCCCGGCCAGCACGTCCTGCGGCTGCCTGACCGGGACGCCTGGCAGCATCCGCGCGGCCCGCTGCACCGAGGCCTCGGAGACCGCGGACACACCCGTCAGCTGGTGGCCGGCCCTGGCGAGCGCGGCACCGAGGGCAACCCCGACCCGGCCGGCCCCGATGACCCCTACCCGGAGCCGCGCGGGATGCGGTGGGGTCGGCGTTCCCGCCGGGTTCGGCATCGCGTCAGTTTCCCTCTCGCTCCGCACCTGGGTACCAGACGGCACTGATCAGCATATCCACGCGTGCCGCCCAGACGCGGTTCCCCGGCTGCCCGCCAGGCTGGTTCTGGGTCCCGCCACTAGAGTCGGCGGAATGTGGATGACCTGGCGTGAGGCCATGCGGACCGCCTTGTACGGCCCGGCCGGCTTCTACGCCAGGGGCGAGCCGCCGGCCCGGCATTTCCGCACCTCCGCCCATGTCTCGCCCGCATACGCCGGGGCAATGCTGAGCCTGCTCCGCGAGGCCGACGCCGCGCTGGGTCATCCCCGCCGCCTCGACCTGGTCGACGTCGGCGCCGGCCGCGGCGAACTGCTCGGGCAGGTGCTCGGCGAGGCCAGCCGCGACCACGGGCTGGCGACGCGGATCGCCGCCCGGGCGGTAGAGATCACACCGCGACCGGACGGGCTCGACCCGCGCATCCGCTGGCACCCGTCGCCGCCCGCGGCCATCACCGGGCTGGTGATCGCCAGCGAGTGGCTGGACAACATCCCGCTCGACGTGGCGGAACTCACGGTGGACGGCCCGCGGCTGGTGCTGGTGGAGACCGAAAGCGGCGCGGAACGGCCGGGGCCGCCACTCCCGCGGGCCGACCTGGCCTGGTCCCGCGCGTGGTGGCCGCTGCATGCGGTCGGCGACCGCGCCGAGATAGGCCGGACGCGGTGCCGGGCCTGGGCTGGGGTGGTCCGCCGGATCACGCGCGGCCTCGCTGTCGCCGCCGACTACGGCCACCAGCGGGCGGGCCGGCCCTGGCAGGGCACCCTCACCGGGTACCGGGAGGGGCGGGTAGTGCGCGCCATCCCCGATGGGTCACGCGACATCACGGCACACGTCGCACTCGACGCGTGCGCGGACGCAGGCCAGCTGGCATGCGCGGCCCGGGGACGCGCGGCCATGACCGTGCTCACCACACAGCGCCAGGCCCTCCGCGCGCTCGGGGTGACCGGCAGCCGGCCCCCGCTGGCGCAGGCGGGAGGCGACCCGCTGGGTTATGCCCGGGCGCTGTCCCAGGCGTCGGAGGAAGCCGAGCTGATCGACGCCCACGGGCTCGGCGCCTTTGGCTGGCTGGTGCAGGCCGTGGGCCTGGGCATCCCCGCCCCCCTGGCCGGCCTCACGCCTGCCTGACTGGCCCCCGGCCGGATGCCTGCCTGCCCGGCCGCCTGCCTGACCCGCCCGGCCGGATGCCTGCCTGACCTGCCCGGCCGGGTTGCGTGCCTGCCCACTCGGCGGCCCCGCAGGCTCTACGCCCGTGACAGCATGGGGGCCATGGCGCAGCGGCACGCGGACGCGGTCACGGGTGCCTGGACGCCGGGCGTCGCTGACAGCGCTGACGCGGCGGGCGCCGCAGCGGAGCGGCTGCTCATCAACCTCGGGCCGGGACACCCGTCCGGCCACGGCATGCTCCGGCTCAGCCTCACCCTGGAAGGGGACCGGATCGTCGCCGCCGAGCCGGTGATCGGATACGTGCACCGCGGTGCGGAGAAGCTGTTCGAGGCGCGCGACTACCGGCAGATCATCGTGCTGGCCAACCGTCATGACTGGCTGAGCGCGTTCTCCAGCGAGCTGGGCGTGGTTCTCGCGGCCGAGCGGCTGGCCGGGATCGAGGTGCCGCCGCGCGCGGTCTGGGCACGCACCCTGCTCGCCGAACTGAACCGCATCCTCAGTCACCTGGCCTTCTTGAGCACCTACCCACCGGAGATCGCCGCCGCCAGCGCGGACCCCGGGTCCGCCGCCCCCGGGGGGCCCGGATCGGACGCCGGTGGTGGGCCCGGATCGGACGCCGGTGGCGCGCCGGAGGAAGCCGCGGCCGCCAGCCCGGAGGCGGCCACCATGGCAGCCTTCGACGCGCGGGAACTCATCCAGTCGGTCATGGAGGAGATCTCCGGCGGCCGGATGCACTACATGTTCAACCGGGTCGGGGGCCTGGCGGCCGAACTTCCCGCGGGCTGGCTCGGCCGCGTGCATGACGTCGCCGGCCAGGTGCGGTCCGCCCTGCCGGTCATCGGTGCGGTGGTCCGGGGGCACGAGGGCTTCCGGAAGCGCACGCGCGGCGTGGGGACGCTCACCGGTGAGCAGGTGCGCCAGTATGGGGTGAGCGGGCCAGCCGCCCGCGCCAGCGGCGTCGGCTTTGACCTGCGCCGTGACGAGCCCTACCTCGCCTACGGCGAGCTCGCGGGTGTGCTGCAGGTAGTGACCAGGACCGAAGGAGACTGCCTGGCCCGGTTCGAGTGCCTGCTGGACCAGGTGGGGGCGTCGCTGGATCTGGTGGACGCGTGCGCCAGCCGGCTGGCCACCTTGCCGCCGGGGCCGCTCAGCGCCCGCCTGCCCAAGGTCTTCAAGGTGCCTGAGGGCCATGCTTACGCATGGACGGAGAACCCGCTGGGGATCAACGGGTACTACCTGGTCTCCCGCGGGGGCAAGACACCGTGGCGGCTGAAGCTGCGCTCCGCCTCTTTCAGCAATGTCCAGGTGCTTTCCGAACTGCTGCCGGGCAGCGGCGTCGCCGGCCTGCCGGCCATCCTGGGCTCGATGTTCTTCGTCGTGGGTGACATGGACAGGTGACCTGCCCAACTGCCCGCGGCCGGCAGGCGGGGCTAGCGGGGCGGGTCGGGGGGGTCCGATGGCTGGCCTGGGCCGTCCTGGGGGGTGGGCACGCGGCAGCCGTTCTCCAGGTACAGGGCGGCCAGGATGAGGATGACGGCGGACACGACCGTGCCAGCGGAAGCGTAAGCGTCCGCCCGGTAGGCCGCCTTGTCCAGCGACATCGCCACGTACAGCAGGAACCCGGCCGCGAGACCGCCGACCAGAGCCGCCGCCAGGGACGTGGCCTTGGCGAGCGCGGCCATCCTGGCCACCGCGATCGGCGGCACCGGCCTGCCACGGCCGCGCATGCGGGCCCGCAGGCTCCGGCCACTCCACGCCTCTGCCACCGCGAGCAGCAGCAGCGCGGGCACCCCGGTCCACGGCAGCGGCGGAAGCACAGAATAGATCTGCCGCAGCAGCAGCCAGGAGACGGCGGCGGACACCACGGCGATGATGACCAGCGTCCGCACCCGGGTGGGGGTCATGTGGCCGTCATGCGGGCGGGTGCAGCACGGCGTCGTCCAGCCGTCGCACGTCAGCCGGGCCCAGCTTGGCCAGCAGATCCGGTACCCGGCCCCAGCCGGGGACCTCCGCGGCCGGGTCGATGTCGTGCCAGGGGGCGAGGACGAAGGCCCGCTCATGCGCCCGGGGATGCGGCAGGGTCAGCTCCGGGTCGTCGCTCACCACGTCACCGTAGACGATGATGTCCAGGTCGAGCGTGCGAGGCCCCCAGACCTGGTCCCTGACCCGCCCGAAGACGGCCTCCACCCCCTGGCACCGTTCCAGCACGGCGTGGGCAGGCAGCGTGGTCGTCGCGATGAGCACGGCGTTCAGGTAGTCGGGCTGCTGCGGGCCACCGACCGGTGCGGTCTGGTAGACGGGCGACACCGCGACCAGGGCGAGCCCGGGGGCGTCGAAGAGCGCATCAATGCCTCCTTGCAGGTTCTCCAGCCGGTTGCCGAGATTGCTGCCGAGCGCGATGGTGACCCGGGATCCGCCGATGGCCGGGCGGGGCCGGCCAGCGGGCGCCGGCCCGTTTCCCTCGCTGCTCACGTGCGCCGCCGCCGGATCGCCACGGTCACGTCGCTGAACCGGTGGGGAATGGGGGCATGGGGCTTGTGGACGGTGATCTCTACCTCCTCGACGCCCGGTTCCGACAGGCAGCCGTCTGCCAGCCGCTGTGCCAGCGTCTCGACGAGCCGGACCGGCGGCCCGCTGGCCAACCGCACCAGCCGATCGGCGACGGCGCCATAGTCGACCGTAAGGGAAAGATCGTCATCAGCCGCCGCTGCCCGCGTATCGAGCCACAAAACGGCGTCGATGACGAATTCCTGGCCGTCGCGCTGTTCATGCTCATGCACACCGTGCCGGGCGAACACGCGCAGTCCCGCCAGCGTGATCCGGTCGAGGGTCATGCGGCGCCCCCCGCTGCCCCGGCTGCCTCACGCCAGGCCTGGCCGACCCGCACCGCGTCGGCGTTCGCCGGGACCTCATGGACCCGGCAGCACCACGCGCCCGCCGCGGCGGCCAATGCGGTGACCGCGACCGTCGCGTCGTCGCAGCCGGCGAACGGGCGCACGGTACCGTCAGCGCCCGCGAGCAACCTGCCGAGGAACCGCTTGCGTGAGGCCCCGATCAGCACCGGGAAGGCGGGACCGCCGCCGCCGAGCCGTGAGATCTCCGCGAGGTGGGCCAGCAGCTGCCAGTTGTGCTCGGCCAGCTTGGCGAACCCGAGGCCGGGGTCGATGATGATCAGCTCCGGGGCGACTCCCGCCGCCACCACCGCATCGACCCGGCGGCGCAGTTCCTCGCACACCTCGCTGACCACGTCGCTGTACACGGCGCGGTCCTCCATCTGGTGGCTGTGCCCGCGCCAGTGCATGACCACGTAAGGGACGCCGGCCTGGGCGACCAGCCGGGGCATCCCGGGATCGGCCAGCCCGCCGCTGACGTCATTGACCAGCCGGGCACCCACCTCGAGCGCGGCCTGCGCCACCTCGGCCCGCATCGTGTCCACGCTGACCGGCACGCCGGCCGCGGCCAGCCCGCTGATGACCGGCGCGACCCGCCGCAGTTCCTCCTCCGCGGACACCCGCTGCGCCCCCGGCCGGGTGGACTCCCCGCCCACATCGACGATGTCCGCCCCCTGCGCGGCCAGTTCCAGCCCACGGGCGACCGCAGCGTCGGCGCCGAACCAGGAGCCCCCGTCCGAGAACGAGTCGGGGGTGACGTTCACCACCCCCATCACCTGGCACCTGGCCGCGCTCAGCAGCCCCGGTGGGCCCGGTGGGCCCGGCGCTCCCAGCGGGCCCATGCCGGTGGCACCCGGCTCTGCATCGCTCGTCATTGGTAGTCAGGGGCGCGGTGCCCTGCGGGCCCGTTTCCCCATCCCCCTTTCAATCCGTACGTGCGGTTTTCCCGCATACGGCTTACCGATGATCTTCTGTGCATGGTTACGCTGCCCTCGGATAGCGGATGGTGCCGCGCAGCCGGTGCAGGCCGTGCCCGTTGAACCAGTCCTCGTCCCACTGCCCGGCCTGCCCGGCGTGCAGGTTCCGGCCCCGCTTCTTGATCATCAGGGTGCGGAGCCGCCGCACGGCGTAGTCATCAGCCTGGCGGAACTTGGCGGCGGCATTCCCAGTGCGGAAGTAGTTGCCCCAGCCGCGCAGGACCGGATTGATGTCCGCGATCACGTCGCGGATATCCGCCCCGGCGCGGTTGCGGCCGGTGCGGTCCCGGATCTTGTCCCGGAGCCGGTTCATCGCCCGCTGCGAGGGCCAGCGGTGCAGGTAGTAGCGGATGATCCGCTGCTGCTCCCACAGCTTTCCCGACATGCGCGCGTGAAAGTGGCAGCCGAGGAAGTCCAGTCCCTCCCGGCCCTGCCTGAGGTCCACTACCTTCGTCTTATCCGGGTGCAGCTGAAGCCCCAGCGAGGCCAGGATGTCCCTGACCGCCTCCAGGGCCGCCCCGGCTTGCGCCTGACTGCGGCACAGCACCACGCCGTCATCGGCATAGCGCACCAGCTCGCCCAGCCTGCGCCGGGCCAGCTCGGTGTCCAGGACGTGCAGGTAGATGTTGGCCAGCAGGGGCGAGATCACCCCGCCCTGCGGAGTGCCCGCGACCGTCCGCGTGACACCCCCGTCCTCCATCACTCCTGCCTGCAGCCACAGGCGGACCAGCTTCAGCATCCGCCGGTCCGACACCCGCCTGGCCACCTCGGCCAGCAGGCGATCATGATCGATCGTCCCGAAGAAGTTGCGGATGTCGAACTCCGCGACAAAGACGCAGCCCTCGATGAAGCCGGTGCGAAGCCGTTCCATCGCCTGCGTGGCCGACCGGCGCGGCCGGAACCCGTACGAGCACGGCCTGAAGCCCGCCTCGAAGAGGGGTTCCAGCACGAGCTTCGCGGCCTGCTGGGCCACCCTGTCGCGGACCGTGGGGATGCCCAGCGGCCGCTTGCTGCCATCTGGCTTCGGGATGTCCACGCGCCTGGCAGGCGCGGGACGGTACCACCCTGCACGCAGGTCTGCCTGAAGCTCGCCCAGCATGCGGCGCACCCCATAGACCTCCTGCACATACGCCAGGGTGACCCGATCCACCCCAGCCGCACCACGGTTCCTGCGGACCCGCTCCCACGCCTCCCACAAGACGTCACTCCTGTGAGCACGGTCATACAGAGCGTGGAAACGCCGCTCCTCAGACTGCTTGGCCGCAGCCCATAGCCGGCGCTGAAGCCGTCGCACGTTCCCAGAGGACGCCGGCCCGATGACCGGCTCACTGCCCACCAGTACGGCAGGCGATGACCTGCCGGGGTAGTTGGACCGGGCAGACCCGGTCATGCCCTGACGCGTAACCTCATTACCGGCGTGATCAAAGTAAGGGCCCTTCCCTCCCAGCGCGTTATGCTGCACGCCGATCAGCGGTACTACGGCCCCCTCGGACTCCCGCTGCCCTCCGCTGGACTTCACCATCGGCTTATACCAGCGGTCTTTGCCCGACGCAGGCCAGGCAGACGGGTCTCTCCTGTTCCGGCCCAGACCATGCACGCGTGCCGCCCCCCATACCCCGGAAGAACCCAGCGGGCTGACCCCGGAACAGGGCCCGCCAGGCATGGCCTTCGCCGTGACATGAGCGGCTCGGCTTCTCCGTTGTGATTGTGACGAGGCTGCAAGGTTCGCTTCACGCTACGGCCCGCGTGCTTGCTCCCTCCAAAGAGGCTCTCGACGCCCCGCTCAGCCCGCCGCCTCTCAACGACGAACCGGGGCCTGCTACCGGGCACTCCGGTGTCTACCCGGACGGGACTTCCACCCGCAGGCCTGGACCAGCTTCCAGGACGCAACATGAGCGTCACCCTAGTGCCGGGGGCGGATCATTCCCCAGCGCCACCGCGCTTGGGCACGATCGGCGGATCAGCAGCGGACCAGCGGGGTCAGCGGATCCGCGCGGCGGGCCCGGCAGCGAGCAGGCGCCGCAGGTAGCGCCACGCCTGAGCAAGCCCCAGCTTGTGGGCGAGCGGGCGCAGTTCCAGCCTGGGCCACACCAGGAACGCCTCGGCTTCCAGCGCGGCCACGCCGACCCGGACCGCGTCCTTGGTCCCGGGGAAGACGAAGAAGCGCGGCACCCACACCGGGCAGAACTTGGCGTTGAACTTGTACAGCGACTCGATCTGGAACCACCGGGAGATGAAGATCAGGAAGCGGCGCCAGACCCGCAGCACCGGGCCGGCCCCGATCCGCTCACCCCGTTCCAGCGCGGACCGGAAGACCGCGAAGTTGAGCGAGATCCGCTTGACCCCCAGCCCGTGGGCCGCCTTGATGGCCTCGGCGATCAGGAAGTCGTTCACACCCGGCTGGGCGCCGCGGTCCCGGCGCATCAGGTCCAGCGACAGCCCGTCAGATCCCCAGGGCACGAAGTGCAGCAGGCCGCGCAGCACCCCGTTCTCGGTCGCGGTGGCGACGACACACCGCCCGTCCTCAGCCCCGCCGACCCTGCCGAGCGCCATGGAGAACCCGCGCTCGGTCGGGCTGCCGCGCCAGGAGTCGGCCCGCGCCACGATGCGGTCGATCTCGTCCCGGTCGATGTCCGCGACCCGCCGGACGTCCGCGACGTAACCCTGGCGGCACACCCGTGCCGCCATCTGGCGGACGTTGCGCATGGCCCGGCCCTGCAGCGAGAAATCGGCCACCTCCACGATGGCCTCGTCGCCGAGTTCCAGGGCGGTCAGGCCGCCCTCGCGGCACCAGATCTCCGCACCCAGCTCCCCGCAGCCCATGACCGCGGGCACCCAGGCGTGCCGCGCCGCCTCGTCGAGGAACGCGTGCATCGCGCCCGGCCACGCCTCCGGGTCCCCGATCGGGTCGCCGCTGGCGAGCATCACCCCGGACACGACCCGGTACCCGATGCAGGACTTGCCGCTGGGCGACCAGATCACGTTCTTGTCGCTGCGGAGCGCGAAGTAGCCCAGCGAGTCGCGGTCGCCGTATCTGCCCAGCAGATCCCTGATCTGGCGGTAGTCGGTCTCGGTGGCCCTGGCGGCCGGCTTGGCGGGACGCAGGAACAGGTACGCGGTCACCACCAGCGTGAATACCCCGAGGGTGGACGTCAGCAGGTTGAACAGGTCGGCCCGGGCGTCCGGGACGAACCGGACCGGCCCGGAGACGCCCACCAGGCCGTAGACCACGTGCACGGTCCGCTGCCAGAGCGAATAGTCCATGGCCAGGCGCCGGGCCAGCAGGATGTAGGTCAGGCCGATCGCCACGTCCGCGACGACCAGGCCGGTGAACACCCCGGCCGCCCGCCACCGGGTCCGCGGATCGCCGACGGCGTAGAACTCGTCCCGGAAGAAAAGCAGCACAGCCAAAACGACCGCTGCCGCGATTGCCTGCCCCCGGTAGGGCGGATGCACGGCGTGGATTATCGCGCTGGACCCGAGCAGCACAGTGGCTGCCTGCCAGGCACGGCGTTTGCGCCGCCGCAGCCCGTGGGAAAGCATCAGCAGCAGCAGCCCGATGATCACAGTCGCCGTGCTGGTGACGTTCGTCATCGTGCCGGGCACGAAAGGCGCGATGCGGTGCAGCCGGTGATGCAGGTGCAAGCTCGGGATCGCCACCCCGACAATGTCGGCGAGCCCGATCAGCAGGCAGAGCCATCCCGTGGCGATCGGCACCCACCTGCGGCGATGCCGGCGGTCGGGCGCACGCGTCATGTGCGCCCTGGTATGTCCGCCCTCGTCACCCTCGGCGGGCGGTGCGGGCGGTGGGGCGCTGGCCTCTTCTGTCTGCGGCATATGCTGCTTCAGGCCCTGCGTCACGGTGGATCAGCGTAGTCGTGCCGGTCCCGGGCGCGGGCAATCTCCCGGAATAGGGTTACCCCCGGTTGTGCCTCTCGCCAGTGAACAGCTGCCAAGCATCTGGCAAGGCATTCGTATGGCCGCGCGCTGGCCGCTGGATTTGACGGCCCCGGCCCGCGAAAAACACCCTAGCCGCGATGCGGCAGTGGATTGGCACGGCGCGGCAGTGGGCTAGCGACAGTGGGCTAGCCGCAGTGGGCTAGCCGCGGCGCAGCAGCAGGCTCATCGCTTCCGCCCTGGTGCGGTCGCTGTCCCGCATGCTGCCGCGTACCGCCGAGGTCACGGTCTTCGCGCCCGGCTTGCGGACGCCGCGCATGGACATGCACAGGTGCTCGGCCTCTATCACCACCAGCGCGCCGCGTGGCTCGAGCACCCCCATCAGGGCATCGGCGATCTGGCTGGTCATCCGCTCCTGCACCTGGGGCCTGCGGGCGTAGATGTCCACCAGCCTGGCCAGCTTGGACAGGCCCGTTATCTGGCCCTTCTCGTTCGGGATGTACCCGACGTGCGCGTGGCCGAAGAACGGGACGAGGTGGTGCTCACAGGTGCTGTAGACCTCGATGTCGCGGACCAGGATCAGCTCGTCGTGGTCGGCGTCGAACAGCGTGGCGAGCACGTCCTCGGGGCGCTGG
This sequence comes from Streptosporangiaceae bacterium, assembly GCA_035518495.1. Lineage (GTDB taxonomy): Bacteria > Actinomycetota > Actinomycetes > Streptosporangiales > Streptosporangiaceae > UBA9676. The sequence continues at coordinate 23,829 of DATIXO010000311.1, forward strand.
GAGAGCCCGGAGAACTGCTCGACGTAGGCGCGCGCCACCCGGGCGGGCGTCTCGGCGAGCCCGTCCCGGTCCGGGTCCTCCCCGATGGCGAGCAGGATCTCACGCACCGCACGCTCGATGCGCCCGGTGTCGATCGGGCCGGTGTCGATCGGCCCGGTCAACGGGACTCGCCGCCGCCTTCGCCCTCGCCCAGCGCGGGCAGTTCCGCGGTCGGGCTGCCGTACGGGCTGGCCGAGCCGGACCCGTTGCCGGGCGCCGCCAGATCCTTCACGTCCGCCGCTGCGGTCAGCGCCAGCTCCTTGGGGGTCAGCACCGGCGGGCGGTCCGAGGGCAGCCGCTTGCCGTAACCGGTGTAGGAGCCGCGGGAGGGCCGGGTCTTGACAGGGGCGAAGATCCGCAGGACCTCCTCCCGGCTCAGGGTCTCCTTGTCCATCAGGTTCAGGACCAGGTCGTCGAGCACCTCCCGGTGCTGGACGAGGATCTCCCACGCCTCGTCGTGCGCGGACTCGATGAGGCGGCGCACCTCCTCATCGATGGTGGAGGCGATCTCCTCGGAGTAGTCCCTGGTGTGGGACATCTCCCGGCCGAGGAAGGGCTCACCGTCGCCGCTGCCGAACTTGCGCGCGCCCAGCCGCTCGCTCATCCCGTACTCGGTCACCATGCCGCGCGCGATCGAGCTGGCCTTCTCGATGTCGTTGGCGGCCCCGGTGGTGGGCTCGTGGAACACGAGTTCCTCGGCGGTCCGCCCGCCGAGCAGCATGGCCAGCTGGTCCATCATCTCCGAGCGGGTGACCAGGAACTTGTCCTCCTGCGGCGCGGAGGCGGTGTAGCCGAGCGCCCGGCCGCGCGGGATGATCGTGATCTTGTGAACCGGGTCGGCGTTGGGCAGCGCGTGACCGACCAGCGCGTGGCCGCCCTCGTGGTAGGCGATGAGCTTGCGCTCCTTCTCCGACAGCAGGACGCTCTTGCGCTCGGGGCCGGCCATGACCCGGTCGATGGACTCCTCCAGCGCGGCCATGGAGATCTGCGTGCCGTTGTGCCGCGCGGTGAGCAACGCGCCCTCGTTGATCACGTTGGCGAGGTCGGCGCCGGTGAACCCGGCCGTCCGGCGCGCGATCATGTCGAGGTCCACGTCGGGGGCGAAGGGCTTGCCGCGGGCGTGCACCCGCAGGATCCCCTTGCGGCCGGCCAGGTCGGGCTGGGCGACCACGATCTGGCGGTCGAACCGGCCCGGGCGCAGCAGCGCCGGGTCGAGGATGTCGGGGCGGTTGGTGGCGGCGATGACGATGACCCCGCCCTTGACGTCGAACCCGTCC
>DATIXO010000312.1:0-4006 GCA_035518495.1 Streptosporangiaceae bacterium
GGCGCTGGCCAAGTCCCGGTTCCCGCGCACCGTCCCGGCCAGCGACGCGGTGCTGTCCAGCTACGCCGGCTACCAGCACGAGCGGGCGGAGATCCTCGGCGAGGACGACTGCGACCTGGTGTTCGTCAACCTCTACCGCGACCCCCTCGGCGCGCCGATGACCTACCGCGCCGCGAAGCGGCTGTTTGAGCGGCTCGCCAGGGACTGTGGTTTCGCGGTGCGGCCCCACATGTTCCGCCATACGGCGGCCACCAGCTGGGTCCGCGCCGGAACCGATCTTGACGTGGTGCGGGCCCTGCTCGGCCATGTGTCACTGGCCTCGACGACCGTCTACCTGCACGCCCGGGACGAGGACAAGCGCCGGGCGGTTGAGGCCGTTGCCGCGGGCAGGCGATACGGGTGAGCCGCGCGCTGCGGGTGGCCGCGCCGATCCAGGCCCGCGGGGAACACAGCGGTGAGCACCGGTGGCTGGAGTGGCTGCAGGCCCGGATGGATCCGGCCTGGCGCGCAGGCGAGTGGGACAGCGAAGCGTTGCTGTTCACTGGCGACCTGAACAGCGCGCGGACCGCGGCGTGGCCGTGCCGCACCCCCGGATGCCCGACAGCGACACGCCGCCCGTCGGGGCGCTGCGATGGCTGCCGCCGCGCCCGGGTGGGCGTGGGCCGGTCCTGGGCAGAGTTCGACGCGGCGCCGCCGCCACGGGCCACCCGCCCGCTGCAGCGCGGGAGCTGCTCGGTGCCCGGCTGTGAAGGCGACCTGCACTGCGCGGGCCTGTGCTTCCGGCACGAACGCGCCCGGGGCAAGGACAGGACCGAGCCGGTCGCGGCGTTCATCGCACGTGCCCGCCCGCTCGCCCGGGCCGCGGAATGCCGGGTCGCCGGCTGCGACCGTGAGAGCATCGCCCGGCGCGGGTTGTGCCACTTCCACAACCAGCGGCTGCACCGCCGGGGCCTGCTGACCGGCGACGAGCTGGCAGCCTGGATCGCCGGCGAGCGGCCCCGCCTCGGGCTGCACCAGTTCTCCGTCGCCGGGCTGCCAGAACTGCTGCGCACAGAACTGCTCTACGCGCTGCAGCAGCGTGACCAGGCGCCGCCGCCGCTGGACCCCACCGAGGTCCGGATCCTGCTCACCCGCCTCGCCGGTGCCGCCTCGCTGCGCGAAGCCGACCCGCAGGCCGTCTGCGAGTCCGGCGGCACGGTCTGCAACACCGCGACCCGGGGCCTGTTCCGCGGCCTGCGCCGGCACCTGGACCGGGCCTGGGCCCACTACGCCGGCGCGGACCCGTTCGCCGGTGACGTGTGGCAGGTGGCGCTGCTGGACCTGCCCATCAACGCCTCCCGGCGCTGGCCGGCCACCCAGGGCGTGATCGACTTCAGTGTCGTCGAGGTGACCTGGCTGCGCGAGATCGTCAAGGACTGGGCCCGCACCACACGCCCCTGCCTGCAGCGGCTGCGGGAAACACTGCGTGCCTGCCAGGCCGCCTCCCGCGCCCTGACCGCAGCCTGGCGCGCCGAGCAGGCTGGCCTCGGCGCCGGGGACTTCACCCGCATCCTGGAGGCGATCAGCAGCCAGCGGCGAGCCGACGGCAGCCCGTACCCGGCGTCACACCGCAACCTGATGATCTACCAGTTCTGCCAGGTCATCGAGTATGGCCGGGCCAGCGGGCTCATGGCCGCGGTGCCCGGCCCGTTCCGCCCCGCAACCCGCCACCGCGTGCACGACGACCCCAACGAAGACGAGCTGGGCAAGGCCCTGCCCGAGACGGTGATCCGCCAGCTCGACGCCCACCGGCACCTCCACGGCCCGGCCGGCCGGGCCGGGGCGATCCCCGCCGCCGGCCTGCAGCTGATGCACCAGACGATCTACCAGATCCTGCGCGGCACCGGCCGGCGCCCCGGCGAAGTGGTGAGCCTGCGCACCGGCTGCATCGAGATCATCGGCGGCCAGCACAACCTGATCTGCGACAACCACAAGGCCGGGCGGATGCGCCGCCGGCTGCCGATCACCCCCGGCACCGCGCAGATCATCCAGTCCTGGCAGCAGCGGCGGAAAGCTGGCCGCACCAGGCACACAGCGGCAGTGGCTGTTCCCCAGCCCGCTGCTGCGCGCCCGCCAGTCCCGTGGGCACGTCACACCGGCCTGCGTGGCCCGGGTGTTCAAGATCTGGGTCGCCCAGATCGGCACCATCGACTCCGAGCTGCCCGGACCCGACGGCACCCCGGTCCCGTTCGAACCGTCCCTGATCACCCCGTACGCGCTGCGCCATTCCTACGCCCAAAGGCACGCTGATGCCGGGGTTCCCGTCGACGTGCTCAAGGAGCTCATGGACCACGCCGCCGTGGCCACCACGATGGGCTGCTACCGGGTCAGCCTCAAGCGAAAGCAGCAGGCCATCCGCTCCGTCGGCCCGCTGGTCACCGACGCCGCGGGCAACCCCGCGCCGTTCACCAGCGCCACCGCCTGCCAGCGGGCATCGGTGGCGGTGCCATTCGGCAGCTGCACCGAGCCGTCCAACGTCAAAGCCGGCGGTGCTGCCTGCCCGATCCGCTTCCAGTGCGCCGGGTGCGGCTCCTGCCGGCCCGACCCCTCCTGCCTGCCAGCGCTGGAGCAGCACATAGCCAGCCTGCGCGCCGACCGGGAAACCGCCCAGGCGATGAATGCGGCAGATTACGTGCTGGCCAGCCTGTCCGCCGAGATCGGCGCGTTCACCGCCGTCGCAGAAAAGATGCGCAGCTCGCTGTCGCAGCTGGATCCCGCCCAGCGCGCCGAGGTCGAAGAAGCCAGCCGGATCCTGCGCCGGGCCCGCGCCGCCCGGACCCTGCCGCTGGCCAGCATCACCTCCCGCGCCACGGAGACGGCGTGACCGCCCCCAGCCGCGCCCGGGCCATGCTGGCCGCTCGCACGAAAGCCAGCCACGGCAAGCGCCAGGCTGCCCTCGCAGCCGTGCAAGCCCTCGAAGGCGCCGGAACGCCAGTCACTCCGGCCGCGGTTGCCGCCGCCGCCGGAGTGTCCACCTGGCTGGCCTACGCCGACGGCATCCGCGAGCACGTCCAGGCCGCTCAGCGCCGTCAGGCCGCACGCGAGCCCGGCCCCCGCGCCGCAGCCCCGCCGGGTCGCGGCGAGCCGGTCACCCAGGCCAGCCTGCGCACCGACCTGGCCGTCGCCCGCGACCAGATCCGCCGACTCCGCGCCGAAAACGACAAGCTCCGCGCCCGGCTCCGCCTCCAGCTCGGCGCCGAGATCGAAGGGCCCGACAAGGCCGAGCTGATCGCCCGCGTCGCCACCCTCGAAGCCGCCACCCGCCAGCTCGCCGCCGAGCGCGACGCCCGCGCCACCGAAGCCAGCCACGCCCAGCGGCAGGTCCGCGAACTCGAAGACGACCTCACCGCGGCCCGCGAAAGCCTCCGCCGCGCGATCCGGCAGGCAAATCAGTGACCCACGCCGCACCGCCCGCCGCCACATTCCTCAGCGTCCCCCACGTGACCCACGTGCCTCACGTGCTGAAACGCCTTCTACCAGGCACTTTTCAAGATCAAGTACAGATAAGCAAGGCTATGCACCTCTACGAGGGAGGCGTGCCGCTGCCCTACATCCGCGACATCCTCGGGCATGTCGACCTGGCGACCACGGAGATCTACGCCAGGGCCTCAACCGAGGCAAAACGCAAAGCCCTTGAGGCCGTTTACACCGAAATCGTCACCGACGACCTGCCCGAATGGAACCAGAACCCCGGACTGCTCAGCTGGCTCGCCAGCCTGTGAGCTTCGCACCAAGAAGGGTTATGCGCAGCGCTCGGCCCCCGGCAGCGCTGTCACCAGGGCCGGCAGGCCAGCGCTGCACATAACCCGGCGCTGTTCATAAGGCGGGGGGTCTCCATTTAACCGGAGTAGCCCAGGTCACCGGCCCTCCACGGCCGCTCGGCTGGCGGCCGCTCCAGGCTCGGCGGATGCCCGCGTTCCGCCGGCGGGGTCGGCGGGATCTTCCGCGGCCGCTTGCCGGCGACGAT
>DATIXO010000313.1:0-15646 GCA_035518495.1 Streptosporangiaceae bacterium
CAGCGACCGGCGGAGCTTGGCGTCGAGCGCGCCGAGCGGCTCGTCCAGGAGCAGCACCGAGGGGTTGAGCACCAGCGCGCGGGCCAGCGCCACCCGCTGCTGCTGCCCGCCGGACAGCATCCCCGGGCGCCGCTTCTCGAACCCGGTCAGCTGGACCAGCTCGAGCGCGTCGCCGACCCGCTTGCTCGTCTCCGCCTTCGTGAGGTGCCGGTTGCGCAGCCCGAACGCGACGTTGTCGAACACCGAGAGGAACGGGAACAGCGCGTAGCTCTGGAACACCGTGTTGACGTTGCGCCGGTGCGGCGGGATGTTCGTCATCTCGACGCCGTCGAGCAGGATAGTGCCATCGGTCGGCTGCTCGAACCCGGCGATCAGCCGCAGCGTGGTCGTCTTCCCGCAGCCCGAGGGGCCGAGCAGCGAGAAGAACTCGCCGCTGTCCACGGTCAGGTCGACCCGGTCCACCGCGATGTCGGTGAAGCGCTTCGTGAGCGCGACCAGCTCTATCCTTCCTCCGGCCATCGCGATTACCCTACCTCTCCGCTACCGGTCCGCCCCCACGCCGCTACGGGCCGCGCCCGCCCCGGCCGGGCGCTTGTCCGCCTGCCTGCCCGTCCGGTGGCGGGGAACCCAGGTGAAGCCCAGTTCCCCGGCCGCGAAGCGCATGGTCAGCTCGAACGCCCGCCCGGCGTCCACCGTCGGGTCCTCCAGCGCGATCTGGATCGCGAACCCGTCCAGCAGCGCCGACAGCGTCGCCGCGAAGTCGGCCGGGCTGACCGGGCCGAACTCGCCCTCCTCCTGCCCCTCCACCACCAGCGTGGCGATCGTATCGCGCCAGCGCTCGTCGAACCTCTGCCGCACGACGGCCACCTCGGGATGGCGCGCCGCCTGCGTCCACAGGTCGAGCCAGAGCAGCCAGGAGGTGTTGGGCGCATCGGGGTCGTCGTCCGCCTCGGGCAGGCAGGACATGGCGATCAGTTCCTCCAGCCGCCCGGCCGCCGTGTCGATCGCCGCCACGCGGCTCGTCCCGGTGGCGTACCAGGTGTCCTCGGAGAGCCGCATCGCCGCGGTCAGGAGCTGGTCCTTGGTCTTGAAGTAGTAGATGACCAGGGCCGGGCTGGTGCCGGCCCGCTGGGCCACGTCCGCGATCCTGGTGTCGGGGTACCCGCGCTCGACGATCACCTCCAGCGCCGCCCGGAGCATCTGCTCCCGCCGCTGGTCCGCTGTGCCCGAGCCATCAGCCTGCCGCCTCATGGTGCCATCCTCGCCGACAATGACCCTTGCGAGCACCTACCTCGACAGATCTGGCGCCCACCCCTTGTCGCAACGGTATCAGGTTTCTAGACTGAACATTCAGTCAACTTTGCGGGGGCCGCCCCGCGGGCAGGGTTCGCGGGGCTGGCCCCGCTGACAGGAACGGACGACCCGGGAGGTCGGGCTCATGGCTTCAGCATTCGACGCCATCGTCATCGGCGGGGGTCACAACGGACTGGTCGCGGCCGCTTACCTGGCCCGCTCGGGCGCGCGCACCCTGGTGCTCGAAGCCCGGGACACCACCGGCGGGGCCGCCACCACCGAGGCGCCCTGGCCGGACGCGCCGGAGTTCCGGGTCACCCGGCTGTCGTATGTCATGGGCGTGATGCCGCCGAGCATCATCTCCGATCTGGACCTGCCCCGGCACGGCTACAAGGTCTTCCCCATGGGCCCGTACTACCAGGCCTTTCCGGAGGGCGGCTCGATCAAGCTCTACGCCGACGACGCGCAGCGCAACTACCAGGAGGTGTCCAGGTGGTCGCGCAAGGACGCCGAGGCGATGCCCCGCTGGGACGCCTGGCTGGAGGGGCTCGCCGACGTGCTCGGCCCGCTGCTGCTCACGGTCCCGCCGAAGCTCGGCTCCCGCAAGCCCAGTGACCTCAGCGAGACCCTCCGCCTGGCCTGGCGCCACCGCGGCCTGGGCGTGCGGACGATCGCCGATGTGACCCGGCTGATGACCATGAGCATCGCCGACCTGCTCGACGACTGGTTCGAGTCGCCGCAGGTGAAGGGCGCGCTCGCGGTCAACGGCGTGATCGGCACCTGGGCCGGGCCCTACGAGCCCGGCACCGCGTACGTGATGGCCCACCACTCCATGGGCGACATCGGCGACGGCCATCTCGGCAACTGGGGCTTCCAGGAAGGGGGGATGGGCGCGGTCGCCGACGCGATCGGCGCCGCCGCCCGCGAGCGGGGCGCCACCGTCCGCACCGGAGCCCGGGTGGCCCGGGTGCTGCTGGAAGGCGGCCGCGCGGCCGGCGTGGTGCTGGACAACGGCGAGGAGATCCGGGCCGGCGTGGTTGTCACGTCGCTGCACCCGCAGACGGCGTTCCTCGCCCACGTCGGCCGCGAGAACCTGCCCGACGACTTCGTGCACGACATCGAGCACTGGAAGACCCGCAGCGGCGTGGTCAAGATCAACCTCGCGCTGGCCGAGCTGCCGGACTTCACCGCCGACCCCGGCACCAACCTGGCCGAGCACCACACCGGGTCGGTGGAGATGGCGCCCAGCATGGAGTACATCGAGCGGGCGTTCCAGGACGCCCGGAACGGCCGGCCCGCCGCCCGGCCGTTCAGCGACGGCGTCATCCCCACCGCGTTCGACAAGACCCTGTGCCCGGAGGGCACCCACATCATGTCGCTGTTCACCCAGTGGGTCCCCGCGGACTGGAGCACCGAGCCGCACACCGAGGAACTGCAGGCCTACGCCGACCGCATGATCGACTGCTACAACGAGGTCGCCCCGAACTTCAAGAGCTCGATCCTGCACACCGATATCGTGGGCCCCTACGAGATGGAGCACGAATACGGATTGATCGGCGGCAACATCTTCCACGGCGAGCTGTCGCTGGAACAGCTCTTCCACATGCGCCCCGCGCCCGGTTACGCCGACTACCGCACCCCGGTGCCCGGCCTGTACTACGCCAGCTCGGCCACCCACGCCGGCGGCGGCGTGTGCGGCATCCCCGGGATGCAGGCGGCCCGGGCGGCCATCACCGACAAGAAGGCCGCCAGGAAGCGCGCCCGCCGCCGACGCACCAGGCGGCCATGACCGGAGAACCCCCGGCCGTGGCCAACCAGACAGGCTCCCCCCCTGCCCAGCTCTGGGGCGTGTCAGAGCAGGACGCCGATCCCGGCAGCTACCGCCCGGCGCTGCTGGCGATGCTGGAGGCACGCAGCGTGGCGCTGGTCGGCGCCAGCTCACGGCCGGGCAGCCTCGGCGAGCGGATGGTGACCGAGGTCAGCCGGAGCCCCGCCAAGCCGCGGATCTACCTGGTCAATCCGCGCTACCGGCAGGTGGCCGGGCAGCCCTGCCATCCGTCGCTCGCCGACCTGCCCGAGACCGTCGACCTCGTCCTACTCGGCGTCCCCGACTCGGCGCTGGACGGGCAGCTCAGCCTGGCGGCGCGGCGCGGCGACCGGTCGGCGGTGATCTTCGGCGGCGCCTACGAGATCCCCGCGGCCGCGCCGGGCACGGCGGGGCTGCGGGCGCGGCTCGCCAGCACCGCGCACGCGGCCGGGATGGCGGTCTGCGGGGCCGGCTGCATGGGATTCGTCAACGTCGCCTACGGGCTGCGCGCCGTCGGCTACGTCGAGCCGGAACCGCTGCCGGCCGGGCCCATCGCCCTGATCACCCACTCCGGATCGGTGTTCTCGACGCTGCTCCGCACCCGGCGGGAGCTCGGCTTCACGCTGGCGGTCTCGTCGGGCCAGGAACTCGTCACCCCGGCCGCCGCCTATGCGCGCTACGCGCTGAGCCTGCCGCAGACCCGGGTGCTCGGCCTGGTCCTGGAGGCCATCCGCGACCCCGGGTTACTGCGGCAGGTCCTCGCCGCGGCCTCGGCCGCGGACATCCCGGTCGTGCTGCTGTCCGCCGGCTCATCGGCCGCCGGGCGGGCCATGGTGACCGCCCATTCCGGCGCGCTGGCCGGCCAGCAGGGCAGCTGGGAGGCGCTCGCCGACGCCTACGGCGTCCACCGGGTCGGCGACCTCGCCGAGATGGCCGACACGCTGGAGCTGTTCGCCATCGGGCGCCGGGCGGCCCACCCGGTGACCGGGACACCTCTGCCTGGAACACCTGTGCCCGGGACACCTGTGCCCGGGAGACCCGGGATCGCCACCGTGCACGACTCCGGTCTTGAGCGCGCCCACACCGCCGATCTCGCGGACGAGCTGGGGGTGCCGTTCGCCGAGATCAGCGACGCCACCAAGGAGCGGCTCGCGGGCGTGCTCGATCCGGGCCTGGAGCCGGCCAACCCGCTCGACATGTGGGGCGGCAGCCGCGACGCGGAGCAGCAGCTGACCGAGTCGCTGGCGGCGCTGGCCGACGACCCGGCGGTCGCGGCGGTGGCGCTCGCGGCGGACCTGGTCACCGAGTTCGACGGCGACCGCACCTACCCGCTCGCGGCGACCGCCGCCGCGCAGCGGACCGCCAAGCCGCTCGTGGTGCTCGCCAACATCGCCGCCGCCGTGGACCCGGCAGCGGCCATGGGGCTGCGCCGGGCCGGGATCCCGGTGCTCGAAGGCGCGCGCAGCGGCCTGCTGGCCCTGCGCCACCTGCTCGATCACGCAGCCCACCGGCCCGGGCCTGCCAGCGTGGACCCGCCGCCCGTCGACGCCGCCCGCCGGGACCACTGGGCGCGGCTGCTGGCCCAGGCAGAGCCGGACGCCGCCACGCTGTTCGGCCTGCTCGGCGCCTACGGGATCAGGGTGGCCAGGGCCTGCCCGGCCGACACCGCCGACGGCGCGCTCGCGGCGGCCGCCGGGATCGGCTACCCGGTGGTGCTCAAGACCGGCCAGCCGGGCATCGCCCACAAGTCCGACGCGGGCGGGGTCGTGCTCGGTATCCGCGACCCGGCCGCGCTGACCGCCGCCTACGCCGGCCTGGCCGGCCGGCTCGGGCCGCGGGTGCTGGTCTGCGAGAGCGCCGGCCCAGGCACCGAACTGGCCCTCGGCATCACCCGCGATCCCGACCTCGGGCCGCTGGTGGTGATCGGGGCGGGTGGCCTGCTGGTCGAGTTCCTGGCCGACCGGGTGGTGGCGCTGCCGCCGGTCGGCCACGAGCAGGCGCTGCGCCTGCTGGGCCGCCTGCGGGTCGCCGGGCTGCTGGCCGGTGTGCGCGGCCAGCCGCCCGCGGACACCGGTGTCGTCGCCGAGGCGGTCGTTGCGGTCTCCGCCATCGCCACCGAGCTCGGCGACCACCTGGCCGCGCTCGACATCAACCCGCTGATCTGCGGCCCGGCCGGGGCGATCGCGGTGGACGTGCTGGCGGTCCGCCGGAGCTGAGCGCTCAGCCGTGCACGGTGTCAGCCGTGCGCTCTGTCAGCCGTGCGCGGTGTCAGCCGTGTACCGCGGCAAGCAGCGCGGCGTAGGAACGGACCAGCGCGGCGCGCATGGGCGGGAGCAGCGGGCTGTCCATCAGCCGGCCTTCCACCACCCACTGGTCGACCATGTCCATGGCCCGCGCCCGGTACTCGGCGGCGGGCCGCAGGGCCGTCTCGTCGATGCCGAAGGTGAAGGCGTACAGCTGCGTCAGCGCGTCCACCAGCGGCTGGGGGTCCCCCTCCTCCCCGCGCTGGTGGATGCGGTGCACCCGCCACCACTCGACCTCAAGCTCGGCGGCGCGGGCCGGGTCGGCGGGCTCACCGTGGGCCAGCCGCAGCAGGGCGTAGAAGCGGCGCATGCAGCGGCGGGCACCCGCCGGGTCGCTCTTGGGCGGGGGCGGCGCCCAGAGCTGGTTGGCGCGCAGCACCAGCCAGGCCCCGTGCACGGTCCTGATCCAGTCCATGCCGAACGCGCTGCGCACCACCAGCACCGACAGCGCCAGGAACCGGGCCCATTCGCGCTGGTAGTAGGCCACCCACACGGCCGCCTCCAGGTGGCCCACCCGGAGCGGGCTGAACGAGCGGAGCCGGCTGGGGTCACCGCCGCTGGCCCGGAAGCCGCCAGCCCGCGAGCTGCCACCCCGGCAGCCATCCGCCCGGAACCGGCCGCCCCGGTAGCCGTTCCCCTGCACCTGGCCAGCGGCGCCTGTCTCGCTGTCCACCGCGACTCCCCCCACCGCCCGTATCGCTTCCAGGTGATGTCCGAGCCTAGGGCATGCCTTTGCCGGTCCATGGGCTATTCACGGTTCCCTGCCCGGCAGCACGCCACCGGGGAACGCCGAAGGGCCCCCACGGCAGCCGGTCCCGGCCCGGGAATCAGAACAGGACGTACAGCTTGCGGATCTTCTCGTGGATCTGCCAGCTGCCCCGCCAGCCGCGGGGGAAGACGGCGGTGTCACCGGGGCCGATGTCCTGGGGCTGGCCGCCGTCCGGGGTGACCGTCATCCGCCCGGACAGGATGTACACAGCCTCGTTGGTTTCCAGCGTCCAGTACGAGGGCCCCGGGGTGCACTCCCACACCCCGACCTCCTGGTCACCGTCGGCCCACAAGGTCCGCCCGGTGGTCTGCATCGGCTCCCCGGTGGCCTCGGCCAGCGGGCCCCAGTCCTCGAGCTCGGCGGCGGCCGCCGCGGCGGCCAGGAACGGGGTGGCCGCGGTCGTGTCGGTCATGGAACGGTGCACCGTCCTTTCGGGGAAGGTCAGCCTGTCAGGAAAGGGTCAGCTTGCCCGGCGCCTGCTGCGGGGCCATCTCCGGGAACGGCAGGGCGATCGGGTCCGCGGCCAGCCTGCTGCGGCCGGCCTCATCGAAGCGGTCAAGCCCGAGCGGAGCCGGGTCCACGACCTCCGAGGTGCCCGTGAGCGCCAGGTCGGCGGCCACCCGGGCGACCGCGGGCCCCCACATCATGCCCGCGCCGCCGGCGCTGGCGACGGTGACCCCGGCCAATGGCCCGTCCGGGCCGAGCGCCGGGCCGATGATCGGCAGGTGGTCGGGCGTGTAGTCGATGGTCGCCGCCCAGGTCCGGCGCAGCCCGAGCCGGGCGGTGACGGGCACCAGGCCGGCGAGCCGCTCCCGCATGCGGGCGAGGTAGGCCTCGTCGACCGAGACGGTCTCGCCCGGCTGCTCGTCCGGGTTGCTCATCCCGAACAGCAGGCCGTTCTCCTCGGGACGCCAGTACAGCCCCGCCAGCAGGTCGAAGACCATGGGTACCCGCTCCGGGCGCAGGTCCGGGTGCGGCTCGGTGACGGCGACCTGGTGCCGGACCCCGCCCGCCGGGACCCTGATCCCGGCCAGCCCGCCCACCTCGGCCAGCTTCGGCCCGCCGGTGAGCACGACCAGGGGGGCGGCGATCGGCCCGGCGCTGGTCTCCACACCGGCGACCGTGTCACCCGCCATCACCAGGCCGGTGAAGGCGACCTGCTCGCACATCCGCACACCGCTGATGGCCAGCGCGACCGCGTAGGCGGTGACGTTGCGCGGCGGGGTGATGTAACCGTCGTCGGCACAGAAGGTGCCGCCCAGCGTCTTGCCCGGCGCCAGGGTGGGGTTGACCGCGTCCACCTCGGCCGGGCCGAGCCAGCGCACCGGCACCCCCAGCGAGGACTGCATGACCATCCGCTCCCTGGCCGCGGCCACCTCGGCCTCGGTGAAGCAGGGCAGCAGGTAGCCCTGCTGGACGAAGCCGGAATCGATGCCAAGCTCGTCCCGCTGGCCCAGGTAGAAGCGGCGGGACCACTGGCCAAGCCGCACCGCGGTTGGCGTGCCGCCCTGCAGCCTGACCACGCCGGCCGCGCGGCTGCTCGCGCCCTGGCCGAGCATGCCCTTTTCCAGCAGGACGACCCGCTCCAGGCCCGCGCGGCGCAGGAAATAGGCGCACCAGCCGCCGACGGTTCCGCCGCCGACGACCACCGCGTCGGCGCCGGCGGGCTGGCCAGGTGAGGGCATTGGCACGAGCCCGATGCTGGCATAAACTGAACAGTCAGTCAAGACTGGTCCAGTGGCGAGGGTGGCGCGATGACGAGCAGCGGGCTCACGATGACGAGCGGCGCGATGTACGGGCTGACCGACGAGGACCTCGCGATCCAGGCACGCGCCGCCTCGTTCGCGGACGAGGTGATCCCCTACGAGGAAGCGGCCGAGCTGGCGGGCGGCGAACTGCCCGCCGACGTGACCGCCGCCCACGCCGCCCGGGCCCGCGAGCTGGGGCTGTGCGCCACCAACATGCCCAGGGAGCTCGGCGGCGGCGGGTGCACCACCCTCCAGCAGGTGCTGGTGCAGGAGCAGGTGGGGCGGGTGACCAACGCCCTCGCCTGGGCGGCGTCCACTCCCCCGTCCTGGCTGCCGGCCGTGGCCACGCCCGACCAGATCCAGCGGTACGTCCAGCCCGCCGTCCGCGGCGAGCGCGAGGAGTGCTACGCGATCACCGAGGAGAACGCCGGGTCCGACGTGTCGGCCCTCGAGGCGACCGCCCGCCGGGACGGCGACCACTACCTGCTCAACGGCGTCAAGTGGCACGTCACCTCGTTCAACACCGCCGACTTCGCCTTCGTCCAGGCCAAGCTGACAGGCGGCCCGCACGACGGTGAGCACGCCATGTTCTTCGTGGACCTGCCGAGCCCCGGCGTGAGCGTGGTCCGCACCCCGGCCTACTCACACACGATCAGCCACCATCACCCGATCGTCGCCTTCACCGACGTCGCTGTGCCAGCCGCCAACCTGGTCGGCGCGGAGGGCGACGGGATGACCTTCGCCTACGAGTGGTTCCGGTTCGAGCGGCTGATGGTCGCCGCCCGCTGCCTCGGCGCCGCGGAGCGGCTCACCGCCGAGATGACGGCGTTCGCCGCCACCCGGCGGGTCGGCGGCCACCCGATCAGCGAGTTCGGCCTGGTCGCCGGGATGCTCGCGGACAGCCTCACCGAGCTGTTCGCCGCCAGGTCGCTGGCCTACGAGACCGCCCGCGGCATCGACAGGGGCGGCGACGTCAAGGTCGCCCACGCCCAGTGCTCGATGGCCAAGCTCTACTGCTCGGAGATGGCCGGGCGGGTCGCCGACCGTGCGGTGCAGGTCTTCGGCGGGCGCGGCTACATGCGCGAGAACGTGGCCGAGCGGTTCTACCGCGAGCTGCGGGTGGAGCGGATCTGGGAGGGCACCAGTGAGATCCAGCGCGCGATCATCGCCGGCCAGATGGTCAAGCGCGGCCCGGCCACCCTGGCCTGACGAACCCGTCCCTAGTTCGGATCCCTGCCCCTATAGGGGCAAAGAACTGAACTGTTGCGGGCGCGCTTTAGCCGGGCAGGTTCGCCTCGATGGCGGCGACCAGCTCCGGGTCCTCCGGGGTGACCTGGGGCCGGAACCGGGCCAGCACGGTGCCGCCCGGGCCGACCAGGAACTTCTCGAAGTTCCACCGCACATCGCCGGCCTCGCCACTGGCGTCGGGCACCGCGGTCAGCTCGGCGTAGACCGGATGCCGGCCCGGCCCGTTCACCTCGATCTTCTCGAACATCGGGAAGGTGACCCCGTAGGTGACCGAGCAGAACTCACCGATCTCGGCGGCGGTGCCGGGCTCCTGCCCGCCGAACTGGTTGCACGGGAAGCCCACGACGGCGAACCCGCGCCCCGCGTACCGCTCGTGCAGCCGTTCCAGCCCGGTGTACTGGGGGGTCAGCCCGCATCTGGAGGCGACGTTGACCACGAGCAGCGTGCTGCCCGCCAGGTCGCCGAGCGAGCCGGGCTCGCCGTTCAGGGTCCTCACGGGCAGATCGTGCACGGTCACAGGGTCATCCTCCGTCGGTTCAGGCACCCCCCTACGCCTGATCCCAACAGCGGCGCCCGCGCCGGCATGCCCGCTGGTGTCAGCGGGCAGCGACCGGAACGTCAGCGTTCCAGGCCGGCACGCCTCGGTTCCAGGCCGGCTGGCCCTGGTAGCCGCGGGCGACCATGGAGACGAACTGGTAGACGGCGTCCTCTTCCGGCGAGAGCGGCCCGGGCACCGCGTGCGGCGAGGACAGGCCCCGCTGCACCGACTCACACGCGTGCCAGTCCTGCCGGTTGGTGATGTCCCAGAACTCGATCGCGTAGGAGGGGTCGAACCCGGGCTGCGCCAGCGACTCCGGCGCAAAAGCCCAGGTGCACTCGATCTGGGTCCGGCCAGCGCCCAGCGGCAGCAGCCGGTGCACCATCACATAGTCGGGATGCAGGCTCACCAGCAGGTTGGGGAAGATGTTCACGTAGATGACGGTCCGCAGCCCCTTCTCATCCAGGGCGCGCAACGGCACCCCGTGGCTGGCCCCGTCCAGCGACATGGTGGCCATCCCGTCGCGCAGGTCCATCCAGCCGCCGACCCAGGTCCCCGGCGCTGAGTAGTTCTCGCCGCTCCTGGGTGGGCTCACCTTGCACAGCTCCGGGTGGATCGTCGGGCAGTGGTAGCACTCGTGGTAGTTCTCGGTGAGAATCTTCCAGTTCGCGGTGGTCTCGTAGTCGTGCTGCCCGGCCACCACCAGCCGCTCCATCTCGTAGGGTGCGAGGACCGGCTCAAGCGTGCCGAGGGAGTCGGCGAGCGGGGGGGCCGTGCCCGAGCCGTCCACGAAGACCAGGCCGTGCCACTCGGTGACCGGAAGCTCGTTCAGCCCCCACTGCCCGGACTCGAAACCGGGCTGGTTCTTGAACCCGGCCGCCGCCCGCAGCTCCCCGTCCAGGGCGTAGGTCCACGAGTGATAGGGGCAGATGATGACCTTCTGCTGGGCGGACGCCCCGCACGGCAGCAGCTCGTGGCCGCGGTGACGGCAGGTGTTCGCGAACGCGTGCAGCACACCCTTGTCGTCGCGCGTCAGCAGCACGCTGCCCTCGCCGGCCGCCTCCGCCCGCTGGTCACCCGGCCGGGCTATCTGGTCGCTGCGGCCCACGCACATCCAGCCACCGCCGAAGAAATGCCGCTGCTCCCAGGCGAACACGGCCGGATCCACGTAGGCGGCACGGGGCAGCATCCTGCTCTGGCCGAACGGGGCCAGCGACGCGGCGAGCGCGGTCTGGTCGACGGGGGCGGGGGAGGGCGATGCTTGACTGACCATACAGTCAAGGCTAGGCGGCCCCCGGCGCGCTGTCCAGTGGGAAGGGCGGGGAGCAGGACCCTCTATCCCGCTGGCTAGCCGCCGACGATGCGGCGTGCAAGCGGTGACCATCGCCCGCCACGGCAGGGTATTCTGCCCGTTCACAGCGCGGCCCAGCGGGGCCGGCACCGGGATCGGCGGCGCGGCGCGCCGCTGACGCCTTCCGCGGGAGACATGATGAAGCTCACCATGCGGCTCGCCGCAGTCGCGGCCGGCGGGTTGCTGGCCGCTGGCTGCGGGTCGGCCGGGCCCTCGGCGGCACCCCCCTCCCCCTCCCCCGCCACCGCCCCGGCGACGGCCTCCGCGACCGCGCCGGTGACGGCCCCCGCTCCCACGCCGTTCGCATACCAGCCGCTGTTCCCGTTCGGGAGCCTGGCTGCCGTGCGGGCCTGGCAGGCCAGCTACGCCTCGGGCGGGCACGCGCCCTGGCACCTGAACCCGGGCCTCACCGCCCTCGCCTTCACGCAGGGATACCTGGGCTTCACCCGCATCGACAAGGTGGCGGCGCTGCGCATCAGCGGCGGGGACGCCCACGTGACCGTCGGCTTCCACCGTCCAGACGGTCACGTCAGCGCCGCCGCCGTCGTCCACCTGGTGCAGTACGGCTCCGGCAAGAACGTGCCCTGGGAGGTGGTCGGCACCGACGACACCACCCTCACCCTCGACGTCCCGGCCTATGGCGGCACGGCCATCTCGCCGGTGCGGATCGGCGGGAAGATCACCGGCGTGGACGAGAGCCTGCGGGCCGAGGTGCACCGGCTCGGTTCGGCCGGCCCGGTGGGCAGCTACTGCTGCCACCCGGCGGGGGGCCAGGCCACTCCCTGGTCGTTCAGCGTCACGTTCCACGCCCCGGCCGGCCAGGTGATCACGATCGTGGTGCACACGGGCGGCCATGTCGCGGCGGTGGAGCGGTTCGCGATCACCGGTGTCCGGGTCGGCTAGGGCGTGTCCTGTGGATTTTGGCCGTCCGGCGGACGCGCAGCAGGCTGAAGATCCACGGGGCATGCCCTAGGCTCGTCCGGCACGGCCAGTAGCCTGATGGCATGCCCACACCGCTGCGGATCGCCGCCCGGGTCACGGTGGCCGCCGAGCCGGCGGTGACCTGGCGCACCGCGGTCGACTGGCCCCGCCAGCACGAGTGGATATGGGCCACCCGGGTGCGCGGCGGCCACGGCACCGGCGCCGAGGTGACCGGATGGACCGGCATCGGGCCGGTCGGCTTCACCGACCCTATGGTGATCACCGAATGGGACCCGCCGCGCCGGTGCGTGCTCCAGCACACCGGCTGGCTGGTGCGCGGCAGCGGGACCTTCGAGGTGGTGCCGCACGGGCCGGGCAGCCAGTTCCGGTGGACCGAGCACATCCAGCTGCCGGTCCCGCCGGTGATCGGCGCGCTGGCGGGCCGGGTGATCACCCCCATCGCCGCCTGGGGCCTGCGCTCGTCCCTGCGCCGTTTCGCCCGGCTGCTCCCCACCGCGCCGCAGGACTGATACCACCGCCCACGGCTGGAAGGAACGCCCCGTGCCGTACGCAACACCTGGCGCCGACATCGTGCCGATCATCGACGCCCCGCCGCCGCCGATCAGCTACCTGGCGCCTGGCGGGCGCTTCCTGACGCTGGTGCACCACGAGGCGCATCCGCCGATCGCCATGCTGGCCCGGCCCTACCTGTCGCTGGCCGGGGTCAGGCTGGACCCGCAGCTGGCCGCCCGGCGCCGGATGCGCCGGCTGACCGGCCTGTCGGTGCTGCGGACCGCCGACGGGACCGAAAGGCCGCTGGCGCTGCCAGCCGAGTCCCAGGTGGGCCCGCCGATCTGGGCGAGCGACGGCCACCGTTTCGCGTTCACCGTTGACCGGGTGGACGGGATCGGGGTGTGGGTCGCCGACGCGGCCACCGGCCAGGCGGCCCCGGTGCCCGGCCTGACCGTCCGGGACGTGCTGGGCGGGGACACCTCCGCCACCGGCGGGACCGTGCGGTGGGCGCGCGACGGGCGGTCGCTGCTGGTGCTCGCCGCGCCCGGGCCGCTGGCGCTGCCCGAGCCGCCGGTCGAGCCGCAGACCGACGAGACCGCAGGCAAGTACTCGCAGATGGCCACCTACACCGACCTGCTGAGCACCCCGGCCGACGAGGACGCCTTCGAGGCGCTGGCCACGACCGTGCCCTGCCGGGTCGACCCGGTCACCGGCGAGCGCTCAGAGCTCGGGCCCCCCGGGCTGTACCAGGGCCTCAACGACTCTCCCGACGGGACCCACCTGCTCGTGCACCGGATCCAGCGGCCGTTCTCGTTCCGGGTCCCGTGGCCGCTGTTCGCGCGCCGGGCCGAGGTGTGGGACGCCACCGGGACGCCGGTGACCGTCATCGCAGACCTGCCGGTCAGCGACGAGGTCCCGCGCCAGGGCGTGCCGGGCGGCCCGCGCATGGTCAGCTGGGAGGAGCGCGCACCGGCCAGCCTGGTGTGGGCGGAGGCCCTGGACGGCGGCGACCCGGTCGCGCCGGCCGAGTACCGCGACCGGATCTTCCGGCTCGGCGCGCCGTTCACCGGCGAGCCCGCCGTGGTGCTGGACACCCGCCACCGCTGCCTGGGCTGGTATGACCTGGACACCCCGGGCCAGCTGCTGATGGCCGAGCATGACCGCGACCGGCGCTGGCTGACCACCTGGCTGCTCGACCTGGCCGAACCGGACCAGGCCCGGGTGATCTTCGATCTGTCCATGGATGACGCCTACGGCGACCCCGGCTCGCCGCTGCTCGCGCTGCGGCCGGACGGGGCCCGCACCGTGCTGGGCGACGGCCCGGCCATCTACCTGCGCGGTGACGGCGCCACCCCGGACGGCGACCGGCCCTTCTTCGATCTGTTCGATCTCGCCACCCGGACAGCCACCCGGCTGCACGAGAGCCCGCCGGGATGCGTTGAGCATGTGCTGGGTTTCACCGGCGCGAGCCAGCCTGAGGTGGTGCTCTGGCATGAGAGCCCGGCCGAGCCACCGAACCTGCTCGCCGCCGCGCTCGACGGCTCGGCCTCCCGGCCGCTGACCGCCTGGCCCGACCCGCACCCGCAGCTGACGCCGATCGCCAGGCGCCTGCTCACCCACGACCGCGGCGACGGTGTGACCCTGTCCGGCATGCTCCACCTGCCGCCCGGCTATGACCCCGCCACCCACGGGCGGCTGCCGCTGCTGGTGTGGGCTTACCCGTTCGACTTCGGCGGCGCCGACACGGCCGGCCAGGTCCGGGGCAGCTCCAGCGAGTTCACCCGGCTGACCGCGCTCGGCCCCGTCGCCTTCGTCCTGCGCGGGTACGCGGTGCTGGCGGACGCGACCATGCCGGTGATCGGCGACCCGGAAACCATGAACGACACCTACCTGGAGCAGATCACGGCCGCCGCCGCGGCCCACATCCGGGCGCTGGACGAGGCGGGGATCATCGACCCGGCCCGGGTCGCGGTCGCGGGCCACAGCTACGGCGGCTTCATGACCGCCAACCTGCTCGCGCACACCGACCTGTTCGCGGCCGGCATCGCCCGCAGCGGCGCCTACAACCGCACGCTGACCCCGTTCGGCTTCCAGACCGAACGGCGCAGCTTCTGGGAGGCGCCGGAGGTCTACGACCGGGTCTCGCCGTTCCGCTACGCCGACCAGATCACCGCGCCGCTGCTGCTCATCCACGGCGCGCAGGACAACAACTCGGGCACCTTCCCGATCCAGTCGCAGCGGCTGTTCGACGCCATCCGGGGTAACGGCGGCACCGCACGGCTGGTGGTGCTGCCGCACGAGAGCCACGGCTACCTGGCCAGGGAATCGGTCCTGCACGTGCTCGCCGAGCAGTTCAGCTGGCTGGAACGCTGGCTCGGCACCGAGCGGGCCGGGCAGGACGGCCAGCAGGCGCCGGTCAGCGTGTCCGGGCGCAGCAGCTAGCCGGGCGCAGCAGCTAGTCGCGGCCGAAGCGCAGGAACGCCGTGAGCGCGGCGATCACCAGCGCGACCCCGCCGCCGAGGTAGAGCGTGTCCAGCGCGGCCCTGGACTCCACCACCACATCGGTGAAGGTGACCGCCGCCACCAGGATGATCATCGAGATGACCCTGGCCTTGAGGTCGTTGAGATCGTCCATCTTCAGCCAGCCGGGCAGCCGCATGCCCGGCCCGTTGGCCTCGATCCTGCCGATGAAGAGCTCATAGAAGCCGAAGGCCGCGATCATGAGGGTCGCGCCGACCAGGAACAGGTCGGTCAGCAGCAGGAGAAAGCCGAGGTTGTGGCTGGTCAGCTCGGGTTTTCTCACGAAGCTCGTGACCGACCTGATGAACACGTCGGTCCCGTAGACGAAGGATGCCAGGGCGGAGAGCAGCAGCACGATCACCGGGATGATCACGATGACCCGGAACAGGCTCAGCCCCCGCTCGACCTGGCTCTCCACCCGCGGCCAGCGGCTCTCAGCTGACCCGTCCCCCTCACGCGGCGCATCGGTCATGCCTCATTCTGGCTCCTTCGGCGAAGATGTCGATCGGGGCCGGGCCCGTTCGTGAGTGGGACAAGAGGCCGGCACCGGGCCGGCCCGCAGCCAACCGGAGGATGTCATGACCAGGATCGTGGTGACCGAGTTCGCGTCGCTGGACGGCGTCATGGAGGAGCCC
>DATIXO010000314.1:0-12490 GCA_035518495.1 Streptosporangiaceae bacterium
CATGGACCGCCGCCAGCACCGCAAGGTGGTGGTGTTCCGCCCGCTGTACGCGGTCGGCGGCCAGGAGCTCGGGTACCTGCCGGGCTCGGAGGCCGACAAGATGAACCCGTGGGCGCAGGCCGTCTACGACACGCTGTCGGCCGTGACCTCGCAGGACGTCATCGACGAGGTGCTGGCGAGGGACATGTTCGAGGTGCTGCCGCTGACCCACATCCGCGGCCGGTCGCTGCACGACTCGTTCGTCATCGTGGACGAGGCGCAGTCGCTGGAGCGCGGCGTGCTGCTCACCGTGCTGTCGCGGATCGGGTCCGGCTCGCGGGTGGTGCTCACCCACGACATCGCGCAGCGTGACAACCTGCGGGTGGGCAGGCACGACGGGGTGGTGGCGGTGATCGAGAAGCTCAAGGGCCACCCGCTGTTCGCGCACGTGACCCTGGTCCGCTCCGAGCGGTCCCCGATCGCGGCGCTCGTCACCGAGATGCTGGAGGACTCAGGGCTGTGAAGGGTGCCTGCCGGCGACCTGCGCCGGCAGACACCTGACTAGCGCGTAGCAGAGGTCACGGTGCCGCCGCCAGCGCGGTACGGTGACCACAAGATGAACGACGCATTGCAGGCGGCCGACGTTTCGGGGCGGCCAGCCATCACCACCCGGACGCCGGTATCGGTGATCATGCCGGTGCGCAATGAGCAGCGTCACCTGGCCGAGGCGGTCGGTCACGTCCTCGCGCAGGAGTACCCGGCAGAGGTCGAGGTGGTGCTGGCCGTGGGCCCCTCCCGCGATGCCACCGGGGAGATCGCGCAGCGGCTGGCGGCCGCCGATCCCCGGGTCACCGTGGTGGCCAATCCCGGTGGGCTCATCCCCGCCGCCAACAATGTGGCGATCAAGGCTTCCCGCCATCCGATCGTGGCCCGGGTGGACGGGCACGCGCTGATCCCGCCCGGGTACCTGCGGCAGGCGGTCGCGACCATGCAGGAGACCGGCGCGGACAACGTCGGGGGGATCATGGCCGCCGAGGGCGTGACCCCGTTCGAGCAGGCCGTGGCCTGGGCCATGACCTCCCCCGCCGGGGTCGGCAGCGCCCGTTTCCACACCGGGGGCCGGGCCGGGCCGGCCGACAGCGTTTACCTGGGCGTCTACCGCCGGACCGCGCTGGAGCAGGTGGGCGGCTACGACGAGAGCTACCTGCGGGCCGAGGACTGGGAGATGAACCACCGGATCCGGCAGGCGGGCGGGCTGATCTGGTTCCAGCCCGGGCTGCGGGTCACCTACCGACCGCGCGCCACGGTGACCGCGCTCGCCAGCCAGTACTTCCACTACGGCCGGTGGCGGCGGGTGGTCGCCCGCCAGCACGCGGGCACGATCAGCCTGCGCTACCTGGCGCCGCCGGTGACGCTGCTGGTGATCGCCGCCGGGCTGGCGGCGGGCCTGGTGGGCCTGGCGGGCGGCGTCCTCGGTCCCTGGCCCGCGCTGAGCTGGCTGATGCTTGGCTTCCTGGCGCCAGCCGCCTACCTGGCCGGGATCGCCGCGGTCACCGCGACCGCGGCCCGCGCCCTGGCCGGGCGGGCGCTGGCCCGGCTGCCGGTGGCCCTGGCCACCATGCACATGGCCTGGGGCCTGGGCTTTCTCACCAGCCCCCGCGATCTCATCGGGGGCCGCGGCCGCCGCGGTGGGCCGGCCGCCGGGCCTCACTCCCGGAGCAGGGCCTCGGCGATGGCCAGGTCCCGGGGATAGGTGATCTTGAGGTTGCGCTCGCTGCCGGGCACCACCCGGACGCCGAGCTCCGGCAGGTAGCGCAGCACGATCCCGCAGTCGTCGGTCGCGGGCAGCGCGCCGAAGTGCGGGTCGGCGTCGGCGAGCTGGTAGGCGCGGCGGATCACCGACAGCCGGAACCCCTGCGGGGTCTGGCAGCGGGCCAGGCTGTCGCGGCGGGGGATGGCGGTCATCACCCCGTCGCTGACGACCGCGATGGTGTCGGGCGTGGGGACGGCCACCCCCACCGCCCGGTGATCGGCGAGCGCCGCCGCGCAGGCGGCGATGGTCTGCTGGCTGACCAGCGGCCGGGCGGCGTCGTGGAACAGCACGTCGCACTCGTCCTCGCCGAGCTCGGCGATGGCCCGCCGGGTCGACTCGGTCCGGGTCGGCCCGCCGTCGATCACCTTGCTGAGCTTGGCGTAACCGCCGGCCCCGAGCAGGTCCCGCACCTGCTGAGCGTGGCCCGCGGCCATGACCACCAGGATGCGGTCCACCCCCGGCGCCCGCTCGAACGCGGCCACCGAATGCTCGATCATCGGCCGCCCCGCCAGCGGGAGCAGCTGCTTGGGGACCGGCGTGCCGAACCGCTCGCCCGAGCCGCCCGCGAGCACCACCGCCACCATGTGCATGACGCGGACTCTACCCGCGGGCCGCGCTGGCCAGGGTGTCCCGCCGGTCGTGGTCGCCTGCCCGGGGCGGACGGCGTATCTTGGGTGGCTCTCGTCTGCGAGGAGGAACCCTGGTGATCGGGCTGGTGCTGGCCGCGGGCGCCGGGCGGCGGCTGCGGCCCGACACCGACGCGCTGCCGAAGGCGCTGCTGCCGGTGGCGGCGGGGACCACGATCCTCGACATCGCCCTGCGCAACCTGGCCGCCACCGGCCTCACCGACGTGGTGGTGGTGGTCGGCCACGCGGCTGGCGCGATCGCGGACGCCGCGGCCGGGCTGGAGCGCTCCCACGGGGTGACGCTGACGCTGGTGTACAACGACCGCGCCCAGGACTGGAACAACGCCTACTCGCTGTGGCTGGCGCGCGAGCACCTGCGCGAGGGCGCCCTGCTCGTCAACGGCGACACCGTGCACCCGGTGAGCGTGGAGAAGACGCTGCTCGCCGCCCGCGGCGCGGCCGGGGTGGTGATAGCGATCGACGACGCCAAGCCGCTCGCCGAGGAGGAGATGAAGGTCGTGCTCGACGAGCGCGGCCTGCTGGCCAGGATCACCAAGCAGATGGACCCGGCGCTCGCGCACGGTGAGTACATCGGGGCCACCCTGATCGAGGCCGCCGCCGCCGGGCCGCTCGCCGACGCGCTGGAGGCCACCTGGCGGCGCGACCCGGGCCTGTATTACGAGGACGGCTACCAGGAGCTGGCCGACCGCGGCGGGCAGATCGCCGCGGCGCCGATCGGGGCGGTCGACTGGGTCGAGGTCGACAACCACGCCGACCTGCAACGGGCCCGGGAGATAGCGGCCCACTGCTAATCTCGCGGGTGGCGCAGGGTAACGCGCGGCGGACAGCCCGCGCCAGTCCCGGCGAGCCGTCACCGCCGGGCGTCTCCTGGGGAGCCGCGCTCATCGTGAGGGAGGAGGCTCATGCCGCTGCTGGCCCGCCTGCTTCCCGCGCCGCTCACCGTTGACGTGCGCCGGGGCGCCATCGCCGATCTCGGGGCGCTGCTCGCCGACCGCCGGATCGCGACGGAAGGGCGGGTCGCCATCGCGGTCGGGCCCGGCGTGCACGGCGACGGCGTCGCCGCCGGTCACGGCATCGGCGAGGCCGAGGTGTTCCGGGTGGAGGACGCCACGGTGGACACCGCGGTCAGCCTGGGCAAGACGCTGCGGGCTGGCTCCTACGAGGCGGTGGCCGGCATCGGCGGCGGCCGGACCATCGACGTCACCAAGTTCGCCGCCAACATGGCGGGCATCCCGATGGTGTCGGTGGCCACCAACCTGTCCCACGACGGCATCGCCTCGCCGACCAGCTCGCTGGAGCACGAGTCCGGCAAGACCTCCTACGGGGTGGCGCCGCCGGTGGCGGTGATCGTGGACCTGGACAGCGTCCACGCGGCCCCGGACCGGCTGGTGCGGGCCGGGATCGGGGACGCGGTCAGCAACCTGTCCGCCATCGCGGACTGGGAGCTGGCGGTGACCCATGCCGGGGAGCGGATCGACGGCCTCGCGGTCACCCTGGCGCGCACCGCGGCGCAGGCGGTGCTGCACCAGCCCGGCACGATCGCGTCAGATGAGTTCCTCACCGTGCTGGCGGAGGCGCTGATCCTGTCCGGGATGGCGATGACCGTGGCCGGTTCCAGCCGCCCGTGCAGCGGCGGCGACCACGAGATCCTGCACGCGATCGACCAGCTCTACCCGGGCGCGGGCACCCATGGGGAGCTGGCGGGCGTGGGCGCATTGTTCTGCGCCTACCTGCGGGAGGACACG
Source organism: Streptosporangiaceae bacterium (assembly GCA_035518495.1). Lineage (GTDB taxonomy): Bacteria > Actinomycetota > Actinomycetes > Streptosporangiales > Streptosporangiaceae > UBA9676. The sequence goes on from DATIXO010000314.1 coordinate 4,185, forward strand.
GGCCAGGCCGGGCTCGTGTCGGCCTGCCTCGCCCGGCACGATCTCCCGCGTTCCCCGGCCGGCCTGGGGCTGTCGGCGGCAGAGTTCACCAAGGCGGTCGTGTGCGCCCCCGGCACCCGCCCCGGCCGCTACACCATCCTGGAGCACCTCGGGCTGACCGAGGCGGAGGCGGGAGCGCGAGTGGAGGAGTATGTCCGGTCCGTCGCTGGCTGAGCTGAGGGCCACCGGCCAGCCGCCCGCAGTCCTGGAGCGGCTTAACGATGAGCACTGGGCTGGCCGCCTGTACATGCGCCGGGTGTCGCCGCGCGCGACCTGGGTCTTCGCCCGGCTGGGCTGGTCACCCAATGCGGTCACGGTCGCCTTCATCGTCTGCGGGGTGGCCGCCGGCGTGATCGTCGCGTTCGGCGGGCTGTGGCCGGCCGTCGTCGCCGCGCTCCTCATCCAGGCCTACCTGCTGTTCGACTGCTCCGACGGCGAGCTGGCCCGCTGGAGCGGCCGCTTCTCGGCCACCGGCATCTACCTCGACCGGGTCGGCCACTACCTGGGCGAGGCCGCCCTGCTCACCGGGCTCGGCTTCCGCGCCCAGGGCCACCTCACCGTCTCCGGCCCCTACGTCACGGCCGGGCTGGCCGCGGCGCTGCTCGCGATGCTGGTCAAGGCGGAGACCGACAACGTGATCGTGGCCCGCGCCCAGTCCGGCCTGACCGGGTCGCACACCGACGCTGACCTCGCCCCGCGCGGCTCCGGCCTGGCCGCCGCCCGCCGCCTGGCCGCCGCGCTCAAGGTGCACCGCGTCATCCAGGCGGTCGAGCTCTCGCTGCTGATCCTGCTCGCCGCGATCATCGACGCCATCGCCGGGAACCTGACCGCCACCCGCGTGCTCATGGTCGCGTGCCTGGTCATCGCCGGGTTCCTGGCCGTCGCCCACCTGGTCGCCATCGTCGCGTCCCGGCGGCTGCGATGAAGCTCTCGTGCGTGATCCTGACCATGGGGGACCGGCCGGCCGAGCTGGCGCGGGCCATCGGCAGTGCGCTGGCGCAGGAGGGTGACGGCCTGGAGGTCGTGGTGGTGGGCAACGGCGCCGGCGTGCCGTCGGCGCCGCCCGGTGTGAAGGTGGTCAAGCTTCCGGAAAATCTTGGTGTGGCAGGGGGGCGCAACGCAGGGGTGCAGGCGTGCGCCGGGGACGTGGTGCTGTTTCTCGACGACGACGGCTGGTTCCCCGACCCGCAGCTGGGTTCATACGTCGCCAGACGTTTCGCCGCTGATCCGCATCTTGCGGTGATCTCGTTCCGGGTCGCCGACCCGGAGGGGGGGCCGGGGGCGCGCTGGCACGTGCCGCGGCTGCGGGCCGGTGACCCGGAGCGGTCCTCGCCGGTGACCACGTTCGCGGGGGGTGCCTGCGCGATCCGGCGGGCGGCGTACCTGGAGGCGGGCGGGCTGCCGGAGGCGTTCTTCTACGCGCACGAGGAGACCGACCTCGCGTGGCGGCTGCTGGGCCTTGGCTACCGGCTGGAGTACGACGCCGAGGCGGTGATGTGCCACCATGCGCTGCCGAACGCCCGGCACGCCACGTTCTACCGGCTCGACGGCCGGAACCGGGTGCTGCTCGCCCGCCGGAACCTGCCGTGGCCGCTGGCCGCTGTCTACCTGCTGAACTGGTTCACCCTGACGGTGGTCCGGGAGCGTTCGGCGGCCGCGGTGCGGGCCTGGGTGGCCGGGTTCAGGCAGGGGTGGCGGATGGATCCCGGCTGGCGACGGCCGATCTCGGCACGTACCGCCTGGCGGATGACCCAGGCTGGCAGGCCCCCGGTCATCTGATCCGGGCCCCGGGGGTGGGGCGTGCTCAGGCCGGCCGGAGGCCAGCGGCTAGGATCGCCCTCGTTGGGGGTTGCATGTCGATGCTGACGCTGAGGCAGGCGCCGCCGGACCGTGCGGCGCCACGCCGGGCCGACTGGCCGTCGCCGGCCAGCATCCCGCGTCTGTGGCTGACCGCTGCCTTCGCCGTGAGCGCCGGGTTCGCGGTGATCTTGGCCCTGGCGACCACCTACGACGCACACCGGCTGTGGGGGGTGTTCGCCAGCTGCTCCTACCTGCTCGCCGCGATGGCGGTGCTGGTGTGGAAGTCCCGCGGGCTGGACGTGGCGCTGGCGATCAGCCTGGCCGGGGCGCTGGCCGCGCCGATGTGGCTGATGGCCGCGGACCGCCTCCAGCAGCCCGAGGTGCAGGTGATCGACAAGTCGGCGGCCATGCTGCTGAGCCGCGGCACCCCCTACCCGGGACCGGCCATGCTCGCCGCGACGCACAACCCGAACGTCTTCGACCCCTATCTCCCGGCGCTGACGGCGTTCGGCATCCCCCGGGTGCTGCTGGGGTTCTCACCGGTCACCGATCCGCGGATCTGGTTCGGCGCCGGTTTCGTCGTGGTGTTCGGCGCCGCGCTCGTGCTGGCGGGCGCCCGTGACGTGGCACGCTGGACCGCGCTGGTGACGGCGTCACCGGTGATCGCGCTCTCGCTGACCGTCGGCGGCACCGATGTGCCCGTGCTGGCGTGCATGTGCCTCGGGCTCGCCCTGCTGTGGCGGCGGCCGCGGCCGGTGGCGGCCGGGCTGGCGCTCGGCGTGGCGGCGGCCATGAAGGCGACCGCCTGGCCGGCCCTGGCCGTGGCGGCGGTCCTGCTGCTGGCCAGGGACGGCCGCCGGGCGGCGGTGAGCATGTCCGCGACCGCGCTGCTGGTGGTCGCCGCCGTGGTGGGCCCGGTGGCGGTGGCGGGACCGCGGTCCCTGGTGCAGAACACGATCGAGTTCCCGCTCGGCCTGACCAGGATCAAGTCCGCCGCGGTGAGCCCGCTGCCCGGCCGCCTGCTCGCCGAGACCGGGCACACCGGCCATCTGGTGGCGGTGGCGCTGCTGGCGCTGGCGGGGCTGGCGGTCATCGCCAGCCTGGTGACCCGCCCGCCGCGCACCGTGCCCGCCGCGACCTGGTACCTGATCATCGGGCTGACCGCGATGTTCGTGCTGGCGCCCGCGACCAGGTTCGGTTACTTCGTGTACCCGGTCGGCCTGTTCGCCTGGCTGGAGGTGTCCCTGATGGGCCAGCCGCAGGATGAGGGCCCGGCCGGGGCCCTGCTGGCGGGCCCAGCCCGCCAGCAGGCGCACCGCTAGCGGGCCTCAGCCGCTTGTCGGGACCGGGCTGTCCGGCCCCTCGAACGCGGCCGCGTCGTTGCAGATGTTCTGGTTCGCGCTGATGCCCTGGAAGTTGTCCGAGTTCAGGGTGGCCACCGAGGGGCCCTTCGCCGCCTGGCCGCTGGCCAGCCCGGTGAACTTCGAGCCGAGGATCAGGCTGAGGGTGCCCGCCTGCAGGCTGCCGACCTGCTTCACCTGGACGCCCGTCACCTCTTTCTTGAGGGTGTTCACCTCGGGCAGCTGGGCGGCGGAGCTGTACTCGATGACCGAGTCGGTATAGGTGAAGTTGGGGGCGTCGCCGGTGCCGATGACGCTGAAGCCGAGGTTGGACAGCCCGGTGGCGGCGGTGCTGGCGATCCCCATCGTGCCGGAGCCGTTGAGCACCTCGAGCTGCACCTTGGACGGGCTGACCGTGGGCGCGGGCGTGGCCTTGCCCTTGGCCGCCTTCACCGCCTTGAGGATGTGGGTGTCGTGGGCGATGGCGGAGAAAAGGGTGTCGGCTTGCGGCATTTCCCACTGGACCCGTTCGATGTCCAGCGGATAGGGCACGACCGGGACCGAGATGAACCGCACCGACTTCGAGCTCAGGCCCTTCATGCTGTTGGCGATGCCGAGCATCTGGGTCAGGCTGAGGTCGGTGGTGACGGCGTCGGCGGCGTCCTTGATCACCTTGTAGTCGCCGAGCAGGTTGGTCTTCTCGATCTTCTGCATGGCCGAGGCCAGGAAGATCTGCTGGCGCTGGATCCGCTGCAGGTCGGAGCCGTCGCCGATGTTCTCCCGCAGCCGGACGAAGGCCAGCGCCTGCGCGCCGTGGACGAGATGGCGCCCGGCCGAGAGGTACAGGTGGGCCTGGGTGTTGCGGATCGCGAACGGCAGGCAGACGTTGATCCCGCCGACGTCGTTGACGATCGACTCGAAGCTGTCGAAGCCGACCTCGACGAAGTGGTCGATGCGGATCCGGGTGGTCTGCTCCAGCGTCTTCCACAGGCACGGGGCGCCGCCAGCCGAGAACGTCGCGTTGAGCGGCTCCAGCTCGCCCGGCGCCGCCGACTGGCCCGGGTGGCCCTGCTGGTCGGGGTCGCAGCCGTAGACCGGCACCATCGAGTCGCGCGGGAAGCTGATCACGTAGGCGTGCGTGTGATCGGGCGTGATGTGCAGCACCATCGTGGTGTCCGAGCGCGCCCCGAGGACGTCCTTGCCGAACTTGCCGTCGGTGCCGGCCCGGGAGTCTGAGCCGATCAGCAGGATGTTCGTCGAGCCGTTGAGCTTGGGCGGGCGGTTGCCGAGCATCTGGGCGGTGACGTCTTCGTGGTTGATGCCGTCGTAGACGTTGCGCACGGCGGCGTAGGCCACCAGCGAGACGCCCACCACCAGGACGGTGGAGATGATCGCGGCCGCGCCCAGGACCGGGTGCGGGCCGAGGAACGACCACCGGCTGCGCTGCGGGCCCGGGTCGGCCGGCGACCCCATGCGTGGCCCGGGTGCCGGGTGCCCGTCGTCCGTGCCCTCCAGATCGTGGTAGCGGTTCATTACTCCTCGGCTTGCTTCTTGGCCTGGCTCGTGAATCGCACGGGGTGCGGCCCCATTGTCACCCCGGGAGGTAATGGTATGCGGAGTTATTACTGGGAATCGGCTGAAGGCGGTTCCGCTGGGCGTGGCGTATCCGATCTACAGTGGTAGGCGTGCGTCTGGGACCTCACCCGACCGGCAAGCAGACCGAGGGCGACCGCCCGGGAGCCCCAGGCGCGCAGCGTGCCTGGCTGCCCTCGCTGAACATGCGGCCCGGTGGCGGGGCCGATCTCGCTGGCAAGGCGTTCGCGGTCGTCACCGTGGTGCCCGTGCTGGTGATCACCGCCTGGCTGCTGGCCGGCCTGCCGCTGCTGCTGGCCGGCCGGTTCTTCCCGGTCCCGATGGTGCTGATCACGGTGCCGGCCGCGGTCGGCCTGGTGCTGCTGGCCGGCCGGCAGATTCCCGGCCGCTGGCCGGGGCCCGGCGCACCGGAGCGCGCCAGGGCCGCAGAGCGGGCGCCGGGCTGGCCCGCCTGGTGCGGGCTCGCCGGCTCGGTGGTGGTGGCGGCCGGGTTCGGCGCCTGGCAGCTGTGGGCGAACTCGCCGCAGCTGATCGTGGACCGCGACCCGGGGGCGTATTTCCAGTACGGCTACTGGATAGCGCAGCATGGGTCGCTGCCGATCCCGCCCCAGCTGGCGGCGTTCGGCGGCGGTCATCCTGGTCTCACCTTCTCCAGCTTCGGCTTTGTCAGCCACGCCGGGGCGATCGTGCCCAGCCTGGCTGCTGGCCTGCCGATCACGCTGGCGGCCGGGCTGTGGACACACGGGCTGCCGGGCGGTGCGGCGCTCAGCCCGCTGCTGGGCGCGCTCGCGGTGCTCAGCGTGGGCGGGCTCACCGGCCGGCTGGCCGGGCCGCAATGGGCGCCGGCGGGTGCCTTCCTGCTGGCCCTCACCCTGCCCGAGACCTACACCAGCCGGTCGGCATTCAGCGAGATCTTGGCACAGACTCTATTGTTCGGCGGTCTGTGCTTGGTGGTGGACTCGCTCGCACCCCGCCAGTCCCGCATCCTGGCGGCGCTGGGCGGCCTCGCGCTGGGGCTGACGGTGCTGGTGGCGATCGGGTCGCTGGTGGATCTGCTGCCCACCATCGTGTTCGTCGGGACGCTGCTGGCCGTGCGCAGGCCGCAGGCGCTGCCGCTCGGCGCTGGCCTGCTCGCCGGGACGGGATACGGGCTGGTCGGCGGCTTCGTGCTCGCCGGGCCGATGATGGCGGCGCTGGCCCCGGATCTTGGCATGGTCGCGCTGGCGGCCGCCGCGTTCCTGGCGGTGACCGTGGCCGGCGCGGCCGCCGGGCTGGTCGAGCCGGTGCGCCGGCAGGTGGTCCGGCTGCTGAGGGCCCGCCCGCTGCGCTGGCTGCCCGAGGCCGGCGCGGTGATCGTGGTGGCGGTCGCGGCCGGGTTCGTCATCCGGCCGTACCTGCAGCAGGTCGACGGCGGCGTGAACCCGTACGTCGCTGCCCTGCAGCGGCTGTCGCACCTGCCGGTCGCCCCGCGGCGGCTGTATGCCGAGGACAGCCTGTACTGGGTGATCTGGTACCTGGGCGCGCCCGCCCTCCTGCTCGGCGTGGCCGGGCTCGCCCTGCTCACGCGGCGGTGCCTGCGGGCGCTGATCACCTGGCGGGATCCCAGCGGGGCGGCACGCGCCTGGGCGCTGCCCTTGATGATCATCGGCTGGGGGGCCGTCACGGTGCTATGGCGGCCGGACACCGTGCCCGATCAGCCGTGGGCGGCCCGGCAGCTCGTCCCGGTCCTGCTCCCTGGGCTGATCGTGGCCGCGATCTGGGTCTGCGCCCTGCTGGCCGTGCGGGCCAGGGAACGGGGCGCCGGGGTGGTGGCGGTCGCGGCCGCCATCGCCTGCTTCGTGGCCGCGCTGGCGGTGCCGTCCGCGGTGACCACGTTCGGGATCGGGGCGAGGCGTGTCGCCCTGCCTGCGCCCTACCCCGCCAGCGCCGCGCCAGCGTTCCAGCGAACGGGCGCCGGTGAGCTCGCCGCGATCGACAACCTGTGCGGGGCGATACCGGGTGGTTCGCCGGTGCTGCTGCTCGACCACGTCGCGGCCCGGCGGTTCACCCAGGTGATCCGCGGCATGTGCGGCATCCCGGCCGGGGTGATGACGAACGCCAGCCAGGCTCAGGTAGAGGCGGTGATCGGCGAGATCATGCGGACCGGGCACCCGCCGGTGCTGCTGGCCACCCGCCCGGCTGAGCTCGCCCCCTATGGGGGGACGCCCCGCCAGGTGGTCGACCTGACGACGGTCCAGGACGCCCATGTGCTGACCCAGCCGCCGGCGTCGGGCTGGCCCGTCCGGTATGTGCTGTGGATGTCGGGACCGGGGACAGGTGGCGGGCTGGTGAGCGGAACGTGATTTGCCTCCGTGGTGCGCGGGCCCTACAGTGAAGGAACCCGACGCGGGGTGGAGCAGTTCGGTAGCTCGCTGGGCTCATAACCCAGAGGTCGCGGGTTCAAATCCCGCCCCCGCTACCAGTAAGTGCAGGTCAGAGGCCTGATCGCCAGGAGGCGGTCGGGTCTCTTGATCGTTTGTGTGTGTCCCGAACGCAGGGGAGGCTCGATGTAGGTAGAGCCTTTTGATGCGGTGCTGCGTGGATGATGGAGGATTTTGGCCCTCCGGAGCCGCCCTGCGGGGGGAGGCTCCAAACCACCTCATGCTGCGTTGGCTGAAGACCGTCGTGGTGAGCGATGAGGAGAAGGCGCCGTAAGAGGCGTCAGGTGGGGATCAGGAAGACGATCACTGTCGAAGCGTCGAAAATCTTCAGATGACATCGAAACCGGGGCGTTCAAATGGTCCCGGGATGAGCCTGGCGGGTGCCCGCTGATTGGCCAGGCGGTGTCCGGCGTAGAGGTGGCGTGAGCCTGGTCTGCTGCGTCCGCGTGGAACGGGAGAAGGCGCGGCTGGATACTGCCGCCCTGGTGGGCGGCGAGAGGGAGCCTCCCAAGCGGCCGGAACCGTGAGGGACTGAGTACCGTCGCCAGGCGCGCTGGCGGACCCGCTCGTAGTAGCTGTGAGGCCCCTGTAATGGGGGTGGAGCCAAGGGGCGGGGTCGTCTGTGGCTGTTGTTCGCCCGGTCAACCGGAGATTTTCGGGAGGAACTGCGTGGGCACGCTGAAGTCGCAGGGCAAGCCGTTTGACATTTCCAAGTGGGAGGTCTGGGAGGCCTTCCGGCAGGTGAAGGCGAATCAGGGTGCTGCTGGGGTGGACGGCCAGTCCATCGCTGGCTTCGAGGCCGATCTGAAGAACAACTTGTTCAAGATCTGGAACCGGATGTCATCGGGGACCTACTTCCCCCCGGCGGTGCGTGCGGTGGAGATACCCAAACAGCACGGCGGCGGCACCAGGATGCTGGGCATCCCCACCGTCGCCGACAGGGTCGCCCAGACGGTTGTGGCCCGGCACCTGGGAGCCCGCGTGGAGAAGGTCTTCCACGAGGACTCCTATGGATACCGGCCGGGCCGGTCGGCCCTGGACGCGGCGCAGGTGTGCCGGGAACGCTGCTGGAAACGCGACTGGGTGATCGATTTGGACATCCAGAAGTTCTTCG
>DATIXO010000315.1:0-4515 GCA_035518495.1 Streptosporangiaceae bacterium
AGCCACTGGTTCGAGCCGATCGAAAACAGTGTCCAGGCAGGTCAGCAGGCCCGGGATGGGCTGATTGCGGGTGGCGACCTGGCCAACGCGGGATACGTCTGCCAGCCGATCGTGGCGAGCCTGCTGGACTGCGCGCCAACACTGGACGTCTATGTCACCGAGGTGGAGGCCGACGTGGCCTTCGTGCGCCGTATCGGCAGCGAACTGATCGGGCAGTGGCTCGACGCCTACCGGTGGCTGGCGGGTGTGCTGCGCGGCGAAAGCTCCGCCGGGGCCGGTGAGGCGGTCCCCATCGACAGGTACGCCGACAACCCGCTGGCGCTTTTCTTCACGCATATCCAGCATGCGGTCGCCGCCGCCATCTTCGGCGATCCGGTCGATCTGGTGCGGCACACCGAGGCGGCGATCCCGCTGCTACCGGCTGCCCTGGGCCTCTACCCGGCGGCCGTGGCCCGCCTGCTGCGCGGGCTGGCCCTCGCCGGGCAGGCCCGCGATACGGATGGTGACGAGCGCGGCGGCCTGCTGGCGCAGCTGGACGATGTCACGGAGTGGCTGGCTGCACGCGCCGCGGACGCGCCGGACAATTTCCTGCACCTGCTGCGGCTGGTTGAGGCCGAGCGGGCCTGGGCGGCCAGCGACTTCCAAGCCGCTGTCCTGGCCTTCGACGCCGCGCGGCGGGAGGCCGCGCAGCGGCAGCGGCCCTGGCACCGGGCGCTGATCGCCGAGCGGGCGGCCCGCTTCTACCTGGCGCACGGCGTCGAGCAGGCCGGCTACGACCTGCTCGCCCGGGCCCGGCAGGAGTACCTGGCCTGGGGCGCGACGGCGAAGGTCGCCCAGCTGGACTGGGCCTACCCGGCCCTGCGGCCGCCACCGGACGCGACCGCCGCACACGGCGCCGGCCAGCCCGGTGATCGTCCCGATCGCCGCTCGGCCGTCACGACCGGGACGATCGACCTGCTCGGCATCTTGTCCGCGTCGCAGGCGCTGAGCTCGGAGACCAGCATCGGCCGACTGCACGCCCGGGTGGTCCGGGTGCTCAGCGCGATGACCGGCGCCACCGGCGTGCACCTGCTGCCGTGGAGCGAGGAGCGGCAGGACTGGCTGCTGCCCGCACCCGGCAGCGGCGGCGGCACCATCGCGGTCAGCGGTACCGGGCACGAGCGCGTGGTGCCGATGTCGGTGCTACGGTACGTCCAGCGGACGGGCGAGCCGCTGGTGGTGGCCGACGCCACCGGCGATGACCGGTTCGGCCGCGACCCGTACTTCGCCGACGCCGGCTGCTGCTCGCTGCTGGCAGTGCCGGTGCTAGGCCGCGGCGCGCTGGCGGCGGTGCTGGTGCTGGAGAACCGCCTCCTGCGCGGCGCGTTCACCGGCGGGCGGCTGGACGCGGTCAAGCTCATCGCCGGGCAGCTCGCGGTGTCCCTGGACAACGCCCAGCTGTACGCCGGGTTCCGCCGGATCGCCGGCGAGCAGGCGGCCCTGCGGCGGGTGGCGACGCTGGTCGCCCGCGGGGCGGGCCCGGATGTCGTGTTCGCCGCGGTGGCCGAGGAGGTCGGCGCGCTGTTCGGCGCGGACACCGCGGCGGTCGTGCGGTTCGAGCCGGACGGGCAGGTCACGGTGATGGGCGGGTACGGGGTCGCGCACTCCCGGGCGGGCTGGCGCGGCACGCTGGACCCCCGGCTGGCGCTGGCGTCGGTCCAGGCCACCGGCCGGGCGGCCCGCCGCGACACCGACGACCCGCCGGTGACCACCCCGGAAGGGGTCCGCGGCGCGGTCGCCAGCCCGATCGTGGTCGAGGGCCGCCTCTGGGGCGCGATCGCCGCCGGGTCGCGGCGCGAACGGCTGCCCGCCGACACCGAGCAGCGGCTGGCCGACTTCACCGAGCTTGTCGCCACCGCCATCGCCAACGCCGAAAGCCAGGCCGAGCTGACCACCTCGCGGGCCCGGATCGTGGCCGCCGCGGACCAGGCGCGGCGGCGGATCGAGCGAGACCTGCACGACGGCGCCCAGCAGCGGCTGGTCTCCCTGGCGCTGCAGCTGCGCGCGGCGCGGGCGGCGGTGCCGCCCGGGCTCGGCGACCTCGCCGCGGACCTGGAACGCGCCGCCGCAACGGCCACCGGCGCGCTGGATGAGCTGCGCGACACCGCACGCGGCATCCACCCCGCGGTCCTGGCCGAGGGCGGCCTGCGCCCCGCCCTGGCGATGCTCGCCCGCCGCTCGCCGGTCCCGGTCGACCTGCAGGTCGGTGCCGGAGGGCGGCTGCCCGAGCATGTCGAGGTCAGCGCGTACTACATTGCCGCCGAGGCGCTGACCAACGCGGCTAAGCACGCCCGCGCCTCGGCGGTCAGCATCCAGGTCGAAGTCGCCGGGGACATCCTGCGCGTCGCGGTGAGCGACGACGGCGCCGGCGGCGCCGGCTTTGCCGGCGGCACCGGCCTGGCCGGGCTCAAGGACCGCGTCGAGGCGCTCGGCGGCCGGATCTTCCTCGACAGCCCACCCGGAGCGGGCACCACCCTGCGCGTGGAACTCCCGCTCACCAGCACCAACGGCAGCGACTTCATCGGCAGGACAGGTGACGAGACATGAGTTTTGGCAAGGACCTGCGATGACGATCCGCACAGGGTGGAACACTGCCCGTTCGGCCACGATGCTGCATCTCGACGCAGCGGGATCAGCAGGGTACGGCGGTCCGCCGAAGGGGACCCCGTGCGCCGCCCGCCGGAGAGTTCCTTGGGGCGGGTTATACGGCCATCAGGATTGTCGTTCACCGGACCCCGTATCCGCGGGCGCCACGATCGTGCCGGCCTTGCCGTCCAGGAGCGCCTTGGCGTCGTCGAGCCGGCCGATCGCGGCCATCCCGCCGGTCGCCTCCACGAAGCGGCAGGCGGCTTCCACCTTCGGGCCCATGGACCCGGCCGGGAACGGGCGGGCGCGCAGCTCTTGGGGGGTGGCCCGGTGGATGGGCCGGGCCTGCGGGGTGCCGTAGCCGTCCTCGACCGCGTCCACGTCGGTCAAGATGACCAGCGCGTCCGCCGCCATGTCCCGGGCGAGCAGCGCGGCGGTGAGGTCCTTGTCGACCACGGCCTCCACCCCGCGCAGCGCGCCGGCGTCGTCACGCACCACGGGGACGCCCCCGCCGCCGGCGCACACGACGATCGCTCCGCTGCCGGCCAGCAGCCTGATCATGTCCAGTTCCACCAGCGCGACAGGCTCAGGCGAGGGCACTACCCGGCGCCAGGCGGCCCCGTCCTGGCGCACGGTCCAGCCTCGCTCGGCGGCGAGCTGCCTTGCCCGCGCCTCGCCGTAGACGGGACCGACGAACTTGGTCGGGCTGGCGAACGCCGGGTCGTCCGCGTGAACGACCGTGCGGCAGAGCAGGCAGCCCGCGGGCTGGGCCGGCACCGCGTCGTACAGTGCCTGGACCAGCCAGTACCCGATCATCCCCTGAGTCTGCGCCCCGAGCACGTCGAACGGGTAGGGATGCGACAGCGCCGGATCACGGGCGGATTCCAGGGCCAGCACGCCGACCTGCGGCCCGTTGCCGTGGGTGATGAGCAGCTGATGCTGGCCAGCCAGCGGGGCGAGCGCGGCGACTGCGCTCACGACGTGCGTCTCCTGGACGCCGGAGTCCGGGGCCTCGCCCCGCTCGAGCAGTGCGTTCCCGCCCAGCGCGATGACCACTCTCATCTCATCCTCCGCCGCGGACAGGACGACCAGGCAATGCGGACCGATCTCATGGTCACCTCCAAGGGTTCAGTACCGGGGAGCGGTCAGGCCGCGGTTGTCGCAGGTGATCGTCGTCGGGAAAGCCACCCGCCCGGGCCGGTTAGCCGGTGAGTCGTAAACGGAGCCGCCCGGCGGCGGAGCTGTAGCGCTGACCGCTGGGCATCGGTGGCTGGCTGCGGGCTGGCCGTCGCTGGCTGTGCGCGGTGCGCCCGGTAGAAGGGGATCTTGGCCAGATCCACCAGCACTATGTAGGTCACGATCAGTATGGCCAGCACGAGGAAGAACTTCAGTGGCAGCGGGGTGAACCCGAGGACGTGGCTGAGCGGCGTGTACGGCAGGATGATGCCGATGGCCGCGGCCCCGGTGGGGACGAACATCATCGGCAGGCTGGGCCGGCTCCGGAGGAAAGGTATCCGCCGCGTGCGGATCACGTACACGATGAGTGTCTGCGTCGCGATCGACTCGACGAACCAGCCGGTGCGGAACTCGGCGGGGCCAGCGTGCAGCACCGCGAGCAGGATCCAGAACGTGATGAAGTCGAAGATCGAGCTGAGCGGGCCGAAGACGTACATGAAGCGCCGCACGAACGTGATATCCCAGGCGGCGGGGCGGGCCAGCTGCTCGGGGTCGACGTTGTCGGTCGGGATGGCCAGCTGGCCCGTGTCGTACAACAGGTTGTTCAGCAGGATCTGGGACGGGAGCATCGGCAGGAACTTCAGGAACAAGGACGAGCCCGCGGCGCTGAACATGTTCCCGAAGTTGGAGGAGGTGGCCATCAGCACGTACTTC
>DATIXO010000316.1:0-3698 GCA_035518495.1 Streptosporangiaceae bacterium
TCCACTTTCATCTCCTTGAATACCCTCGCTGGGCATCGCTCCTGTTCCGCGACGCGCTGGCTGGGCACGTCCGCGTCAGGTTGAGTGGGCATGACGGGTGACGGGAAAGGCCCCGCCGACGGTGTCGGCGGGGCCCGGTGGTGCTCGGGTTGTCGTGGCGGTGGCCGGGTTGTCGTGGTCAGCCGTTCGCGCGGGTAATGGCGGTGGTGACACGGGTGATGTTGGCGTGGTCGAGGCTGCCCAGGACGCGGGCGAGGTGGACGGGGACGTGGTGGTCGCCGAGGCTGGCAGCGATGCGCAGGATGGCGGCTTCGGAGGGGGTGCAGCTGAGCTGCTGGTTGTCCAGGGCGGTGATGGCGGGTTCCCAGTCGATGTAGGCGTAGGGGTGCCGGTCGGGGCGGGTTCCGGCGTGGATGTAGTGGGTGACGAAGTCGGTCCTGGTCAGCCACGTGTGGTGGGCGGAGATCAGTTCGGCGGCGGCGGAGTCGCTGGTGAGGCCGGCGGCGTGGCGGATCAGCGTGTCCGCCAGGGCGTGGGGGGTCATTGGTCGTTCACCTCGGTGATGGCGGCGCGGACGGCGGTGGTGTCGGCGATGGTCTTGTGGGTGGTGTAGGTGGCGAGCAGGGCGGCGGCGGCGAGCCGGTTGACCGCGCGCGGGAAACCGCGGCTGGCCTGGTGGATCAGTTCGGCGGCGTCATCGGAGAACAGCTGGTCGGACCGGCCGGCGAGCTTGGTGTGATGCCGCAGGTAGGAGCTGGTTTCATCGGCGGTCATCGGCGCCATCGCGTACCGGACGCCGATCCGCTGGTCCAGGGCCGCGAGCAGGCCGAGCCTCATGCTGGCCCGCAGCTGGGGCTGGCCGATGAGCAGGACAGCCAGCGGGCTGGCCGAGTCGAGCTGGGCGCTGGTGAGCATCCGTATCGCCTCCAGCTGGTCGTGGGTCAGCAGGTGCGCCTCCTCGATCAGCAGGACCGGCAGCCGGCCTCGCTCGGCGAGCTCGGCGGCCAGGTGCTCGGCGGCCTGCGGGATGAGGGTGGCGTGGTGGAACCGGGGCACGCCGCCCAGGGCCGCGACGACCGCGTGGTGGATGCCTCTCGCGCCGACCTGGGGGTTAGGGATGGTGATGAGCTGGTGGCGGGAGGCGTCCAGGCGGGCGGCCGCGGCGCGCGCGGCCACCGACTTGCCCGCGCCGACCTCACCGGTGATCACCGTGATCTGGCGGGTATCGATGCCGTAAGCGATGCGGCCGGCTGCTTCTTGGTGGGACGCCGACGGGAACAGCGCCCCGACCGGGATGGACCGGTCGAAGGGCAGCCGCTCGAACCCGAAGTAGCCGCGCACGGCGTCATTGATCATCGCTGGCCTCCTGATGGTCTGGGCTGGCCGCGGCGGGCGCCAGGCCGGCGTAGCGGATGCTGTGCGCGGCGCCGTCGGCGGCGGCGCGCTTGTCTTCTAGCAGCTGCAGGTAGTCGATCCCGGTGACCGCCGGGACCACCTGGGGTGCCTGCTTCACCTTGGGATGGCAGTGCCGCCGGATGGCGTGCGGCTGCGCGTGCCCGTGGCTGGCGCCGCGATGGAACACCTCGACGCGGGTGAGGTCGAACGGCGAGTAGCGGATCGTCACCGCCTGGCCGGCCAGCTCGGGCGCGGTCTCGTAGGTGTTGCCCTGGAACTTGATCGTGGCGGTGCGGACGGCTACGGTCCGGATGGCCTCCCGCAAGAACGCGGCGTCCAGCTCGGCGGCGCTGATGAACCGGGGCGTGCCCGCGCTCCACCGGGCCAGCGGAGTCGCCCCGGTCGAGGAGTGAACCCGCACGTGGTACTCGTGCTCGACCCAGGTGGTGAACCAGCCGTTGAGCTGCTCCAGGCTGGCCGGCACCCGGCGGCCGGGGGCGGGCTTGCCGTCCGGGGAGACCTCGACCAGGAACTGGCCCCGCACAGTCTCGAAAAAGCGTTCGATCTTGCCGCGTCCCTCCGGGCGGTACGGCGGCGAGTGGGTGATGAGGATGCGCAGCTTCGCGCAGGTCACCGCCAACGTCTCATCGACGAAACACGCGCCATTATCCACGTAAGCCGTGCCCGGCAGGCCCCGCGCCGCGACCGCGCGCTTGAACGCCACGGCCAGGTGCAGCGAGTCCTCGCTCCACCCCCACCGGTACCCGGTGACGAATCGGGAGTGATCATCCAGGAACGCCACCAGGTAGGTCTTCCTCCCCCCGACCAGCGGGCCGTGCAGGACGTCGCCGGTCCACAGCACGTTCGGCGCCTCGGCCTCGAACCGGCCGAACACGGTGCTCCCCCGCGGGGTGGTCAGGTCCTCGCGCGCGAAATGCCGCTGCAGCGTGCGCTCCGACGGCGCGTCCCCCGAGGACGCCGCCATGATCCGCCGCACCTGCGCCGCGGTCCGTGCCATGTTCTCCCGCTTCAGCGCCGCCGCCATCGCCAGAACCGCCTGCGGGGTGACCGGCTCGCACTTGCGGTCGCTGGGCAGCAGGGCCTCGAACCCGCCGGCCCGCCAGGCCCGGATCCACCTGTCAATGGTCTTGCGGGAGACCTGTACGCCCCGGCCGCCCGGCCCGGCGTGCACCTGGCCGGCGATGCCCCGGACCACCCGGCCCCGCTGCTTTGTCGTCAGCCCCTCCTCCAGGGCCGGCCCGATCAGCCGGTACCGGAACAACGCGACGTCCTGCGCCCGGGCCCGCCGCGCCAGCCGCTCATGCTCTGCCGAAGACACCTTGAAGACCTCCCTTGAACGGTGATGTGAACTCTCAACCGATCAAGGTGGTGCCTGCCAGCGGCTATGTCACCGGCGAGCTCGTGTTGATCGCCCCGGGCGGCCAGGACGGGGCCAGCAGCCCGCACCTCGACAGCCGCGCCGCCAGCTGCCCCGGCGACAACGCGGCCACTACCGGCCACCGGCCCGGCATCTGCTGATGCAGCGCGCCCAGCACCGCCAGCGCATCACCGGCCGCGCTCAAGGTCCCCGCCGGCCACACCGGGTCATCCACCAGCCGCGGCACCAGCCCGCACAGCCACGCGTGCACCCGGTCCGCCCGCCGGGCGAACCTGCGCAGCCACTCCCGCACCGTCGTGTACGGCACCCCCAGCTCCGCCGCGATCCGGTTCCACGGCACCGGCCGCGCCGCCGCCAGCAGTGCCGCCCAGATCACCTCCACCCCGTACTGCCTGCGACGCAGCATCGAATCGGGCAGCAAAACCCGCGAGACCCCGCACCCCGCGCATAGCGCCCGCCGCGGCCGGACCCGCCCGGTCACCCCGCCCAGCCCGACCAGATCCCGCTCCACCCCGAATCCCCACCGCGCCAGCCGCCCCCCGCACCCCGGCTCCAGGCACCCCAGCAGCCCAGACCCGAGCTGAGCATCGACAACCGCCACGACCTGCCCTACCGTTGGCACCGGCGCCTCCGAGCGCATCAGGCGGCCCGTCCGGTCAGGCAGCGAAACTTGAGCCGGGCGGGCCGTTCCATTCCGTCGTGCCCACCCTGTCGCCGGGCACCGGGATCCCGCAAGCCCCACCCGTCATGCCCACCCCGCTTGACGTCTAACGCCCCACCCGTGCCCACTCAGCGCGGCGGGTGACACGTGGGCGTCGGGGCGAAGTTTGGTTCGCCAGGGCCCGGCCGCCCGGCGCCCCGTAACTAGATGACCTATTCCAAGGGGTCAGCAGTGGTCGTAGGC
>DATIXO010000317.1:0-2312 GCA_035518495.1 Streptosporangiaceae bacterium
ATGCTGATGATGGGCGCGGCCGGCGACGGCGTGAAGGCCGACTACACCGACAGCCTGGACCTGTTCCACACCATGGAGGCGTACTTCACCTGGTACCCGTCGCCGGCGGGAAAGGGAGCGTCATCGTGAGCAAGTACCTGCTGGACAAGTTCCTGTACACGGTGGACCGCGATCCCGAGCTGGTGGAGCGCTACCGGTCCGATCCCGGCGGCACCGTGGAGTGGTGGGAGCGGGAAATGGCCAACACCCTGCTCAACTGCCACGCCGCGGAGAAGTCGACCTGGCTCGCGTTCGGGGAGGAGGAGCGCCGCGCCCTGCGCGAGCACGACTACGTGGCGCTGTTCGGCATGGGCGCCCACCCGTTCCTGACCCTCACCCTGTTCATCGCCATGTTCGAGCGCGACCACGGCCCGCTGGAGTATCAGATCGCCTACGCCCGGGCCATGGATCACATCACGCTGCCCTACCCCGACATCGCGACCTGACCGCCCCCCGGCGCGCCCGCTCATACGGCATGGTTGCCGCGACCATGTTGTTCTTATGGCATGAGCGAGGCATTCATGTCGTAAAACCGAGGCGACACGCCCGGGATTGGTGATTACCCGCCCGCCATTGCCTGGGAGTTCTAGAATTCAAGATGCGGGGCCGTGAGCAAGCCGGGAGAATTATGGCTACGGTCCCACTGGAACCGGGTACCCGCCTCGTGCACATCGGCCCGCACAAGACCGGCACCACGGCCATTCAGGGCGCCCTGCATCTGGCCAGGGAGCGGCTGGCCGCCGCGAGCGTGGTCTATCCCGGCCGGGGCCGGCAGCCGCTGTGGCCCATCCTCGCCGTCACCGGCCAGCCCGCCCTGCTCGGCGGGCCGCGGCCCGAGATTTCCTACTGGGACAACCTGGTCCGCGAGGTCCGCGCGGCCGGCGACCGGCGCGTGGTGCTGAGCAGCGAGTTCTTCGCCGAGGCGGAGGACGCCACGGCCCGCCGTGTGGTCGCGGACCTGGGCGGCGCCCGCGTCCACGTCGTGGTGACGCTGCGCTCCCTCACCCGGATCCTGCCGTCGCAATGGCAGCAATATCTGCAGAATGGCTTTCATTTCCGGTACCTGGAATGGCTCGACGGAATACTGAGCGATCCGCCGCGCACGCCGACACCGGGTTTCTGGCGCCGCCATAGGCACGACGAACTGGTAGAACGCTGGGCCGCGGAGAACGGCCCGGATAACCTCACCGTCATCGTGGTCGATGAATCCGACCGGCTGATGCTGCTGCGGGTCTTCGAAACGATGCTCGGCCTGCCCGCGGGCTTCCTGGTGCCCGAGGAAAGGGCGGCGAACCGGTCCCTCACCATCGCCGAGGCCGAGCTCGTCCGGCTGCTCAACGAGGAATTCAGCCGCCGCGCCTGGCCGGACCGCAACTACGCCAGGTTCATGCGCTACGGCGCGGTCGAGCACATGAAGAACACCCGCCAGCCGTCGCCCGACGAGCCGAGGATCGCGACCCCGAGCTGGGCGCTGGCCCGCGCCGCCGAGATCAGCGCCGAGATGGCCAAGAACATCGAGGCGCTCGGCGTGAACATCGTCGGCGACATCACCACGCTGGGCGAGCCGCCCGAGGCCGGGCCGGACCCGGACCCGGACGCGGACGCGGAGGCCAGCCCCGGACCGCCGATGGTGCCCGTCGAGGTCGCCGCCCGGGCCGCCGTCGGCGCCTTCCTGGCCGGCGGGGCCAGCGGCCGGACCGCCGAGGAGACCGTGCGCGAACTCGACGCCAGGAGCCTGGCGAAGGTGCTGGCCAGCCGCTGCCGGCAGCGGGTCCGCCGGGCGTTTGCCCCGGCCAGCCCGCAGTAAGCGGAGACCAGCGGTCCGGCCGGCCTCAGCGCGGGGCGGGCGTGTCCAGCGCCGGGGAGGCATGCCAGTATGGCCGCATGACAGACCTGCGTGCCGGTCAGCCCGCTGCCGCTGAAGACCTGGTGGACGTCGCGAAGCTGGTCACCGCGTACTACGCGGTGCACCCCGACCCCGGCGATGCCGCGCAGCGGGTGTCGTTCGGCACGTCGGGACACCGCGGATCGGCGTTCACGGCGACGTTCAACGAGGACCACATCCTGGCCACCACCCAGGCGATCTGCGAGTACCGAGCCAGCCAGGGAATCGACGGTCCGCTGTACCTGGGCGCCGACACGCACGCGCTGTCCGAGCCGGCGCAGGTCAGCGCGCTGGAAGTGCTCGCGGCCAACGACGTCCTGGTCATGGTCGACGCGCGGGGCGGGTACACGCCGACGCCCGCGCTGTCCCGCGCGATCCTGGCGCACAA
>DATIXO010000318.1:0-5979 GCA_035518495.1 Streptosporangiaceae bacterium
GTGCGGATAGCTGCGGTAGAGCGTGGCCCGGGATATCCCGGCTTGCCTGGCGAGGGTGGTGATGTCGCACTTGCCGCCGGCCGGTATCTCTCCGGCCAGCATGGTGCGGGCGGCGGCCCGGACGCGCTGCTCGGTGTCGCGGCGCCGCTCGTTGCTGATCCGCATGCCTACCGGGTCTCCTCATGGTCGTGCCCGGCTGCGTCGATGGCGTCGAGAACGCGGTGGGCGCGCTCCAGTTCGGCGTTCAGGCGGGCATGTTCGGCTTTGCGGGTCCGGCCGATCTGGCCGAGGAACACGGCGTGGTCTTCGGCCGTCTTGGCCCACGCCGCCCGGTGGCGGGGGTGGTGGGTGGCTTGCGGGCAGCGCGCGGAGTCGCACATCCCGATCAGGGGCTTGCCGGCGCCGGGGGTGCCCGCGAGTTTCAGGCACAGTGCCCGGGAGGGGTCGGTGAACCAGCAGTAGTTCGCCAGGCCCAGGTGCAGCGCTCCGGCGCGCTTGCCGAGCAGGTTGAGCACCTGCTGATCGCTGGCGAGCACGTTCGGCGCGGTGCCAGCGTGATCGGAGAGGTCCCCGTCGACGCTGGAAAAGAACTCGGTCAGCTCGCGCGCCCCGGGCCCGGCGGGCATGACGCCGTCCTGGTAGTTGCGGAACTCGGTGAGCACGAGCTGCAGGTTTCGTTCCGCCTCGTGCTCGCCGATCTCGGCGAGGAGCTTGGCCTGGGCGCCGCCGGGCCGGCTGGCGTAGCCCTCGGTAGTCGCCGCGGACACGTGCTTGAGGTGGATCTTGGCGGCGAGCAGGCCGCCGGGACGGTAAGCCAGTTCCCGGGCCAGGGTGCGCCGCAGCATCCGCAAGGTCACGGTGTCGCCGGGGATCGGGGCCAGCCCGAGCCGGCGCCCGCCCGGCCCGTTCACCCACGCGCGGAACCACTGGTAGCGGACCGGGAAGGAGAAGCGGCCGAACACCGGGGCATCGGTCCCGGCGCGGCCGGACAGCTGCTCGGCCAGCGCGACCGCCTGGTCGACCTGCTCGATGACAACCCACTCCTCCTCGGTCCCGCCGAGAGGCTGCCCTTTGATGAGCGTGCCGGCCAGCCGGTGCCGGGCGAAGGGATCCCCGGCGGCGGGCGGGCGGCGGCAGCCGGAGCGCAACTCCATCAGCTCGCTCTCCCGCATCCCGGTGAGGGTCGCGACGACCAGCAGGCACGCGGTACCGGCGAAGCCGGTGAGGTCCCTGACGTCACGTTCATGCAGCGGAAGCGTCCAGGGGACGGGTTCGCCGCTGTCCGCTCGCGGCACCGCCCCGGCGTCCCGGCCCCACGGCTTTTCCGTGCCCGCCTCGCGCATGGCCCGGGTGATGAGCGGGCGGAGCGCCGGCAGGTCGCCGGGCGTGATCCTCCCCGCGCCAGCCTGCCGGGCCAGGGCGGCCAGGCTCACTCCGAGCAGCGGGTCGTCCGGATCCCAGCCGCGGGCGATCCGGGCCCGCGCCAGGTGGGGCGGGGCTGCCTCCAGCGGCTCGCCGTGGCGGCGGTGCCGGCCGAGGACCTCGGCGATGTCTGCGGCGCTGGCCCGGTGCCCGCCGGCGGGAGCACGCTGCCGGCGGACCTGCTCGCCGAGCGCCACGATGCGGGACCCGATGGTGCCTGCCAGGTAGAGGGCTGCGGCGAGCATCGGCTGCAGGACCTCCTGGCGCACCACCGGGGTCTTGTTGCCCTCGGGCGCGCGCATCCCGGCCACCCGGGCGGACGACCTGCCATCCCAGGGCCGGAAGCCGGGGGCGTAGGCGTCGGGGGTGAACAGCTCGCCGTAGAGCGCGAGCTCGATGACGACCGCGGCGGCCAGGCGAACCACCGACTCATCGACGATGCCGGGCACCGCCCCGCTGCGGTCCCGGCGCGCGCGACGGTGGTGCAGATAGCGGTCGCAGTGCTGCTGGGACACCTGCGACAGCGAGCCGGCGCCGCTGGCGGTGAGCCAGTTCAGCCATCCGGTCAGCTCGGCGAGCCGGCGCTTGCAGCTGCGCAGCGCGAGCGGGATCCGGTAGGCGTGCGGCAGCACGGCCACCAGCTCGTGGCCGGGCAGCATCCGGGCCAGCAGGTATTCCTTGGCGACCAGCCGCCAGCGCGGATCGCAGATCGCGGTGAAGTCC
This sequence comes from Streptosporangiaceae bacterium, assembly GCA_035518495.1. GTDB lineage: Bacteria > Actinomycetota > Actinomycetes > Streptosporangiales > Streptosporangiaceae > UBA9676. The sequence goes on from DATIXO010000318.1 coordinate 2,146, forward strand.
ATCCGCACGTCGCCCTCGCTGAGCTGCACCGCCAGCCCGTCAACGTCACCGAAGCACCAGACGTCGTCGTCGAAGACAGGCCTGCGTCCGCCGGCCCGCAGCCGCCATCCCGCCTCGGCGCACAGGTCGGTGCCGGAGAACGGCGACGCGGCATCCCCGGGGGCGGCCGCGGCGATGCCGGGGGTCACGAAGTCAGCTCCTCGGCGCGCAGCGGAAGCTCACAGTCGTGGTCGCCGACCTCGGCGGCGAGGGCGGCCAGCAGCTGCGGGGGGTAGCGGTCGAGCACCTGGCCGATGCGAGCGGCATATGGCCCGAACACGGCCATGAACTGCGCGGCGGGCATCTGCTGCCACTGCCGGGCGAAGAACGCCTTGAGCCGCAGCAGGTTCGCCGCGTGCCGGGGGGTGAACACCGCCAGCGGGCAGAGCAGGCACACCCACGGCCGGGCCGGGCATGGCTTGCCGGGCGGGCCGTGCAGGCCCGACAGCGGGTCGGCGCAGGCGGCCGCGAACACATCGCGGGTCCCGCCGGTCAGCTCGGCGATGGCGGTGTCGTCCACGCCGAGCCGGGAGATCAGCTCCGGGTAGCGGCCCGCGAGATCGGAGACACCGGCGTCGGTGAGGATCACCGCGGGCGCGGCCCGGCGCAGCATGTCCTGCTGCGCATCCTCGATGATCTGCTCGACCATGTCCTGCTGCGCAGCGGTGGTGGCGGTCAGGTAATGGTCGCCCTCCACCGCCGGAGAGTGGTTAGGGTCAATCGTCGATCGCGTGCTGCCGTGCCAGCGGCTGCGATCCCGCAGCGCCAGGTAGCTCGTGCGGACCCGCCGCCGGTCCACCTGCACGCCGGTCCGCGGCGCCCAGCCCACCGGGGCGCGAGCGGAGACCCCGCCGCGCCAGCGCGGCGAGGCGAACCGGTTGTAGTGCAGCCACAGGCGGCCGGCCAGATCCGCCGGCGCATGCTCGCGGGTCAGCGCGGAATGCTCCAGCCACTGCTCGAGCAGCCGGACCGCCTTGCGCGGCAAGGTCATCGACTCGGCCGCGGTCCGCCGCTTGACGTAGCCGAGCAGGACGGTGGCGTCCCCCGCCCAGTCGATGTCACCCACCCCGAGGTCGGCGATGCCGTCGGGCACGATCCCGGAATACATGCCCAGCAGCAGCCGGTAGGCGGCGGTCACTTCCATGGTCGGATACAGCTCTTCGCACGCTGACCGGACCCCGCCACGGGCGGTGACCCAGGAACGGTTCCGGCCCAGCCAGGCGGCTACCTCACCGTCGCCGGCCGGGCCCAGGCGGGTCAGCAGCCACCTCAGGTTGCCGCCATCTCACCGGGCGGCCCGCGGGTCATCCCCGCCGGCCGCCCCGGCCCGCGCGGCCCGGTAGCGGCCGAACGCCTCGTCCGCCACCTGACGGCACACCCGGTGCAAGCGCTCCCACTCCTGCTCGGTATACGGCTGCAGCGGCGCGGTGACGGGCATCGCGGCGAAGTGCCGGCCCGCCACCAGTGCCCGCACCTCCGGCCGCAGGACGCCGGTAGCGGCATCGGCGGCGGCGAGCATCCGCCGGGTCGCCGACTCATGACGCCAGCCGGCCTGCATCCAGTACTCGACCAGCAGCACCCGGGTCAGCGCGCCTGCGCCGCCGTCCGCCCCCCGTGCGCGCAGGAACCCGGCCAGGTCCCGCACCCCGGCCAGATAATCGGTGACGGTGCCGGGCGCGTCCACCGGCCCGTGCGGATGGACCAGCCCCGCCAGCCCGGTCAGCAAGTCGCGGACCAGCGGCAGCGGATCCGGGGTGACTACCACGTGGCGGCTGCGCCGGCCGTCACTGAAGGCGCAGGAGATCCCGGCCGGGTCACCGAGCAGCTCGGCCGGCATCAGGAATCACCCCGCTCATCGGCGAACTCTTCGCCGGCTTCCCGCTCCGCGCTCTCCAGCAGCCCGTGATCGGCCCCGGCCCGCTGGTAGGCATCCCGGTAGATCCGGGTCATGTCCAGCCGCCGCAGATACACCTCCGTGGTCAGCACCGAGGAGTGACCCAGCAGGTCACGCAGCACCATCAGCGGGTCGGACTTGGCCAGATACAAGGCCAGCGCCGCATCCGGGCCTGTCCCGGTGCCGGTGCCGGTCACGAGCTGGGCGGCCTGCGCGTAGTAGCCGCCCACCAGCCTCTCCAGCGTGGCCATCGCAAACGAGTGCCGGAGCCGATGCGGGTGCACTTGAGGGAACCGCGGCTCGAAGCGGCGCCGGATCCGGTCCGAGGCCCGGGTGAACACGCTGTCCCACGCGGTGAACGGCCCTCCGTCGCCGCGGGCCGCGAGCAGGCACGTCCCGCCGCCGGGGGCCACCAGCCGCCGCCGGTCACCGGGCCGCAACGACGCCCACCGCACCCGGACCCCGTTCACCCGGCCGCCGGCGGCATCGGGCTCGGTCACCACCAGCGGCGCCCCCCAGCGGGCCGGGGGCCTCCATGCCGATCCGGCCACGCTCGCCGCCCGATCGAGGCCGGCATAGCGGTGGGCCGCCTCCAACGCGGGGTAATCGACCCAGGTGGTGCGGAACTTGCCGCCCTTGGTCACCCCCGCCGGGACGCCGAACGGGATCGGCAGGCCGCCATCGCCAGGCCCGGGCCCGGGCAGCGGCGGGAGCTCGCAGGCCAGCAGGAAGGTGAACTCCTGCCGGCGAAGGCCGGTCGCCAGCGCGAGCCGCGCGACCGCGGAGTTCCGGGCCAGTTCACGGCCCCGATACCCCGCGTCCGCCGTGCCATCCGGCCCCAGCCCGGCCAGTGCCCGCACGAACAGGCCGGCGAAGCCCGGCTCCAGGTATTTGATCGTCACGTGCCGCTTCGGGACACGCCGCCGGGCCAGGTTCACGCTAGCCCCGCCGCCGCTGCCGGCGAAGCGGGCCTGCGCCTGCGCGTAGCTGAACGGCACCGCGCCCGCATGCCCCTCGGCCTCAGCCCACCGGTAGAACGACGACAACACGCTCATGTGCCGGTTCCAGGTCACCGCCGCGAACCGCGCCCCGGCCGGCCCGCCCGCCCGGTAGGCGGCATACGCCCCCAGCGCCGCCTTCAGCCGGACCCGGCCGTCGAAAAGCCCGATGCCATGAGCGCCAAGAAACACCATCCAGTCGCGGAGCACCCGCGCATACACCGCCCACGTCTGCGTCGCCGGGGCACCGCTGGACGGAAGCTCACGCAACCACCGGTTCGCCGCCACCACCGGCCGGGGTGAACCGTCGTCCTCGAAGAGCAGGTCGTCGTCGGCCAGCACCGGCATCCTGTCCGGGATCGCCGGCTGGCCCGCCACATCCCACGTCTCCCAGCCCGCGCTGGCAAAGAAGATCAGCTGCACGAAGGGCGACCCTAGTGACGCGACACCACTGAGCACAAAGCGAAAACCCCGCTCAGCAGGAGCAGAGAAAGGAGAAACGAGACGCGGTCACACAGCAGAGGAAATGCGCTGGGCGGTGTATGAGGCCGGCAAGACCCACGCCCGCGCGTCGGCGCCCGACCACCGCTACTATGCCGCCGTCAAGGACCGGAAGGGCGGCAAGCGCGCCGCCCTCTCCGAGGCCCGCAAGATCCTCCGGCAGGCCTGCCACATCCTGGCCGAGCTCGGCGACGACGCGCTCACCGCCGCCTGAACCCGTCCCGTCCCCCCATGGTGGCCATCGTGACGCGGCAGGCCGGTCCGGCGAGCCGGAGGCCGAACTCACCAGATGAGGGCATAACCGCGGCCGGCTCCCGCCAGTCCGCTGTCAGCCGCTACCGGTCCTGCCGTGCAGGGCCAGGCGGACGGCCTGTATAGACTGAGCGGCCGCATCCCCCGCAG
>DATIXO010000319.1:0-4677 GCA_035518495.1 Streptosporangiaceae bacterium
CGAGGCTGCGGTAGCCATCCATCTGGATGGCGGAGAAGTGCACGAACACGTCCCTACCACCGTCGACCGCGATGAAGCCGTAGCCCTTGTCCGCGTTGAACCACTTGACGGTGCCCTGAGCCATTACCCAACAACTCCCTAACTACGCTCGGGCCTTTCAGGTCCCGCCCCTTGCTACCGCGGGACCCGTCGATCGCAGAGCGCTAGGCGTGCCAAGCAAGCGGGGCTTGCCGTTCTCGCCGACCGACAGCGACCGGACACGACCTTACCCCCTGTCACGCTCTCTCGTGACCGGTTACTCGCCTAACGCGGTCAGGCGAGTCACCGATGCGGATCTGGCACTCCGGCACCAGGGTTAACTCTGGGTGAAAACTGGCTGCCCAGCACCGGATTGTCAGCCGCCCGCGACCGCCGGGATCACCGATACGTGCGCGCCCGCCGGGACGGGGGTCTCCAGGCCCTGGGCGAACCGCACGTCCTCCTCCCCCACATAGACATTCACAAACCGGCGCAGATTGCCCGTGTCATCCACGATCCGGCCGGCCAGGCCCGGATAGGTGGCGTCGAGGCCAGCGAGTACCTCGCGCAGCGTGCCCGGATCGGCGGTCACTTCGGCCGACCCGCCGGTGTAGGTACGCAGAATGGTCGGGATGCGGACAGAAACGCTCATCGGGCAGCTACCTTTCCTGGCCGGCGCAAAGGACGCGGGCTTGGGCAATTCTTGATCGTGACTTTAACGCCGCCCCCGCGGCGGCCGCTGGCGCGGCTCACGCGGAGCCCGGGAGGGTGAGCGAGTCCTCCAGCTCCCGGAACGCCGCCAGCGTCGGGCGGATGGGCGCTGGCGCGGGCGATGCCCCGGCCACGGCGCCGAGCGTCTTCAGGCCGTCCCCGGAGTTGATGATGACGGTCTCGGCGCCGGGGTCGAGCAGCCCGCCTGCGAGCAGCTGCCGCAGCACGCCCAGCGTGACCCCGCCCGCGGTCTCCCCGAACATGCCCTCGGTGGCCGCGAGCAGCCGCATCGCGCTGACCGCCTCGGGGTCGCTCACGTCGGCGACCGCGCCGCCGGTGCGGCGGACCACGTCGAGCACGTACGGCCCGTCGGCCGGGTTGCCGATCGCCAGCGACTTGGCGATCGTGGACGGCCGCACCGGCTGCACCACGTCGTGACCGGCCCGGAACGCGGCGGCGACCGGTGCGCACCCGCTGGCCTGCGCGCCGAACACCCGGTACGGGCTGTCCTCGACCAGCCCCAGCGAGATCAGCTCCCGGAACGCCTTGTCGATCTTGACGAGCTGCGCGCCGGAGGCGACGGGCACCACGATCTGGGCGGGCAGCCGCCAGCCGAGCTGCTCGGCGATCTCGTAGCCGATGGTCTTGGATCCCTCGGCGTAGTACGGCCGGACGTTGACATTCACGAACGCCCAGTCCTCGCGCTCGTCAGCCAGCTCGGACGCGAGCCGGTTCACGTCGTCGTAGGTGCCGTCCACCGCGACCATGGTCCCGCCGTAGACGGCGGTCGCCACGATCTTCTGCTGCTCCAGGCTGGCGGGGATCAGCACCACCGAGCGGATGCCCGCGCGCGCCGCCGCGGCGGCGACCGCGTTCGCCAGGTTGCCGGTGGAGGGGCAGGCGAGCACCTTGTAGCCCAGCTCCACCGCTGCGGCGAGGGCGACGGCGACCACCCGGTCCTTGAATGAGTGGGTCGGGTTGCCGCGCTCGTCCTTCACCCACAGCGTGGCCATGCCCAGCTCCCGGGCGAGCTGGCCGGCGCGGACCAGCCGGGTCCAGCCGGGCTCGGTGTTGAGTGAGGCGGCCACGTCCGGCGGCACTGGCAGGAGGCTGGCGTACCGCCAGATGCTGGAGGGCCCGGCCTCGATCGCGGGCCTGGTCAGCGCCGGCAGGTCGTAGCCGATCTCCAGCGGGCCGAAACACTGCGCGCAGGCGTGCGTGGCGCCCAGCTCGCTGACGGCGCCGCATTCGCGGCAGGCCAGATGACTGGCGAATCCGAACCGGGACGGGGTTTTCGTCGTCGTGGTACTCACAGGGGCGGGGCCTTTCTCCCTCATCTGTCCCGGCGGCCTGTCGGCCGCGGGCCGGAGTTGGCACCTGCCGTGACGAGGCCCCGCCTGGCGCCGCGCCATGCCGGGGTTCCCGGGGGTCGTCCCTCTGGAACAGCACTGCGGACATCGGCGCAGCTGGCCGGAAGGCCAGCAAGCAGCCTGCTCGTCACGGTGGTTGCCGGGGCTTCACAGGGCCGTTCCCTCCACCCCTCTGGATGAGCGTTATGCAGTTGTCCCCAGCACTCTAACCGATCCCGCCCGCTGCCCCTGCGGCCCGATCCGGTTAATCTCACGGTCATGGACGCCGATGCGCGGGGCAGGGTGCTCGTCGCCTCCAACCGGGGGCCGGTCTCGTTCCGGCTCAGCGAAGACGGGCAGCTCACCAGCCGCCGCGGCGGCGGCGGGATGGTGTCGGGGCTCTCCTCGGTCGCCGGGCAGGCCGAGGTGCTGTGGGTCTGCGCGGCGCTCAGCGACGCCGACCGGACGGCGGCCCGCGCCGCCCCGGGCGGCTACCTCGACACCCCGGACGCGAGCCTGGACGGCGCCGGGTCGGCGGTGCGGATGCTCGACATCCCCGCCGCCACGTTCGACCGCGCCTACAACGGGATCGCCAACTCCACCCTCTGGTTCATCCACCACATGCTCTACGACACGCCCAACCGGCCGCACTTCGGCCTGGCGTTCCGCCGCGAGTGGGAGTCGTTCCGCGCCTACAACGCGGCGTTCGCCGACGCGCTCGCCGAGGGCGCGGGCCCGGAGGGCCGCTACCGGCGCGGCGGGGTGCGGGCGATGGTGCAGGATTACCACCTGACGCTGGTCCCGCGGATGCTCGCGGACCGCCGCCCCGACGTGGCGATCGGCTACTTCTGCCACACCCCGTGGGCGCCGCCGGACTATTTCGCGATCCTGCCCGATGACGTCGCCCGGCAGGTGCTCGAGGGCGTGCTCGGCGCCGACCACGCCGGGTTCCACACCCGCCGCTGGGCCGACGCGTTCCTGGACTGCTGCCAGGCGGTGCTGGCCGCCGAGGTGGACCGGGCGGAGGGGACGGTACGGCACCGCGGCCACACCACCACGGTCGGCGTGCACCCGCTGGGGGTGGACGCCGGGGAGCTGCGCGAGCGCGCGGCCGCCGCGGACGTGCAGGCGCACGTCACGGCGCTGGCTTCGGCCGCGGGCAACCGCAAGCTGATCGTCCGGATCGACCGGACCGAGCTGTCCAAGAACATCGTCCGCGGCCTGGCCGCCTACCGGGAGCTGCTGGTCAGCTATCCGCGGTGGCGGGGGCAGGTGACCCATCTCGCGTTCGCCTATCCCTCCCGGCACGACCTGCCCGAGTACCGCGAGTACACCGCCAGCGTGCAGCGGCTCGCCCGGCAGATCACCGACGAGTTCGGCACCGACGACTGGGACCCGCTGGTGCTGCAGGTCAACGACGACTACGCCCGCTCGCTCGCCGCCTACCGGCTGGCCGACGTGCTGCTGGTCAACCCGATCAGGGACGGCATGAACCTGGTCGCCAAGGAGGGCCCGCTACTGTCAGAACGAGGCTGCGCGCTGGTGCTGTCCCGTGAGGCCGGCGCGGCCGCCCAGCTCGGCGGGGACGCGCTGCTGGTCAACCCCTTCGACGTGACCGGCACCGCGAAAGCGCTGCACGAGGCGCTGAGCATGCCGGATGCCGAACGGAAGCGCCGGGCGGCCCTGCTGGCCGAGGAGGGGGCGGCTTCGCCGCCCCAGGAGTGGTTCGCCGACCAGGTCAGCGCGCTGGATGCGGCGGTGCGGCAAGCGCGCGGGCCAGCGAGCCCAGCAGGGCGACAACCCCGTCAGGCCCGGCGACGACGAGGTCTGCTTCGGCGGCCAGCTCGGTGACCTCGGCCGACGAGCTGCACACGGTCACCCCTGGGTGCCCGTCCGCGCGCAGGGCACGCACCGCGCCGAAGGCCGCCAGGTCGCCGAGGTCGTCGCCCGCGAACAGGACCGCCCCGGCCTTACGTTCGGCAACGAGCGAGGTGAGCGCGGTTCCCTTGTCCGTGCCCGGCGGCCGCAGCTCGATGACCAGCCGTCCCGGCTCGACCGCCAGCCCGGTGGCGTCCGCCAGCCCCGCCAGCGGCGCAGCCAGGGCCGCGAGTGTTCCCTCCGGGTCGTCGGTCCCCCGGGTGTGCACGGCCACGGCGCTGCCCTTGTCCTCGATCCGCGTCCCCGCGGGCGCCCCCGCCCGGGCGAGCACCCCCGGCAGCCTCTCCCGCGCCGTCACCACCCCCGGCGGCACCGGCGGAGCCGTCAGCTCCCCGCCAGCCCACCGCTCCATCCCGTAGTGCCCCAGCACGATCAGCCCGGGCACCTCCCCCAGCCCACCCAGCTCCACCGCCACCCTGGCCGGCCGCCCAGTGATCACCGCCAGCGTCCCCACAAGCCCCGACAGCCCACGCAGCGCCGGCACCGCCCCCAGATGCGCCCGCGCCGCTCCCGCATCAGCCACGATCGGCGACAGCGTCCCATCAAAGTCCATCGCGACCAGCGCGCTCCCCGGATCGCGCCGTATCGCCTCCAGCCCCTCCCGCCCCTCCGCGGTCCGGGACACGGGCATCTCGCTCCCCTCAGCCCGTGCCATCGCGCC
>DATIXO010000320.1:0-12687 GCA_035518495.1 Streptosporangiaceae bacterium
CTCCGGCGCCCGCCCCGCCGAGGCCAGGCCGGGTGAGCACGCGGGTGCCTGGTACCGTGGATGCATGCTCTAGCGACTGCTGGCCCACTGACGCACGCGAACGACGCCACAGTCCGAGGAGCTTTTCTTGTCCCGCCCGCAGACCAGCGACATCCGGCCCGCTGGCAGCCCCGCATCGCGCCAGCCGGCCGTGGCTGGCACCCAGGCACCGTCCAGCCTCCCGCGGTACACGCTGCCGCTGGCGTTCGGCCTGCAGGCGGCGATCTCAGCCGGCGACGGCCTCGCCATGATCGCCCTGGCCAGCCACGTGTACCAGGGCTCGAAGGCGTCCTGGGCGGTCGCGGTGGTGTTCCTCGCGATCACCTTTCCCATCACCGCGCTCGCGCCGCTGGCGGGCCTGCTGCTCGACCGGCTGCCGCCCCGCCCGGTGCTGATAACCGCGGCCGCCGGGCAGGCCGTGGTAGCGCTGGTGCTCACGCAGGTGCCCGGCATCGGCCCGGTGCTCGCGCTGGCCACCGGGTTCGGCGTCTGCGCGGCGGTGCTGCAGCCCGGGCTCGGCGCCATCGTGCCGCGGCTGGTGGGCCCGGCGGACGGAACGGGCCAGGCCGGCCGGGCCGCCCAGGTGACCAGGGCGAACGGGTACCTCCAGGCCGCCACCTGGGGTGGTTTCACGGCGGGCCCGCTGCTGGCTGCCGCGCTCATGGCGGCCGGGGGCACCGGGCTGGCGCTAGCGGGAGTCGCCGCTGTCTACGCACTCGGGACGCTCGGGCTGTGGGCGCTGCCGCTGGCGCCGCCGGACCCGCCCGCCGGCCCGGCGGGCCCCGGGCGGGGCGGGCTGGCCTCCCAGCTGGGGGCGGGCCTGCGGTTCCTGCGCGAGGACGCCGACGCCGGGCTGCTCGTGCTGGTGGTGGGCGTCATGGTGCTGTTCGGCAACATGGCGGTGGTCGCCGAGGTGGCCTTTGCCGAGAGCGTGCTGGGGGCGGGACCCACCGGGTACTCGGTGCTGGTGGCGGCGTGGACCGCCGGCATGCTCGCGGGGACGCTGGCCGGCGGGCGGCTGCCCCAGCGCAGGCTCGCGTTCGCCACGCTCGCCGGGACGCTCGCCGCGGGCGTCGGCGTGGCACTGGCGGGCACGGCCGTGCTGCTGTGGCAGGCGGCGGCCGCCTACGCCTTCGGCGGGCTGGCCAACGGCATGGAGGTGGTGGCGACCCGCAGCTTCCTCAACCACCGGGCGCCGCCGCAGGTGGCGGGGCGGGTGTTCGCGGTGTACTCGGGGGTGCTGTTCGGCGCCGCGTCGGTCGGGATGGCCGCGGCCGGCGGCCTGCTCAGCTCGCTGAACCCGCGGCTGGTGCTGTTCCTGGCCGGCGGCAGCGGGCTGGTGGCAGCCGGCGCGGGCTGCCTCGTCTACGTACGCCGCCTCGCCCGCGCGGCCCGCCCCCCGCAGGCCGCACCCGCACCGGCCGCGCCGGCACCGGCACCGGCCGCGAGCGCACCGGCCGCGAGCGCACCGCGTGCAGGCTCGCCGGCTCCAAGCGCACCGCCCGCGAGCACCGCTGCTTCACGCGCACCGGCCGCCGCCGCCTCCCCGCCGGTGCCGGTGCCCGCACCCCGGCAGCAGCTCAGGCCCGCCAGCTGCGGGCCGCTGCCCAGCGCTCGGCCTGGCCGAGCAGATCGAGGATGAGATCGCTCTTGGCCTCGGTGTACGCGAGCCGGTCGTCCTGCCAGCGCACACCTCATCGGCCGGCGGCCCCGGCACGGCATCACCGCCCACGGCCCCCATCATGGCCCGGCGCGCCGCAGGCCAGCCAGCCAGCCGCCCGCCGCCGCCGCGACGACCACGATCCCCGCGGCCAGGAACACCGGGCGCGGGTCACCGCCCAGCGCCGAGGTGGCCGTGCCGGCGATCACCACCCCGAGCGGGACCACGGCCAGGAACAGCACCCGGACACTGCTGGTGACCCGGCCCAGCATCGGCTGGGGGACGATCCGCTGCCGCTGGGTGCGGTTCACCAGGCTCGCCACCACCAGCGCCCACGAGTAGGCGAGGTTCGCCGCCACCAGCAGCGGCGCTGACCGCGCCGCGCTCATCAGGGCGATGGCGGCGCCGGCCGCCGCGATGGCGATCACCATCAGGCGGATCTCACCGGCCCAGCCCGCCAGCCGGGAGGCGCTGAGCGCGCCGGCGATCCCGCCCGCGCCACCTGCCGCCACCACCACCGCGACCAGGCCCGGCGTGAGCGCGAGCGTGTCATGGGCGTAGAAGATGATGAGCTTCTCCACCGACAGGCACAGGTTCACCACCATCTGGACCACGGTCAAGATCACCAGGGTCCGGACCGACAGCAGGTACCGCAGGCCCGCCCGCAGCTCCGTCCCGACGCCGCGCAGGCTCCGGCGGTGGCCTGCCACCCGCGGGCCCGGCCGCCACCGTCCCACCACGAGCAGGGACACCAGCGACACCAGGAAGGTCAGCGCGTCGGCCAGCAGCGCGAGGCGGATGCTGCCGACAGCGGCGAGCACGCCCACCACCGCCGGCCCGGCCAGCAGCGACAGCTGGTTCGCCAGTTCCAGCACGGAGTTCGCGCGGATGAGCCCGGCCGGCGGGAAGAACTCCTTCACCACCACCACGAGCGCGGTCTGGGAGAAAACCGAGCACGCGCCGGCCGCGAACGCGATGACCAGCACCAGCCACACCGCCAGCAGCCCGGCGGTGGCCAGCCAGAACAGGCCCGCGAACAGCGCGGCCCGCAGCGCGTCGGTCAGCACCAGGACCCGCCAGGGGTTCATCCGGTCGACCAGCACCCCCGCGGGCAGGCCCACCATCAGGTAGCCGACCGTCACCGACGCGGCGGACAGGGCCGAGACCAGCGGGCTGCGGCTGAGATCGAGCACCAGCAGCGGGACCGCGAGCACGGCCAGGCCGTCACCGAGCAGCGAGACCGCCTGCCCGGACAGGAAGACCTCACGCTGCCACGGCGCCCCGGCCGGACGGGCGGCCTCGCCGCTGGCGGTCATCACCTGCCAGGTTCCTTCCGACGGCCGGCCGTCAGCTGCCGGGCCGGGACGTACCCTGGAGCCGTGGTACTCGCACCTGACGGCCGCCGGCTGCTCCGCCTCGAGGCGCGCAACAGCCAGACGCCCATCGAGCGTAAGCCGCCGTGGATCAAGACGCGGCTGCGGACCGGCCCGGAGTACACCGAGCTGAAGGGGCTGGTGCGGCGCCAGGGCCTGCACACCGTGTGCGAGGAGGCGGGCTGCCCCAACATCTTCGAATGCTGGGAGGACCGCGAGGCGACGTTCCTGGTAGGCGGCGACGCGTGCACCAGGCGGTGCGACTTCTGCCAGATCGCCACCGGGAAACCCGGGCCGCTCGACACCGACGAGCCGCGCCGGGTCGCCGCGTCCGTGGCGGCGATGGGCCTGCACTACGCGACGGTCACCGGCGTGGCCCGCGACGACCTGCCCGACGGCGGCGCCTGGCTGTACGCGCAGACCTGCGCCGAGATCCACGCGGAAGTCCCCGGCTGCGGAGTCGAGCTGCTGATCCCCGATTTCAACGCCGACCCGGCCCGGCTCGGGACGGTGTTCGCCGCCCGCCCGGAGGTGCTCGCCCACAACATCGAGACGGTGCCGCGCATCTTCCGGCGGATCAGGCCGGGCTTCCGGTACGGCCGGTCGCTTGAGGTGCTGGACCGCGCCCGGGCGGCGGGCCTGGTCACCAAGTCCAATCTCATCCTCGGCCTCGGCGAGGAGCCGGACGAGGTCAGCCAGGCCATGGCCGACCTGCGGGCCGCCGGGTGCGAGCTGCTCACCATCACCCAGTACCTGCGCCCGTCCCCGCTCCACCACCCGGTGGCCCGGTGGGTGGAGCCTGCCGAGTTCGGGCGGCTCCGCGAGGAGGCGCTCGGCCTCGGCTTCGCGGGCGTGATGTCCGGGCCGCTGGTCCGGTCCTCCTACCGGGCGGGCAGGCTGCACGCCGAGGCGATGGCGCGCCGCGGCCCGGCCGGCAGTGTCCCAGCGGGCACTCCCCCGGCGGGCGCGGGCGCCGCCGTGACGGGCCCGGCCGGGTAGCGGTTTCCCACATCCGCCCGGCTGCTCGTATCCTGCCCTCCATGGCGAACAAGACCGCAGGCGCGGGAGCCCGGAAGGACAGCGCGGATCCGGCCGCGGCCGGCCGCATCAAGCAGATCCGCATGGTGGCTGGGATCATCCGCAAGTCCAACCCGCGCGCGCTGCCGATCGTGGTCCTGGCCGGGGTCGGCGTGGCCGCGGTCTTCGTGATCGTCGGCATCTTCACCGGCCTGCTGGCGCTGCTGCTCCCGCTCGGGCTGGCCAGCGGCCTGCTGGCGGGCCTGGTCATCTTCGGCCGGTACGCCCAGTCCGCCCAGTACTCGGCGGTCGAGGGTCAGCCCGGCGCGGCGGCCGCGATCCTGCAGACCATGCGCGGCGGCTGGACCGTCACCCCGGCGGTATCGGCCAACCGGAACATGGACGTGGTGCACCGGGCCGTCGGCAAGCCGGGTGTGGTGCTGGTGGGTGAGGGCTCCCCCAACCGGCTGGCGAGCCTGCTGGCGGCGGAGAAGAAGCGCGTGTCCCGGGTCGCGTTCGACGTGCCCATCTACGACCTGCAGGTAGGCAACGAGGAGGGGCAGATCCCGATCAGGAAGCTGCAGCGCAAGCTGATGCGGCTGCCCCGCAACCTGAAGGGCCCCGCGGTCGCCGACCTGAACTTCCGGCTCAAGGCGCTGCCGCAGTCGCTCCAGGCACCGAAGGGCCCGATGCCCCGCACCGGCCGGATGCCGAAGCCGCCGCGTCCCCGGAACCGGTAGCGGCCCGGGCCCGCTGCCTGCCCTCGCCGCTCCCCAGCCCGCTTGCTCCCCCAGCCCGCGGCTCGCTGCCCGCGGCTCGCTGCCCCGGCCAGCCCTCGCTGCCATCGCCGCTGCGGCCACCGCGAATACGTATAATGGTTATTACCATGTCAGCAGGCAATCAGCCCGCCCTGCGGACTTCGCGCCTGTCCCGGGCTGAGGCGCTCGCGCGGGAGATCGAGAAAGAGATCTCCGCCGGGGTGCTGACCACCGGCGACCGGCTCGGGACCAAGGACGACGTGCGCCAGCGGTTCGGCGTCGCGGTGGCCACCGTGAACGAGGCGGTCAAGCTGCTGGAGACCCGTGGCTTTGTCGAGGCGCGCCCGGGCCCGGGCGGCGGGGTGTTCGTCGCCGGCCCCGCGTCACGCATGCGCAGCGGCCCCATGTTCGTGGGCTTTGAGTGGGCCGGGGCCAGCATGGCCGACTACCACGAGGTGCGTGGCGCGCTGGAGCCGGTCATCTACCGCCACGCCGCCCGGCACCGGACCGGGGCGGACGTCCGCGCGCTCCGCTCGATCCTGGCGGCCATGTCCGCGCATCTGGACCAGCCGCGCGCTTACGCCCGCTACCACACCGCCTTCCACCGGCGGGTCGCCCGGCTGAGCCCCAACGCGCCGCTGCGCAGCATGTACGTCACCCTGCTCGACTTCTTCGAGCAGGACCTGGCGACCGCGGACCTGCCCGGCGCCGTCCGCCCGGCCAGCGTCGACACCCACCGGCAGCTCGCTGACGCGATCACGCAGGGCGACGTGCCCGCGCTCGGGCCGGCTATCCGGCGGCACGACAGCCACCGGCTGGATCCCGGCGTGCCCGGCCCGGCCGCCGAGTTAGCCACCTGTCCGGTGACACCGGATCCGGGCGGGCGGGGAAGGGACGCCGATGAGCGTGCGGGTGCCGCTGACCCTGGCGTGCTGGGACTACGACCGGACCCTGCCGCTGGCGACCGGCGAGATCCGGCCGGATGGCATCGACCTGACGTACCTGAGCCTGCCGGTCGAGGAGACCTTCTTCCGCATGGCCCGCTACCGCGAGTTCGACGCGGCGGAGCTGTCCCTCTCCTCCTATGTGATCAGCCTCTGCCAGGACGCGCCGTTCATCGCGATCCCGGTGTTCCCCTCCCGGTCTTTCCGGCATAACGGGATCTACGTCCACGCGGGCAGTGGCATCGATGCGCCCGCCGATCTCGCCGGGCGCCTCGTCGGCGTGCCGGAGTACCAGCTCACCGCGGCCGTCTGGATCCGGGGGATCCTCGCCGAGCACTACGGGGTCGCGGCCGGCTCCGTCCGCTACCGCACCGGCGGGCTGCATCAGCCCGGCCGCACCAGCAAGCTCAGCCACGCCGCCCCGCCCGGGGTGGAGATCCAGCCCATCCCGCCGGGGGCGACGCTGGACGGCATGCTCGCCGAGGGCGGGCTCGACGCCCTGTACAGCCCCCGCACACCGCGCCTGTTCGCCGCCGGCGACCCGCGTGTGCGCAGGCTCTTCGCTGATCCCCGGGCGGAGGAGGAACGGTACTTCGCGGAGACCGGGATCTTCCCGATCATGCATGTGGTGGTGCTGCGCCGCGACGTGTACGAACGCCGGCCGTGGCTCGCCCAGTCGCTCTGCAAGGCCTTCGAGCAGGCGCGGGCCGCGGCGGCGGCCCGGATGCGGGAGACCGCGGCGCCCAGCTGCATGCTGCCGTGGCTCTACGCCGACATCGAGCGTACGCAGGCGGTCATGGGCGCCGGTTTCTGGCCTTACGGACTGGCAGCAAACGAGTACACCCTGCGCACGTTCCTCCGCTATTCTCACGAGCAGCATCTGGCCAGCGAGCTGCTGGAGCCCGCCGACCTGTTCGCACCCGAGACCCGCGAGGCGCACATCGTCTGACGCTGGCATCAGCCACGACGGCACCATCCTGGCCATCCGCGCGGCACCGGGGCACCCCTGGCGGCCCCCGGCTGATCCTTTCCACCATGATCGTGATGAGCTGGATGCACACCTGCGTGCCGGAGGAGAAGCCTGATGCCCCATACCAGCGATATCCGGGTGCTGGGCTACGAGCCCCTGCTGGCGCCGGCGGCGCTGCTGGCGGAGCTGCCGCTCGGCGCCCGCGAGGCCAAGCACGTCGAGCAGTCCCGGGCGGAGGTGCGCGCGGTGCTGGCAGGTATCGACGACCGGCTGCTGGTGGTCGCGGGACCGTGCTCGGTCCACGACCCGGCGGCGGCCCTGGACTACGCGCAGCGGCTGGCCGCGCTGGCCGGCCCGCTGCACGACGACCTGCTGATCGTGATGCGGGTGTACTTCGAGAAGCCGCGCACGGTGACCGGCTGGAAGGGGCTCATCAACGATCCCGGCCTGGACGGCAGCCATGACGTGCACCGCGGCCTGCGGGTGGCGCGGCGGCTGCTGCTGGACATCGTGGGCCTTGGCCTGCCGGTCGGCTGCGAGTGGCTCGACCCGATCACCCCGCAGTACATCGCCGACACCGTTGCCTGGGGCGCGATCGGCGCCCGCACGACCGAGAGCCAGGTGCACCGCCAGCTCGCGTCGGGGCTGTCCATGCCGGTCGGCTTCAAGAACGGCACCGACGGGGACGTGCAGGTCGCGGTGGATGCCTGCCGGGCCGCCGCGGCCGGCCACACCTTCTTCGGGGTCACCCTGGCCGGGGCGGCGGCGGTGGTGACCACCGCGGGCAACCCCGACTGCCATGTCATCCTCCGGGGCGGCCGGTCGGGCCCCAACTACCAGGCGGGCCAGGTGACGCGGGCGCTGGCGGCGATCGCCGGTGCCGGGCTGCCGCGCCGGGTGATGGTGGACGCCAGCCACGGCAACAGCGGCAAGGATCACCGGCGCCAGCCGGCCGTGGCCGGCTCGCTCGCGGAGCAGGTCGCCGGGGGCGAGCATGGCCTGGTGGGGGTGATGCTGGAGAGCTTCCTGGCCGAAGGGCGGCAGGAGCCGGCTGACCCGGCGCGGCTGGTCTATGGCCAGAGCATCACCGACGCCTGCATGGATGTGGGCACCACCTCCGGCGTGCTCAGCGAGCTCGCCGCCGCCGCCCGCCGCCGCCGTGACGCCGCGGGCCGGGTCAGGTCCTGATAACGATGGTGTTGGCGGCCCGGTCGTGCAGCCCGCGCAGATCACGGTCGGTGATGAGCGCCGGCACGACGGCGAGCAGCAGGACGGTGCGCACCAGCGCCCAGCCGAGCCCGACCGGGCGGCCGTCGATGCGTGCCACCCGGACGCCCAGCACCCGCTTGCCCACGGTGAACCCGGTGAAGGCCGTGAGCAGGTAGGTCTCGGCCGCGAAGATCGGCAGCGTCCACAGCCGTGAGTGGAAGACGGCAAGCGCGATCAGCGAGCACAGCAGCCAGTCGATGAGCAGGGCCAGCAGCCGCCGGCCGATGGAGGCAACCGAGCCGTGGCCCTCCTCCGGCAGCCCGAACCGCTCGCCCGGGAAGGTCCCGGTGTCGCCAGCGCCCGTGGTGCCGCTCAGCCAGGACCCAGCCCACCGCCGTTCTGCCACGCCCCCACCGTACCCGGCACCAGCGCGGAGGTGAGCACCGCTCGCCCGCCGGTGACCTGATCTGGCCGGACAGCGCGGGGATGCCGTAACACGCGTGAAACACTCGGGACACGGCTCGGAAACCGCGAGCGCCTAACGTCCGAGGCGGTCCTGCGGCACACCCCCGTGCGGAAACGACAGGGCCGTACCGCCCAGGGAGGGTTGATGTTCACGAACGCCGACGAGGTACTGAAGTTCATCGGCGACCAGAAGGTGGAGTTCGTCGATGTCCGGTTCTGCGACCTCCCGGGCACGGTCCAGCACTTCACCGTGCCGGTGGAGTCGTTCGACGAGAAGGTCTTCACCGACGGGCTGATGTTCGACGGCTCCTCGATCCGCGGGTTCCAGCAGATCCACGAGTCCGACATGCTGCTCATGCCCGACCCGACGACGGCCTTCATCGATCCGTTCCGCCAGCACATGACGCTGGACCTGACGTTCTTCGTCAACGACCCGCTGACCGGCGAGCCCTACACCCGTGACCCGCGCAACATCGCCCGCAAGGCGGAGGACTTCCTGCGCGGCACCGGGATCGCCGACACCGTCTTCTTCGGCCCCGAGGCGGAGTTCTACATCTTCGACTCCGCCCGCTTCGAGACCAGCGCGCACGCGGCCTACTACTTCATCGACTCGATCGAGGGCGCATGGAACACCGGGCGTGATGAGGAGGGCGGCAACCTCGCCTACAAGCCCCGGTACAAAGGCGGTTACTTCCCGATCCCGCCGATGGACCACTACACCGATCTGCGCTCGGAGATGGTCCGGATGCTGATCCGGTGCGGCATCCCGGTGGAGATGCAGCACCACGAGGTCGGGACCGCGGGCCAGGCGGAGATCGACATCAGGTTCGCGCCGCTGCTGCACATGGCCGACAACATGATGAACTACAAGTACATCCTCAAGAGCGTGGCGCGGGCGGCCGGCAAGACCGTGACGTTCATGCCCAAGCCGCTGTTCGGCGACAACGGCTCCGGCATGCACTGCCACCAGAGCCTGTGGAAGGACGGCGCGCCGCTGTTCTACGACGAGGTCGGGTACGCCGGGCTGTCCGACATCGGGCGGTACTACGTCGGCGGGCTGCTCAGGCACGCGCCCTCGCTGCTGGCCTTCACCAACCCGACGGTCAACTCCTACCACCGGCTGGTGCCCGGCTTCGAGGCGCCGGTCAACCTGGTGTACTCGCAGCGCAACCGGTCCGCCTGCGTCCGGATCCCCATCACCGGCTCCAACCCCAAGGCCAAGCGGCTGGAGTTCCGGGTGCCCGACCCGTCGTGCAACCCGTACCTGGCGTTCTCGGCCATGCTCATGGCCGGGATCGACGGCATCCGCAACAAGATCGAGCCGCCGGAGCCGGTGGACAAGGACCTGTACGAGCTGCCGCCGGACGAGGCGCTGGCCATCCCGCAGGTCCCCGGCTCGCTGGACAAGGTGCTGGACACGCTGGAGGCCGACCACGACTACCTGGTCGACGGGGGCGTGTTCACCCCGGACCTGATCGAGACCTGGCTGGACTACAAGCGGTCCAACGAGCTCGACCCGATCCGGCTCCGCCCGCACCCGCACGAGTTCGAGCTGTACTTCGACGTATAGCCGGCGAACCCGCTCTGACCTGCGGCGTTACGAGGTTGCCGCAGCACTGTTCCGCCGCTGTTCCGTCCGGGCAGCGAGAACCTCCTCGACAGCGGCGCGGGTGGACTCGTCCCGGTCGGGCCAGATGTGCCCGTAGGTGTCGAGCGTGGTCTTGGCACTGGCGTGTCGCAGGCGCGCCTGAACGGTCTTGACATCGGCACCCGAGGCGATGAGCAGGCTGGCGAAGTAGTGCCGCAGATCGTGGTAGCGGAAGCCCACCGGGAGACCGTGCACCTTCTGGCGGGCTTTCCGCATCGCCCGCTCTATCACCCATGGTGATAGCTGACGGCCGTTTTCTCCTGTCAGCAGGGTTGTGTGACGGCCATACGCGGCGATCTGCGCGGACAACTCGGCTGCCAGCGATACCGGGATCGGAACCGGTGTCTGGGAAATCCTGGTCTTGAGCGGCTGTGCCGGATACTGCACCCTCGGATGCACGACTCCGCGCATGAAATCGACATCTTCCGGGCGCAACCCGCACGCCTCGGCGAGTCTCAACCCGACAAATGCTCCCAGCAGTACGGCAAGCCTGATCCGTTGCGGAAACAAGTCATAAAGATGCCAGACTTGCTCAGTGGTCGCTACGTACACCCTTTGCTCGGCCAGGTGCGGCGAGGTCCGCCGCGAGCAGGGGGATTTCACCAGCAGACCGTCATGGACCGCATCGCTCATAATCTGCGCGAGCCTGCTGTGCAGGACGTAGACATAGGAGTCCTCCAAGCCTTCTTCGCGCAGGCCCGCGACCCAGGAGCGAATCTGGGAAGGCCTCAGGCTGCCGAGCGGGACGGTCCGAACTCGGCGACGATCCGGCGGATGTGCACGTTCGCCTGGCGCACAGTGGATGAACGGTGCGTGGCATAGCCCTCCAGCCAGGTTGAGCACCACTCTGCCACGGTGATGCGGGCCTTCTTCGGGTCGATGTAAGCACCCTGCGCTATCTCAGTTTCCATCCTGGACGCGTACCGTTCGGCGTCACCCTTCTTACTGAACGCCTGCGAACGTTCCCGCCCAGTAGGATCAATCCAGATGCTGAGCCAGCGCTTGCCCCGACCTCGCCGTTCAGGGTAGGCGGCCCACAAATCCTTGACACGCGCCACTTGTCACGCCGCCTGTTGTTTCCGAAACCACGCGATAACATCCGCAGGCAGATAGCGAAGATGGCGACCGACGCGACCGGCTTTCGGACCGGTGCCCAGATACCGCCAGCGGTAAAGAGTATGGACCGGTACACCGAGGAAATGCGCCACCTCCTCGGGAGTCCACAGCCTGTCAGTCTCCACCGGAGGAACGATCACCTGCCTCCTGCGCGGCACCTCACCCTCCAAAACAGTCTCCCATCCGTCGAGCCTAAACGCCGATGAGCTTTCACTGGGTTCGTCTGAAGTCATGCAGCCCTACCGCTTGCCGAAAGTTCTCCAGAGGGGTGGCCCGGCTCTTCGCCGGGCCTCAGCCAGCGCGGTCTTCCACCGGGCCCGGTCGGCGACGACGTGCAGCAGCCGCTGCTCCGGCGCCAGATAGTCAGGGTCGGAAGGGGTGACCTGAACCCAGGTGTAGCGGGCCGGGTCGGGCACCTCCAGGCCGAGGGTCTGGACCAGCCAGGCCTTCCGGTCGGCCCGGTGGTCGGCCAGGCTCTTACCGGACCACTGGCGGGAGACCAGCACGCGGCGTCCGGCATAGCCGCAGTGCTCGGGCCGGTGCGCCTTGCCCTTGCATGCGCCGGGGACGAGCCCGGGCCGGGAGTTCTTCGGCTGGATGCCGTACCGGAGCCAGTTCGCGCAGGTCGGTGAGCAGGGCTCGTAGCGAAGCGCCTCGGCCAGCCGGTCCGCGTGCGCCCGCTGCGCGTCCGTCTCAGGGATGTGGCAGTCGGCGACCTGCTTGGTCAGGTACTTCGTCAGGTACCTGATGCACTTCTCTGCGTCCTTAGATCCAGCGAGCACGCCTTGGGCGTCGAACTTGGGGCCGAAGCGGGCCACATGCCGGGGCTGGTCGTGCGGGCCGATCGCGTCCAGCGACTGGTCCCACGTCTGGAGGACTTCGCCGGTAACGGGATCAATGTAGTTGCCGGAATCCTCATCCCAGACCGGCAGCTGGTCTCCGGCGAACCGGACTTCCTCGGTGGCGGGCCACCAGACTTGGTGGTAGGTGGCGGCCAGGACCTGGCGCAACAGCGGCCGCGGCACGCTGCCCCGCACCGCCAGGTGCAGGTGCGAGGCCAGCCGTTTCTGCGGTTCCACGCCGCCGAAGTACTGCGCCTCATAGCCGAGGACCCGGCGGAGGTTCTGGATGAACTGGTCAAACAAGGGCGCACCTTCGGCGCGCCAGGCCTGACGGCCCAGGCCGTGGAGGGCGAGGGCGGACGCGAGCAGTCGGGGAGGAAGAGCGGCCAGGGCGACCCGCCGTAGGCGGCCGGGGTTCACCCCGGGGTCCCACCGTTGCGGGGCGGCAGTTTCGCCGCGTCCTTCGGACGCGAGCCCTACGGCGCGGCGACTGCCGCGCACGGCACCCCCGGTGACCGGCCGCCTGCGGTCCCCGCCGTATCTCGCTGCCGCGCCGACGAGCACCACCACCAGGACGTCACCCTTGCGTCGAGTGCGGCCAATCGCCGGGAGAATGTCACAGCGATCAGGCCGGAACGCCCCGCAT
>DATIXO010000321.1:0-20409 GCA_035518495.1 Streptosporangiaceae bacterium
CCAGGATGCGGGAGCCGTCGAACGCCGGGTCGGTGATCACCCGTGTCCGCATCGCGTGGACGAGGTCGAACATCTCCTGTCCGGAGGTGTACCGGCTCTCATCGATGCCGTACTCGGCCAGCGCCTTCGGGGTGCTGCCGCCGCTTTGGTCGAGCGCCGCGAAGAACCCGCGACCCGAGCGGACCTTCTCCAGTTGCATGGAGTCCATACCTGCCATCCTCGCAGCCCGGAAACGAGCGTGCACGGGTGCGGTGCACGAACAGCGGCCACCGCCGCCAGCGGTCAGCAGTGGGGCGTCCGCCACCTCGAAGGCCAGCACTGCCCCGAAGCCGGTCATCTGTGCGGCGGCTGTGCGGTGTCCGGGGTCGCCGGGAAGACCGGGGTAGCGTACGCGGCTGACGGCGGGGTGCTCATCGAGCCGGCGGGCGACATGCTGGTCAAGCGGGCAGAGATCGCTGAGAGCCCCCTGCTGTCGCGGTCCGGCGCCACCAGATGAGGCTTCCCCGGGGAACTTCTGCCGTTCAGAACAGCTCACCCTGGCCGGCCGGGATGGCCGCCGGGGCCGCCGCGGCCGTCACCCCGGCATCGCGCGGGTCATGGCCCGGCGCCAGCCCGGTCCCGCCCGGGAACGGCAGGGCCAGCTGCCCGGCCGCGATGCCGGCCGCGGCCGCCGCCGCGATGGCCACCTCGACCTCACCAGGCGTGGCGCCCGCGGCGACCGTGCTCACGATGGCGTCCCTGATCGCCACCGCTCTGCCCTGCGCGCCCCGGATGTCGGCCGCCGGCCCGGCCGTGCCCCGGGCCGCGATCGCACCGGCGGCGCTGCCCACGGCCGTCCCGGCGGCCAGGTGAATGGGGTTGAGGCACGACGGCTCGCCGCACCGGTGCCGGACCAGCGGGTAGCTGCCATCAGGCAGCGGGCGCAGCAGCCCCCGCGATTCCTGGTACAGGTACACGTGGGCGGCCACCACGACGCTGGCCGGGCGCGGGCCGCTGGCGGCCCTCACCCGCAGGCGGGCACGCCCGTGCCCACTCGATGACAGCGCCCCCAGCCAGTAATGGCACTGCCCAGCTCCACGCCGGTACACCTGCTGGTGCACCCGGGCCCGGGCTTTCGGGTCATCCAGCAGCACCGCCCACAGTTCGGGCGGGATCCGGCCCAGCTGGCCCCCATCCCCCGCCGCCCGGCCGCCAGCCGCGGCCGGCTCGGCCGTTAAGGCGAGAATGGTCACGCCTAAACGGTAAGACCCGATCCGGACATTCCGCCCGCGGCCCGCGCGGCGGCACGGTGTCCCGGGCGCACGGTGGCCGGGACGCACGGTGGCCGGGACGCACCAGTGGCCGGCCCAGCTTGGCCATGACCACGCGGCCTCGCTTAGCGTGGTGAGGCTAGGGCCCAGCGGTCGTGGCGCGCCGACGCGGCCAGGAGAGGTTCACCTGCGGCGGGCGGGCACCAGCAGCAGCGGCACCCACAAGGGTGTCTCGCGCACCAGGTGCAGAGTTATCGGAAGGATGCACGTACGTGGCTGACGATCGGCCGGGGATGCGCGCCGGCGGCCAGGGCCGCCTCCCGGCCGGGCGCCAGGCACTGGTCGGTACCGTGACCGGGCTGTGGCGATACCCGGTGAAGTCAATGGCGGCCGAAGCGCTGGCCACCGCCCCCGTTTCCTGGGCCGGTATCGCCGGTGACCGCCGGTGGGCATTCGTCCGCCCCGCGTCTGGCGGCAACGGATTCCCCTGGCACACGATCCGTGAGAACCCCGCGATGTGGACCTACGTGCCGCGGCTGCTGGATCCGGAACGCCCGGACAAGTCCGCGATCGAAGTGCGGACTCCTGATGGCGTCACGTACGACCTGACCGACCCGCGTCTTGCCGACGAGGTGGGCGCGGGGGTGCGGGTCATGCGGCTGGATCGCGGGCTGTTCGACGCCATGCCGGTATCACTCATCACCACCGCGACCGCGTCGGCGCTGTGCGGCCTGGCCGGAGTGCCAGCCAGCGAGCTGCGCTTCCGGCCCAACATCGTCATCGAATCCGCCACCGGGGCGCCCTACGCCGAAGACACGTGGGTCGGCTCCACCTTGCGCGTCGGCGGTGTGGCCATCCGGGTCGACCGGCGGGATTCGCGGTGCGTCACCGTCAACGTCAACCCCCGCACGGGCCGGCCCGACGGGCCCGTGCTCAAGGTCATCGGGCAGCATCGCCGCACCTACGCGGGGGTCTACGGCACCACCGTGGAGCCAGGACACCTTGAGGTTGGCGACGACGTGACCATCGGTCCGTAACACGCCAGCCAGCCGCCGCTTCCCAGCAGCCCACCGCCAGCCCCGGAAGTGAGGCCTCAGCCTGACGGGCCAGTCCTGGCAAAAAGCCGCCGGGCAGCTGGGACCTAACGGGGCAACGCCTTCACGCGCCCAGGCTGACAGGGGCGACAGACATGTAGACGGGCGTGGGCTTGGAGCAGACCTTGGCCGTCAGGCGGACGTAGCTGGCCGAGAACTGGTTGGGAGGGTAGACCTTTATCCAGTGCGCGTTGCTCACAGCGCACACCGACGGCGGGAAATTGAGCACGTCGAGCAGGTCCAGCAGCGCGTGCGCCGTCTTGCCCGGTGCCAGCACGACCAGCCGCTTGCTGGCCGGGCTGCGGTTCGCGGCGGCGCCGATCTGCTTGCCGCCGGCCGAGGCGACGAACGAGATGCCCGGGTAGCCGTACAGCGTGCAACTCGCACCGGAGATGTTGGTGAAGTCCAGGGTCCGGTACAAATGACCGGCCGCGGCGCCCTCCTGCGACCCCAGCGATACCCGGAGCGCCGAAGTACTGCAGGGCCCGGACCCACCGGACGGGGCCGCCGGACCAGAGGCGCCAGCGGATGAGGCCCCCGGCCCCGGAGCAGTCACCGTGACGGTTGCCGTGGGCCCCGCGGCGCCAGGCGCGGCTACGCTGCCGCAGGAGGCCGCCAGCACGGCGACGCACCCGGCAGCGGCCCAGGCCATCGCCTGGCGGGCCCGGAGAACCAATGACATCATCGCGGCCTCCCCTCCTGTCTTGGTCAGCTCAGCGCGCCGTCCCTGCCGTGGTCAGCAGAGAGGGACGCCAGTGGCCGGGTCGTGCCCGGTCTTGAGGTAATAGCCCGCCACGTAGCCGGTGGACGGCGCCACGAGGTGATACCAGGCGCTGTCCCCGAAGACGGCGCTGCCGAGGGTATAGCAGTCCACCACGACACTGCTGCCGGACGCACCGAGTACGGCGGCGACCTTAGCCGAAGTGTTCGGCGCATTACGCACTCTCAGACCCGTGACTATCGTCTGGTAGGTGTGCTGGACAGCGGGCAGCCGGACGTTCATGAAATCCAGATCGATATTGATCTGGATGCCGCCGAAGGTCCTGGTGACGTTGCCGCGGAACTGGTGCACCCGGCGGTTGGCCCACTGGCCGGGGCTGAACACAGAATCGTAGGTGTTGGCGTGCCCGTTCCATAGCGCGTCGTAGATGACGTCGGGCGTGTTGTATACGCCGCGTCCGTACTGCTGGGCCAGGTCGGCGATGCCGGAAGACGAGCTGCTGTACACCCCGGAGGAGTAACCGAGCGCATGGAGCCTGGCGGTCCAGGCCGAAAAGAACCGCATGACACGGATGGACTGCCCAGGCGGGTAACCTTCCATGTCGTAGTAGATCGGGCTCATCGGCCCGAAGCCAAGCCGCTGCGCCTGGTGTGCCGCGTCTGTCGCCGCGGCGGTTCCCTGGCTTGCCGATGAATTCTTGCTCAGTTCACCGAAGGCGGCCTGCGGCCCAACATAAAGCGGGATGAAACGCCAGCCCTGCGCGGCTGTGGCCCTGAGCCATGCCGGGGTGAGATTGGGTTGCGAGCAGGCAGCGTCCGATCCGCCGATGTATATCCCGACAGCCGAGTAGGGTGAGTCGTTCCACCAGGTGCGCATGACGGCTTGGCTCGGCGCGGTACAGGTGTCGAACCCGCGCCCGTGGAAGCTGGTAACCCCGGCCGGCAGCACGGGAGCCACCTGGGCTGTGGGCGGGTCCTTGACGGGACGCGGCAGGCCGGCGCTGGCCACGATCCGGTCAATCTGGCTGCGGTGGGTGTCGAACGTGGCCGTGATGTGGATCCGGCGGGCGATGACAGTGACCTGCCTGGTCACCGCATTCCAGACCGAGGTATGCGCCGCGTGGCCGGAGGCAGGCTCGATGAGCATTGCTTCGGTGGTTCCGAGAATATGGCTGGGACACGCCTCATTACGTGAGGGAGTGCCCAGATAGATCGCGTGGCGGTTGAAGCGGACACAGGTTCGCCGGTGATGGGCGAGGTTGACCACCCGCCAGCTATGGGGAACCCGGAATGAATAGCCCCGATATGTCACCAGCTGGGTCTTAGGGCGGGCGGCGGTAGCGGCGGCTGCCGGCCCTGCGTAAACTGCCGGCAGAAGAAGCCCGATGAAAGCTACCGCGACCGGGATGACGCGCCAGGACTTTGCCCGGCCACGCCTAAGCCCGCACCGGCCCCGCGCTGAGCGGATAATGGAGCCGGGAATCCGGCTGCGCTGGCTGGCCGGTTGGCAGCCATCCTGACCGTAAGCCAGGTTTCCCGGGCTGTGGCTAGCGGCCAGCCTGCCAGCTGGCCGCCTCATTGAGTTCATCGAGCCGACTCCCCCCAAGTCAAGGGCACGTTTGCCTCCTAGGAACGTGCCTCCATTACCGACTTGGCTGTCGTGATCATGGTCGGGAGCGTAACGTCCCGATGCGTCCGGTGCATCCCGACACGCGGGGGTTCGTCCTGTTTTAATGCTGGCCCGCCCGTCGGCCGGGACGTGGAACTAAATGCTCTGGTCCGCCCCTATGGCCCGGCACCGTCACCGTTGGTAATGGCGATTTCGCCAAACGTATAGCCCAGCGCGCTGCGACGGTCCCCGTGCTTGCTCCGGCGGGGGGTCACGCGCAGGACAATGGCCGCGGGAATTCAGGGCCCGGACGCGCCCTGGGCGCCGAGCACCAGGTTCACGATCTTGCTGCGTAGGTGGCCGGCCACCGCGGTGACCTGATACTCACCCGGGGCTACCAGGTGGCTGGTACCGCTGCAGCCCGGCGACGAGGTCCGCCGGTCCCAGGAGATGTGAAGAACCGCTGGCATGCCCTGGGCGAGCACCACCATCCTGGACCCGCTGCCACTCACGCAGTCCGCGGAACCCCAGATGCGCCGGTCAGAGGCAATGACCACCGAGACGAACCTGGCGCCCATATTGAAACGGCACGGCCGTCCCTCGGTGGAGGCAGCGTGCACCGTGAAACTGGGCATCTTGCCTGCCTGGTACCAGTACTGCGGGGACGAAAGGCGGAGCGTCACGGCCCCAGCGGCGCAGGCCGGTGCCTTCCCAGCAGCAGGGGGACGGGCCGTGCTCCGGTGCCGGGAAGGCGCCGGGCCCGGCCGTGGGGAAGACGAGGATGCTGGGAGCGGACGGCTCCTGCTGACCTGCGCCACGGCAGTGCCCGCCGCCCCGGTGCCGCCAGCTGAAGCGGCCCGGTCTGCTGCTGGACGAGCACCGAGCATCCCGTTCACCGCCCAGCTGAGGGCGGTGAACAACCCGATGCCCACGGCAAGGACGGAAACCCGGCGCCGCCAGTAGGTGGCGGGCGAGATCCTTGCGGGCCGGGCGCGCCCGCTGCGAGGCGAGCCAGCGCGTCCACGAGGCGGGTCAGCCCGTCCCCGCGGATCTTGGCCCATACCGCCAAAAGTATGCGAGGCACCCCCGGATGCGGCCGAAGGCTCGCCGGCCGGTCACGGCGCGTCCTGGCCCGTTCCGCCAGGCTCAGCCCGCTGGAAGGACGTCGAAGCCGACGATGACACCGTTATCAACGGTGTAGGTGCCCTGGTAGACGTCGACCGCGCCGTCGGTCTGCTGCGCGGTGATCCGGCCGGTGACCACATCACCTGAAACCGACACGATGGTCACGGTGTCCCGTGCAGTGGTGCCGAAGCCGCTGACGAACTGCGAGTAGGACCCGCCCGCGTTCCGGCCGCCCAGACGCCAGGCCCGGGCGTAGTGGTGGCCGTTGATGGCGGTTACATACGCGCGCACTGTGGCCGCCGGCCCGGCCAGCGGCCGGGCCGGGTGAACGGCGACCGGATGACCGCGGAGAGCCGCACTGGCGCCGGTCAGTGCCGTGGGCGTCCCGCTACGCCCGCCGTGACGGTCGGTCGTCACATGATTCGCGGCCGCTGGCGGGGTGCTCGCCACATGCTGCGAGCCCGCGAGGAAGCGGTACGCCGCGAAACCGAGCGCCAGGGCCAGCGCCAGCCCCAGCGCCGTGGTCCAGTTCAGCCAGCGCCGCGCAGATGCCTGAACCGGCGGGACCAGCTCGTCCAGGCTCACCGCCGAGAGCACGCCCGGCGCGCGGTGAACCGCGTCATATTCGCAGATCAGCGGCTCGGGGTCGGCACCGACGGCCTTGGCGACGCTGCGGATGCTGCCCCGGGCGTAGAAGTCGCCGCCACATGCCGAATAGTCGTCGCTCTCGATCCCTGTGATGACCGTTGCCCTGATACGGGTCCGCTGGCTGACCTCGGCGACGGTGAGACCGGCCTGGCCGCGCGCCTGCGCCAGGGCTTCTCCGATGCTCACGCCGCGCCTCCACCGCTCCACCGGGCTGCGCGCCGCCCCCTCGCGGAGCGCAGGCAGTCATGATCAAATCATTACCGCTATGCCCGCTGCGGAACTGATCCAAAGCATGGCAACATCACGCATCCCACCGGGCCCTGAATCCGCGGCGGGCCGGTGCGCCGCATCACCTGACATCCTGGGGGCCAGGACCGGGGGGCGGCGCCGCGGATCCGCCGGTGGCGAGCCGCATGAGGTCGGTGCCGGTGTCGATGGAGACCTCGGTTCCGCCCGCGCTGCCGTACTCGTGCTGGTAGCTCTGCCAGGCCTCGTCCTTGATCTTGCGGGCGAAGCCGCTTTCCATCAGCAGCACAAGCTCACGTGCGGCCCGGTCGACGCGCTTGTTCAGGGCCGGATCACCCCAGTCCTCGGGGGCCGCGAACAAGGAGGTCGGAACGGTCATGGCGCGCAGGTAGGCGAACATGGGACGCATCTGGTCATCAGCGACGAGGGCGTGCCGGGCGGTTCCGGCGGTCGCGGCGAGCACGACGGGCTTGCCGATGAGCAGGTCGTTGTCCAGGACGTGGAAGAACGAGGTGAACAGGCCGCTGGGGCCGGCCTTGTAGACCGGGGCGCTGGCGATGATGCCGTCGGCCTCGCCGAGAGCCGTGATCGCCTGCTGCAGTTTCGGCGAGACCAGCTGGGATACCAGCGCGGTGGAGATATCGGCGGAGATCTGGCGTAGCTCGATGACGCTGCTGGTCACGGTGTTCCCGCGGCCGGCCGCCAGCGCCGCGGTGCGTTCGGCGGCGCGGTCGGCCAGCAGCCTGGTCGCCGACGGATCGCCGGTCCCGGCGCTGACCACGACGAGCCTGAACGATTGCTGTTCGGCAGCGGTGTTCATGAGCGCGGGTGCTCTTTCCTGTCGCTGCCGGCCGGGGGCATGGCGGGCTGGCTGGCTAGTTTCCGGCAGATCGTCTCCAGTTGCCGGAGCTCGCGGGGAGTCAGCCCGGCGGTGAGGCCGTGGGCGACGCTGCGGGCGTGCCAGCGCCCGATCTGGCGCTGCAGGGCCCGCCCGGCGTCGGTGAGCGAGACGCGGATACCGCGCCCGTCGGCGGGGTCGGGCTGGCACTCGATCATCCCGCGCCCGGCCAGCCGGTGCACCAGGCGGGACAGGGCCGGCTGGCTGAGCAGCACGTGACGGTTCAGCTCGCTCATGCGAACGGGTTCAGGGCACTTGGACAGCGTGTAGAGCACGTCATACTCCCGCATGGAGGCCTCCTGCCAGATGTCCTCGGCCGCGAACTGCTTCATCAGCGCGGCGTGGGCGGACAGCAGTGCCTCCCATGCGTCATTGGCGAGATGCCGGCTGCCGGGCATCACGGCTCCGGGTACCCGGCGTGGAACTCCTGGGCGGTGTCGGTGTAGGGGGACGCGCCCGTGACGTTGTCGCCGCGGTTCGCGTTCGGGCGTGGCTGGCGCGGAGCCTGGTCGCCGTACTTCGCCCGGACCAGGCTGGCGTGGGTGGGGGCGCCGGGTGTCTGCGGGTCCTGCCGGGCGGCGATCTCCTTGCGCAGCACCGGCACCACCTCCCCGCCGAGCAGGTCAAGCTGGTCCAGCACCGTCTTCAGCGGCAGGCCCGCGTGGTCCATCAGGAACAGCTGGCGCTGGTAGTCGCCGAAGTGCTCGCGGAAGGTCAGGGTCTTGTCGATGACTTCGGCGGGGCTGCCAACCGACAGCGGCGTCAGCTCGGCGAAGTCCTCCATCGACGGGCCGTGCCCGTAGACCGGCGCCTCGTTGAAGTAGGGGCGGAACTCCCGCCTGGCGTCCTGGGAGTTCCTGGCGATGTACGCCTGCCCGCCCAGGCCGACGATCGCCTGCTTCTCGGTGCCGTGACCGTAGTGGGCGTAGCGCTGCCGGTAGAACCGGATCAGGCGCATGTAGTGCTCCTTAGGCCAGAAGATGTTGTTGGCGAAGAAGCCGTCGCCGTAGTAGGCAGCCTGCTCGGCGATCTCTGGGGTGCGGATCGAGCCGTGCCACACGAATGGCGGCACGTCATCCAGGGGCCGCGGGATCGAGGTGAAACCCTGCAGCGGGGTGCGGTACTTCCCCTCCCAGTCCACCACGTCCTCGCGCCACAGCCGGTGCAGCAGGTTGTAGTTCTCCAGCGCCAGCGGCAGGCCCTGCCGGATGTCCTGGCCGAACCACGGGTAGACCGGGGCCGTGTTGCCGCGCCCGAGCATCAGGTCCATCCGCCCCTTCGACAGGTGCTGCAGCATCGCGTACTCCTCCGCGATCCGCACCGGGTCGTTGGTCGTGATCAGCGTCGTCGCCGTGGACACGATGAGCTTCTTGGTGGTCGCCGCGATGAAGGCGAGCAGCGTCGTCGGCGCGGAGGAGAAGAACGGCGGGTTGTGGTGCTCACCGATCGCGAACACGTCAAGACCCACCTCCTCGGCCTTCTGCGCGATCTGGACGACCGCGTCGATCCGCTCCGCCTCGGACGGGGTCTCTCCCGACACCGGATCCCGGGTGATGTCACTCACCGAGAAGATCCCGAACTGCATGGCAAGCCTCCTGCACCCCCCGCCCAGCGGCGGGCTGCGCTCGCGACCCGGGCGGGCCGGTCAGATATATATGCGTTTGCATCTACCTCAACAGCCGGGCGGCCCCGTTATTCCCGGCACGGACGCGCCACGTGACCGGACCCGCCCGGCAGCGGCGCCGCCGGACGCGCCCGGGAGGCTTCATCCGGGACCTTGCCGATTGGTGCCAGCGGCATTTGACTGGGGATGCGACGGGCCAGCGCCGGCATCGCGCTCACCATCCACCCGCATCCCACGCTGCCGGAGACCGCCGGCCTGCCGGCCGAAGCGTTCGGAGGCACCATCACCGACCTGTACCTGCCGAAAAGAAGTAGTGCTCATCGTGTCACTGGAGGTCCACCATGCCTGGTTCGGTCATCGTCGCTGGTGCGCGCACGCCGATCGGCAAGCTGTCGGGGGCGCTGAAGGGCTTCAAGGCCGTCGACCTGGGCGGCATCGCGATCAAGGCCGCGCTGGAGAAGGCAGGTGTGGCCGGTGACCAGGTCGGCTACGTGATCATGGGGCATGTGCTGCAGGCCGGCGCGGGCCAGATCACCGCCCGCCAGGCCGCGGTCCGCGGCGGGATCCCGATGACCGTGCCGGCGGTCACGGTGAACAAGGTGTGCCTGTCTGGCCTGGATGCCATCGCCCTGGCCGACCAGCTGATCGGGTATGGCGAGTTCGAGGTGGTGGTGGCGGGCGGGATGGAGTCGATGACCAACGCGCCGCACCTGCTGCCGGGGGCGCGGGCCGGCTACCGGCTCGGCAACGGCGAGCTGGTCGACTCCACCATGCACGACGGGCTGTTCTGCACGTTCGACGAGCTGGGGATGGGCGCGGCCACCGAGACCTACACGAAGATCAAGGGCATTTCGCGGGAGGAGCAGGACGCGTTCTCGGCGGCCTCACACGGCCGGGCGGCGGCGGCGATGAAGAACGGCGTGTTCGAGGACGAGATAGTCCCGGTCCCGGTGCCGCAGCGCAAGGGCGACCCGCTGCTGGTGACCGAGGATGAGGGCGTCCGCCCGGAGACCACTGCCGAGACGCTGGCCAGGCTGCGCCCGGCGTTCACCCCGGACGGCACGGTGACGGCCGGCTCCTCCTCGCAGGTCTCGGACGGCGCCTGCGCGGTGGTGGTGATGTCCCGGGCCAGGGCCGGCCAGCTGGGCGCGCCGGTGCTGGCCGAGATCGGCGCGCATGGCGTGGTTGCCGGGCCGGATCCGTCCCTGCTATCCCAGCCGTCCAACGCGATCACCAAGGCGCTGAGCCGCCAGGGCCTGACCGTCGATCAGGTGGACCTGTTCGAGATCAACGAGGCGTTCGCCTCGGTGGCCATCCAGTCCATGCGCGAGCTGGGGATCGGCAGCGACATCGTCAACGTCAACGGCGGCGCGATCGCGATCGGCCACCCGATCGGCGCTTCCGGTGCCCGGATCGTCCTGCACCTGGCCAACGAGCTGCGCCGCCGCGGCGGCGGGACCGGCGCGGCCGGCCTTTGCGGTGGCGGCGGGCAGGGCGACGCTCTCGTCATCCGGGTCCCGGCTTGATCATTGCGGGCCTGACCAACAGGAGGTAGCACCATGACCGACATGACCGGGCAGGTCGCCCTGGTGACCGGCGGGATCCGCGGTATCGGGCTCGCCATCTGCGAACGGCTGATGAACCGCGGCGTGACGGTGGCCGCCGGTTACTCGAGCAACGCCGAGGCCGCCGAGCAGTTCCGCGGCAAGTACGCCGACCATGGCGTCACCGTCCACCAGGGCAACATCGGCTCCGACAACGACTGCCGGCGGGTGATCGGCGAGGTGCTCGGCCAGCACGGGCAGCTCGACATCCTGGTCAACAACGCCGGCATCACCGTCGACAAGACCGTCCGGAAGATGACCCCGGAAGAATGGGACAAGGTCATTCACGTCAACCTCTCCGGCGCGTTCTACCTGTCCCAGGCGATCCTGCAGCACATGCTCGACCGCGGCTACGGGCGGATCGTCAACATCTCCTCGGTCATCGGCTCTGCGGGCGGGTTCGGGCAGGCGAACTACGCCGCCGCCAAGTCCGGGATGTTCGGCCTGACGATGAGCCTGGCCCTGGAGACCGCCAGCAAGGGAATCACCGTCAACACCGTCACCCCCGGGTTCATCACCACCGACATGACCGCGGCCGTTCCCGCCTCCGTCATGGACAAGATCGTCACCCGCATCCCGGTCGGCCGGCTCGGCGAGCCGAACGAGGTGGCGCGGGTGGTGGAATTCCTCGCCGATCCCGAGTCCGGCTACATCACCGGGCAGGTTTACCCCGTGAACGGCGGCCTCTACATGTGATGCCTGGCCTTACATGTGATGCCTGGCCTGCCTCAGATCTGGCGCAGCACGGCAACGACCTTGCCGGCGATTTCCGCCTTGCCGCCCGGGATCGGTGTGTGGGCCGGGTTTTGCGGCATCAGCCAGACCTGCCGGCCTACCTTCTTGTACGTCTTGACGGTGCCCTCAAGCTCGAACCCGTCGATCGTCGCGGCCACGATGTCGCCGTTGCGCGGAGGCTGGAACAGCCGGCGGATCACCACCAGGTCACCGGGGAAGATCCCCACACCGATCATCGAGTCGCCGACGACCCTGAGGATGAAGAGCCCTTCCTCCCCGCCGACCACCTGCCTGGGCAGCGGCCAGTAGTCCTCGATCGACTGCTGGGCCAGGATCGGGCCGCCCGCCGCGATCTGCCCGGCAACCGGCACCCACACGACGTTGTCCAGCCCGGTCTCCCTGTGCGGCTGGCGGGCCAGTGGCCAGGTGCCCGCCGGGGTCTCGCCGGCTCGATCGGCCGGCCCGGTGGCCCGCTGGCCGGGCGGCAGCACCCGGACCGTGCGCGGGCATGCGTCGTCGTAGCTCACCAGGCCCGCGGCCCGCAGCTTCCGCAGATGGTGGCTGACGCTGGAGGGGCTGGCCAGGCCCGCCAGGCCGGCGATTTCGCGGTTGCTGGGCGAGCAGCCATGGTCGCGCGCGTATTCCTCGATGACCTGGATTATCCTGCGCTGGCGCCGGGTGGGCACGTTTCCGGGTCCGGGCCGGCTGGGCGGTTCCCCGCTGCCGCTCGCCGGGGTTTCGCGCTGGTGGCCGTTGCCAGCCTGCAGCGCGGCGAGGCTTTCCGCTTCCTTTGCGCCAAACGGCGCTGCCAGGTCCTCCACGATCAAAAGATCATGCCGTTTGGCCGGGCCGTCAACAGGGGCGGTGCCGCGGCTCCACGGCTCCTGCGCTCACGCGGCCATCGTCTCATCCGCCAGCGATCCGGCCGTGAGCAGGCATGTTCCCTTCTCATCCCCCGGGGCACGGGCACATCCGCCCGGGATGCCGAGATCGGGTGTTTCCGCGAGGCCCATCCCGTGAGAGAAAGGTGTGGGGGGAACGGCCTTCAGGTGAAGGGGGACCAGGGTGAAGCTGACGCGCATGCGTGGGCTGGGTGTGGCTGCGGCCGCGGGCCTGGCAACGATCGCAACCGGGCTGGCGCCGGCGGTGGCGCAGCCTTCCGCCCCAGGAGGCACCGCGCTTCCCGGGGTGACGTTCTACCACGGCACAGCGGGAGTGGCCCGGCCGGTGTCCGGCGTCATGCTGGGCGCCGCGGCCCCGCCAGCGGCGCGGCTGCACCAGAAAGGGGCACGCCGGCTGCCGTCCGGCCACTTCAAGGCGGCAGAGGCGATGCCCGCTGCGCCAGCCGTTGCTGCCGCGCCGGTGTCGGCGGCCGCGGCGCCGGCCGCCAGCCGTCCGCTGGTCAACTTCAATGGCGTGGGCAGCCGGGACAGCCAGTTCACCAACTACGAACAGATGTTCGAGCCACCGGATCAGGGACTGTGCAAGGGCAACGGCTACATTCTCGAGCCGGTCAACTCCGCGTACCGCATCTACAGCACGGCCGGGAAGTCGCTGCGCGGGCCCTTCAACGTCAACGGCCTGTTCAACGTGGGTGGCCAGGAATTCACCAGCGACCCGCGCTGCTGGTTCGACCGCACGACCCATACCTGGTTCGCGACCATCCTGTTCCTGAACGACTCGTTCACCGCGTCATCCCTGCTGATCGCCGTCCGGCACAGCGCGAACCCGCTCGGGCTGTGGAACGAGTACTCGATCGACACCACCGACTCGGGCGGGAACGGCTGCCCGTGCTTCGGTGACCAGCCGAGGCTGGGAATCGACCAGACCAACGTGTATGTCACCGCTGACGAGTTCTCGATCCTCGGGCCGCAGTTCAACAGCTCGGAGATGTGGGTCTTCGACAAGTCCGACCTCATCGCCGGCGCCGCGAGCCCGCACTTCGTGCACTTCGGCGACCTGATGATCGACGGGCAGCAGACGATTGCGCCGCAGCCAGCCCTGTCCACCGGCAAGCCGGCCGCCGAGTACTTCCTCAGCTCGCTGGACTTCAACGGCACCGGTGACAACCGCATCGGTGTGTGGGCCATGACCGACCGGGACCAGGTCGGCCTGGGCGGCATGCCGACGCTGTCCAGCGTCGTCATCAACTCGGAGAAGTACGCCATCCCGCCGCAGGCTCCGCAGAAGGGTGCCAAGAGCAAGCTGGACTCCGGCGATGACCGGATGCAGGAGACGCAGTACGTCGGCGGCAAGGTCTGGGGTGAGCTGACGACGGCGCTCAAGCCGGCCGGCGACAGCCTGGTCCGCGCGGGCGGCGCCTGGTTCGAGGTGAAGCCGGCGCTCGGCACGGCGGGGATCACCGGCGCGTCGATCGTCCGCCAGGGCTACGTCGCCTCCAAGGGCCAGTACGAGATCTACCCGTCGGTGCAGCCGGACGCGGCCGGGAATGCGGCGGTCGTCTTCACCCTGACCAGCAAGAAGCGGTTCCCGAGCGCCGCCTACGCCATGCTGAAGGCCGGCCATGCCAACTTCGGGCGGCTGGTGGTGGCGGCGTCGGGGACCGGGCCGTACGACCCGCAGGGGACGCGCTGGGGTGACTACTCCTTCGCGGTTCCGGACGGCTCGTCGGACTCGGCGTGGCTCGCCACCGAATACATCCCGCCGAAGTCGAGCCAGACCACCAACCGGTCCCTCAACTGGGGGACGCGTGTGTTCAAGGTCCGGCTCCGCTGACGGCCAGCAGGGCCGGTAGCTGCCGGGCCCAAGAGGGCTCGCTCACGGCTTCTGCCTGCGTCAGCGGATGCCGGAATCGCAGGTGATGTTGGCGCGGACGGGCGCCGGTGATGCGACCGAGACGAGCACGTGAGGGCAGCGCGGGACCACCTGTCCCGTCACGGCGGCCAGCACGTATCTTCCCCGCCCCAGCCTGAGGGAGTAGCGGCCGTCGCCGCGGGTGCGGGTGCTCACGGTCACCCCGCCGGGCAGGGACCGGGCCTCGACCCGGACATCACCCAGCGGCCGGGGCCCGCAGGCGTGGGCGTGGTCATGCCCCTCGACCGGGCATCCCGGCCGTGCGTCGACGATGCCGGAGATGAGCGCGGCCGGGCCAGCCGGCCGGGCCGCGCCCGTTGCCACCGGGCGCACGCCGCAGGCAGCGCACACGAGGACAACGACGGCCGCAGGCACCAGCCACCGGGCCCGCGGGCCAAGCCATCGCATCGTGGTCACCACAGAGCTTGGACGGCTCGCTCGGGCAGCCGGTTCCCCCGGTGGCGAAGCCGGTTGCGCCCACCCGCCGGCGGCTCAGCTGCTCATGCCACCGCGCGCGGTCCCCCGCCGCGGGGGATGCGATCGCCCTGCGGGGCAGGGGAGGCTGAAATGGTGGCAGGGCACGCGCAGGTGCGCGGCCGGGGAGGGGTGCCAGATGGCCAGCGAGCCAGCAGAGCCAGCCGCGCCGTCGGAGTCCGACGGGCAGGCCCGGGTCCGTCATGCCGCAGTCGCCCTGCGGTCCATGGGGCAGCCGAACTCGGTCGCCAGGGAGTTCGACTTCTGGAACGACAGGTACGAGGGACGGCGCCTGTTCTCTGAGCTGCTGGGCACGTTTTTCCTGGTTCTTGTCGCCGTCGGCGGGGGCATGGTCAACGCCCGTTTCGGCGGCGATGCGGTCCCCTATGCCGCCCGCGTGGTGGCGCCCGCGCTGATGGTGGCCGCGATCATCTTGTTCATGGGGACGGTGTCCGGCGCACATCTCAACCCGGCGGTGAGTTTTGCCTTCGCACTGCGGGGCGACTTCCCGTGGAAGCGGGTCCCCGCTTACGTCATTGCCCAGTTCCTCGGTGCCATCCTGGCCACGTTGCTGCTGTGGGGGCTGATCGGCAAGCAGGGCACCGCGGGCCTGACCCTGCCCGGGCCCGGCATCTCGGCCACCACCGCGATGCTGTGGGAGTTGGTACTGACCACCGGCCTGGTGAGCGTGATCCTGGGCACCGCCTCAGGTGCTCAGCAGGTCGGCCCGCTGGCCGCCCTCGGTGTGGGCAGCTACATAGCACTGGCAGGGCTGTGGGGATCGCCGGTCAGCGGCGCGTCGATGAACCCGGCCCGCTCGCTCGGGCCCGCCCTGGTGCTCAACGACTGGACCGCGTGGTGGGCCTACCTGGTCGGGCCGGTGGCCGGTGCTGCCATCGCGGTGGCCTTCGCCTATGTGCTGCGGGGGCGGGGCGGTGGGCGCAGCGGGGTGGCGGCAGCGCAGGGCACGATCGGCATCCGCTGGCATCCGGGTTCGCGGGAGGCCTGACCCCCAGCCCGGCACCGCTCGATCATGCGGTCATGCCAGCGTCAAGAGTTGGCAAATTGGCCTGGCCGCGGTGAGACTGTGATCATGCAGTTGCTGGAGCGGGGGCAGTCGCTGGCGTCGCTGGCCGCCTATGCGGAGCAGGCACGGCAGGGCGACGGGCGGCTGGTACTGGTGGCCGGCGAGGCCGGCATCGGCAAGTCGGCGCTGGTGGAATGGCTGCACAGTGACCTGCTGGACGCACGCTGGTCATGGGGGGCCTGTGACGGCTTGTTCACCCCGCGCCCGCTGGGGCCCCTGTTCGACCTGGCCGCCGAGCTCGGCGGGGAACTGGAACGGCTGTGCCGGGCCGGCGCCCCCCGCGAAGACCTGTTCGGCGCGCTGCTGCGCCAGGTCAGCGAGCCGCAGGCGCTGGACGTGGTCGTCATCGAGGACGTCCACTGGGCCGATGAGGCAACCGTGGACCTGCTGCGGTTCCTCGGCCGCCGGCTCCGCGACGCGCGTGTGCTGCTGGTCGCCACCTACCGGGACGAGGACCTGGCCGCGAGCGACCCGCTTCGCGTCGCCCTCGGGGAGATCTCCCGGCAGCGGTCGACCCGGCGCATCGAGCTCGCGCCCCTGTCGGCGGACGCGGTGCGGGTCCTGGCCGGCGCGAGCGGGCTGGACGCGGCCGAGCTGTACCGGCTGACGGGCGGGAACCCCTTCTACGTCACCGAGGTGGTACAGGCCGGGATGAGCGAGGTCCCGGCGGTGGCACGCGACGCGGTGCTGGCGCGCGCCGTGCGGCTGGGCGGCGAGTCCCGCGAGGTGCTGGACGCAGCGGCGCTGATCGGCACGCGCAGTGACCTGCGGCTGATCGAGGCGGTGACGGCCTGCCCGGCGCGGGCCGTGGACGAGATCCTCGCGTCCGGGCTGCTCGCCGGGGATGGCGGACGGCTGAGGTTCCGGCACGAGATCGCCCGGCTGGCGGTGGAACAGGCGATCCCGGCGCACCGCCGCGCCGCCATCCACGCCCGGATCCTCGCGGCCCTGGGCTCGCTCGGGTGTGCGGACGACGCCCGGATGGCCTTCCATGCCGAGGGGGCGGGCGACGGTCCCGCCGTCTTCCGTTATGCATCGTCTGCGGCGCGCCGCGCGGCTGAGCTGGCGTCGCACCGGGAGGCGGCCGCGCAGTCCGAGCGGGCGCTGCGCTTCGCCGCCGATGTGGACCCGGCGACGGTTGCCGGGCTGTATGACGGGCTCGCCTACGAGCTGGGGCTGCTCGACCGGTGGGACGACGCCGTGGCCGCCGGTGAGGCTGCGCTCGCACTGTGGCGGCAGACCGGTGACCCGCTGGGCCAGGGCGGCACTCTGCGGCATCTCTCGCACACGATGTGGCGGCTGTGCCGCGGCGCCCAGGCGAACGCCGCGATCGAGGCCGCGGTGGCGATCCTCGAGCCGCTCGGGCCGAGCGCCGAGCTGGCCCGGGCGACCGCCAACCTGGCGGCCGACCGGATGGAAGAGGGCCAATCCGGCGCCGCGATCGAGCTGGCGCAGCGGGCAGGGGCGCTCGCCGGGTCGCTCGGCCTGCCTGAGGTGCTCAGCGACGCGCTCGACACCGAGGCCTGCGCCATGTCGCTCCAGGGCGGCGAGTGGGCCGCGCTGATGCAGCGGGCGCTGGAGATCGCGGTCTCCGGGCGCTTGCAGGCGCAGGCGGGCCGCGCCTACGCGAATATGCATGCGAACTACTGCCAGCAGCTGCGTTTCGATGAGGCCGACCGGTGTTTCGCGGAAGCCGTCGCCTACTGCGACGAGCACGACATCGGCACCTACGGCACCTGCCTGCGGGGCGAGCGGACCGGCATGCTGGAGAAGATGGGCCGCTGGGATGAGTCGGCGTCGCTCTGCGTCGAGCTGCTCACCGGAAGCGGCGCCTCGCCGATCAACCGGATCAATTCGCTCATGAGCCTGGGCAAGATCCGGGCGCGCCGGGGCGAGGCCGGGGCCCGGGATTACCTCGACGAAGCGGTGACGGCGGCTGACGGGACCGGCGAGCCCCAGTGGATTGTCCCGGCCCGGCTGGCCCGCGCCGAGGCCTACTGGCTGGAGGGCAAGCTGGACTCAGCCGCACGCGACGCCGAGGTAGCCGATGACCTCTGTGCCCGGTGCGGCGCCCGGGACCGCGGGGAGGCCGCCGTGTGGCTGCGGCGCACCGGTTCGCGCCGGCCGCCGCGCGGTGAGCTGGCCGAGCCCTACCGGCTGCAGGCC
Organism: Streptosporangiaceae bacterium; assembly: GCA_035518495.1. Classification (GTDB taxonomy): domain Bacteria; phylum Actinomycetota; class Actinomycetes; order Streptosporangiales; family Streptosporangiaceae; genus UBA9676. The sequence continues at coordinate 18,095 of DATIXO010000321.1, forward strand.
GAGGGCGACTGGCAGGGAGCGGCCCGGCTGTGGACCAGCCTGGGCTGCCCCTATGAGGCCGCCCTCGCCCTGCACGACGCCGGCCAGGAGAGCGAGCTGCGCGAGGCGCTGAAGATCTTCACCGGCCTGGGCGCCTCGGCTGCCGCGCAGGTCACCCGGCAGAAGATGCGCCGCCTCGGCATCCGGTCCATCCCGGCCGGCCCCCGCACCGCGACCCGGGCGCACCCGCTCGGGCTGACCCGGCGCGAACGGGAGGTGCTCGACCTGATCTGCGCCGGGCACACCAACGCCGAGATCGCCGCCAAACTGTTCATCTCCACCAAGACCGTTGACCACCACGTCTCCGCCGTCCTGGCCAAGCTCGACGCGCCCACCCGCGAAGTCGCCGCCACCCACGCCACCCGGCTCGGACTGGTCGGCGCGGCAGAAACATAGGGCGGCGGAAAGATAGGGAACGCCGCGGGAAAACTGGGGAACCGCTCCCGATTCGGGACCAGGGCCGCCGCCATACGGTCACTTTGAGCTCATCCCAAGAGTCCAAAGGAGATCGTGATGAACCCCATCCAGCACATCCGGCGTTTCGCCGCCGTGGCGGCAGGCCTGGCCGCCGCCCTGGTGGCCTTCGGCGCCACGCCCGCGTTCGCCTCGCTGCCACCCGGGCACAGTGGGCCCGCCGGCCGGGCGGTGCCGCCGGCCCCGGGCACACCCGTGGTCCAGGTCCACACCGTCGTCACCGGCGGCATGCCCGGCTGGCAGATCGCCCTGATCGCCATCGGGGCGGCCCTGCTCGCCGCCACGCTGGCGGTGCTCGTGGACCGGGCCCGGTCCGCCCGCCGCAAGCCGGCCACCGTGGCCGCCTGAGCATGGCCCACCTGGCCGGCCAGAACCACCACCCAGACCAGACGACAGGAGCACGCCATGGCACGGTTCATGGATTTTCACGAGGATCTGAAACTGCCCGCCGAGGCCATCGCGCAGATCGCCGATGACACCCGCAACGCCAGGGCCGACCGGTTCGGCGTGCGGCAGGTCGAGCTGTACCACAACACCGCTGGCAAGGTGTACTGCCTGCTTGACGGGCCAGACGAAGAAGCCATCCGCCAGCACCACGCCGCGCTGGGAGTGCCGTGCGGCGACGTCCACCAGGTGGACGGCCTCATCTGACCGGGGCGGACGGGGACGTGGCGCAGGCCCGGGTCACCCGGCACAGGCCGCTGCCACGTCCCCGTTCACCGGGGAGGATCGAATTGATCCGGCCGTGGGCCGCGAGTCCTGGTGACACTGGGAAATCCGGGGATTACCGTCGCACATTGGGCAAGCGTTTTACCATGCCTGAACGTAGTGAGCGGGCTCAGCTCAACGTTCACCAGGCACCGTTCCCGGCGAGGCGGCCCGTGCGGGGTACCGCCGCCTGGTGGCGGTGGCCAGGCGGAGGAGGTCATGCCCGAGCCGGTCCGTAGTGGCCAGCGGTACATGCCCGGCCTGGACGGGCTGCGTGCCCTGGCCGTGCTGGCCGTTGTCGCCTACCACCTGGGCCTGGGCTGGGCCCCCGGCGGCCTGCTCGGGGTGGGTGTCTTCTTCACGCTCAGCGGCTATCTCATCACCGACCTCTTACTGAGCCAGTGGGAGACCACTGGCAGGATGCGGCTGGCTGATTTCTGGCGACGGCGGGCGCGGCGGCTGCTGCCCGCGCTGTTCGTGATGCTGGCGGTGGTCGCCGCCTGGGTCACGCTGCTGGACCGTGGCCAGCTGCCGGCCATCCGCGGCGCGGTGCTCTCCTCGGTGGCCTACGTGAGCAACTGGTGGCTGATCGCCCAGCACAGCTCCTACTTCGCCCAGTTCGCCCCGCCGATGCCGCTTGGCCATCTGTGGTCGCTGGCGGTGGAGGAGCAGTTCTACCTGATCTGGCCCTGGCTGCTGTGGCTCGGGCTGCGCTGGGTGCGCGGGCGGCCCTGGGGATTCACCAAACTCGCCCTGGCGACGCTGCTGCTCGCCGCCGTCTCGGCGGTGGCGATGGCGCTGCTCTACCAGCCCGGTTATGACCCGACGCGGGTCTATGACGGCACCGACACCCGCGCCTTCGCGGTGCTGATCGGCGCGGCGCTGGCCATTGTCTGGCCCAGCCGACTGCTGGGCACCGAAGTCGCCGAGGGCGCCCGGTGGATTCTCGATGCCATCGGGGTCACCGGGCTCGCCGTGATCGCGGTGCTGATCGTGCGCACCAGTGAGTACTCGGCGTTTTTGTACCGGGGCGGGATGGTGCTGCTGTCGGTGGGCACGGCGATGGTGGTGGGCGCGGCCGCCTCGCCGGCCAG